>CAZKTS010000038.1:0-71573 GCA_964555735.1 uncultured Bifidobacteriaceae bacterium
CGAGACGGTCGCGGTGACCTGCAGCTTGTTCTCCGGGTTCAGGTGCAGCTGGAGGTCCGATCCCTTGTTCCGGATCTCTTCCTGCTCGCCGACCTTGCACGACTCCTCGTTCCGCGCGCAGAAGACCTTGCCCTCGTCGAAGTAGTACCCGGGACCGCAGCCCGAGGGGGCGCCGGCCCGGTCGGCGAACGTCACGAGACCCACCGGCGCGTTGATGCCGAGCTGGGAGCACACCGACGCGAGGTAGAAGGTGGCGTACGTCGCGATGTCACGGTCGACGACGACGGTGCGCGTGCCCGTGGCACTGACGTCGCCTTGCCCCACGTAGTCGAAGCCGTCGGTCGTACCGGCATCGGTCGGCTCGGGGATGCCGACGCCGGGCTCCGGGGCCCCCGCCGTCGCATCACGCGTGCTGCCGTCGAGCGACCTCGGCTCGTCGTCCGTCGCCTCGGACCCGTCGGCGCCGGTCGCGTCCTCGTCACCGGGCGCCGGCGTGTCCCAGCCGACGAAGGTCGCGCCCTCGCTCACCACGACCGGTTCGAGCGTCACCGACGTGCCGTCGAGGTAGCGCTTCGAGCCGTCGGGGCAGTTCGGCGCCGGGTCGGCCGTGACCTTCCCGAGGGGCCTGCTGTCGACGTCCCGCCCGGGTGCCGCATCGGCCGTCAGCGTGAAGCAGTGCACGTAGCGCGCGGTCACGTCGAGGTCGGGACCGTCGACGAGGAGCTCGGTCTCCGCCTTGGCCTCCGCGCCCTCGCCCAGCTCGGGCACCGGCGTGCCGTTCACGTCCCAGCCGTCGCGCACGAGGCTCTCGTCGCCCGAGGTGGCCCTGACCTTCACCTTCGTGAAGCGGGTGAAGCCGCGCCCTTCGGTCGTCTGGCAGTTGGTGGGCGTGAGCACCTCGGTCTCGTCGCCGTCGCTCGCGGGTCCGACCGCCACGGTCACGTCGCGGCACAACGGGCCGAAGACCGCGCCGATAGTGACGTCGCTCGTCAGCGGCACCCGCATCATCGGGACCGACGAGGTGCGGGTCGGCGTGTCCTCACCGACCTCGGTGACGCCCTTCTCGAGCGGGATCGGCGAGTCGGGCAGGAACACCTGTGCGCCTGCGGGCACCGGGTTGAACCGGAAGAAGACGTCGGGCTCCTCGAACTTCGGGTTGGTGAGCCCGACCGCGGTGACGTCGAGCGTCGTGCCGTACGAGTAGCCGTCGTCGCCGTTCGGGAGCTTGCAGTCGGGCTCGGGGCTGCGCTGGAGCTCACCCTCCCCGCCGACGAGCTCGTCGACCGCGAGGCACGGCAGCGCGAACGACGCCCGCATGGCCCAGGTCGAGAAGTCCTTGCCGACCACGAACGAGGTCGAGAGGTCCTTCGCGCCGTCGCGCTTCGGCGTCCATCCGGGGTCGCGCCCGTCGAGGCGCAGCCACCCCCGGAACTCGTTCGGCGCCACCGGTGACGCGGTCGCGCTCACCTCGGTGCCGACCAGGTAGCGCCCGTCGCCGCAGTTGGGCGGCGTGTTCACGGTCACGCTGCCCGCACCGGGCTCGTACGTCCCGACCTCGATCGGGACGCAGCCCTGCACGCTGACCTTGCGCTCTTCCTCGACGCCGTTCCACGTGCTGTCGCCCGAGTAACGCACGCGCACCACCGAGAGGAGCTCGTTCGCGGCGTCGCGACCGAACGTCCCCGTGCACGATCCGACGCTGACGTCGACCTCGCACCACGTGCCGCCGTCCGTGAGCACGCTGACGGTGCCGGTGGCCCCGGCGGGCGGTACCCAGGAGACCCGGGTCTCGGCACCTTCGATCACCGGTGACGCGACGCTCGCGCGCAGCGCGGGCGTGCCGCGGCTACCGGTGAACGCGAACGGGCTGCTCTGCGACGGCTCGAACGAAGAGTCGCCGGAGTACTCGGCGCTCACCGAATGGTCGCCGGCGGTCGCCCACGTGACCGAGCACCGCACCGAGCGATCTGCGCCGACCTTCTTGGTGCAGGTGGTGCCGTTGTCGGGCGTGATCGTGATCGTGCCCGAGGGCTCGATGCCCGAGCCGCCCTCGCCCCGCTCGCCCTCGCCCCGCTCGACCTTCGCGGAGACCTCGACGGCCTGCCCGGCCGGGGCCTTCGGCACCGAGACCTTCACGCTGGTCGAGGTCCGCTCGATCGTGATCGGGTTCGTCGCGGTGCTCGGCCCGAACGTGCGCTGGTCGAACCGCGCGTACCTGGCCTCGATCGCGTCGATCGGCCACGCGAGCTCCTTGCCGACGACGAGGACCGCGTGGCCCTGGGCGTCGACGTCCGCGCGCCCGAGGTCGACCCTCGCCACACCGCCGTCGGCGCCCGGCTCGAGGCCGCTGAACACGACGGCCCCGGCCGATACCGGGCGCGACGCCGCGTAGGTCACGTCGGCGGCGAGGTTCGCCCCCGACCCCGGCGGCACCACGGCGGGTGTCGTGAGCACGAGCACGGTCGGCGCCGGCGTCACCTCGACCGTCCGGCTCACCGGTGGCGCGGCGCCGCCGGCGGACGACGAGTACCGCGCCGTCACCTCGTTGGCGCCGGCGACGAGCGCGGCAGCCTCGGCATCACACGTCGGTGACGTGCCACCGCAGATCTCGAGGCGGGCTCGGCCGTCGGCGAGGCGCACCGTCCGCTCGCCGAAGCCCGCCTGCTTCGACGCGAACGTGATCGAGCCGCCCGCGGGCCGACCGGAGGTGGCCGACGTCGCGGTGACGACGAGTGCGCCGCCCGCGCCGTAGGTGAGCTCGTCCGGCCCGGTGATCGCGAGCGTCGCCGACGCCGGCTCGGCCCGGAGGATCGCGTAGGGCGACGCGTTCTCGGTCGGATCGAAGTTGCGATCCCCGCCGTAGGACGCGAGCACCCGCGTCTGCACCTTGGTCGGGGCGTACGTCAGCGTCGCCACGCCGTCGACGACGCGTGCCAAACCGAGCAGCTGACGCGGGCTGACGTCGACGTCGAAGAACTCGACCGTGCCGGTCGGTCCGGCGCCGCGGCCTTCGAGCGCGGCCGCGATCGTGACGTCCTCACCGACCGTCGGCGACGCGGGTGCGAACGAGACGGCCGGTACGGCTCGGCCCTTCGCGACCTGCACGACGACGCGGTCGTCCCGTCCGGGCAGCAGATCGAGCACGCTGCTCGGCAGGAACTCGTCGTCGCCGGAATACTCGACCCACACGGTCTGACGCCCGCCCTCGAGCGCACGGGTGTGCATCGAGAACTTCCCCGCCGCGTCCAGCGACGCCGTGTCGAGCACGCCCTGGTTGCTCATGAGCTGCACCGTGCCGGTGGGGGTGCCCGGCCCCGTGGTCGTGACCGCGCCGTCGAAGCTCTGGTTGGTGCCGTACTCGGCATCGCGCTGCAGATAGCCGTACATCCGCACCCCGGTCTGCTGCCGCGCGACGTCGAGCGACACGGAGGCGCGGGCGCGCTCGAGGGAGTCGTCGCCCGCATAGGTGGCGGTGAGGGTGCGGGTCCCGGTGCCCGCGACGCGGAACGTGATCGTCGTCGAGTACGAGCCACCCGCTTGGGCGAGGAGGCCGCTCCCCACCTCCTCGTTCCCGTCGAGCAGCGTGATCTTCTGGCGGAACAGGTTGGTGTCGAGGTTCACGGCAGCGGGCGGCGTGACGTCGACCTTCACGGCGACCTGCTCACCCACCTTCGGTCCGACCGCGGTCGTCGACGCCGACATGGTGACGGGAGCACGGCTGACGGTCTGCGCGAGGGGCGGCGAGACGAGCGGCTGGATGCCGGCGTTGCCCGAGTAGCTGGCCTCGACCGTGTACACACCCGGCGGCAGGTCGGTCGTGGTGAGCGACGCACGTCCGGCCGCGTCGAGCGGCGCGGCACCGAGCTCCACGACCTCCGGACCGGAGGCCCCGGTGCTCCCGCTGCCGGCGCTGCTGCTGCTCGAGCTGCCGCTCCCCGACGGCGAACGGGACGATCGCGACGCGCCGGCGACCTCGTGCGCGGTGACGTCGATCACCTGCTCCTGGGGAGCGAACGTGCCGTCACCCGCGTACGACACCGTGATCGTGTGCTCGCCGGGCGGGAACACCGCGGTGAAGTCGAGACCGGCGAGCGGATCATCGCCGGGGGCGAGCGTGCGCGTCGGCGGGTCGACGGGGATGGCGCCGTCGTCGATCCGCACCGTCACCAGCCCCGTCGGCGTGCCGCCGCCGCCCCCTGATCCGGGGTCGAGCGCGACGGTGAACGGAACGTCGGTGTTGGCGGGGAGCGGCTCGTCGAGGTTCGCCGAGTGCGAGACCGTGGCCGCGCTCGAGCCGGTCGCGGGGGCCGAGACGCGCCGCGCGGTGAAGGTCACGCTCCCCGTCGCGGGCGAGCTCGCGGTCACGGTCGCGAGGAACGTGAGCGGCTGCCCGAACGGGGCCGGGTTGGATCCGGCCGTGAGGGTCAGGCGCGGCGCGAGCGGTGCGACCTCGTGGCGCTCGCTCGTCGAGCTCGTCACCCACGATCCGTCGGCGGGGACATACGTCGCGAACAGGAAGAGGGTTCCGGCGGGCGGCGCCACCGCGATCGTCGCTCGGCCGTTGACGAGCGTGCCCGTCGCGATGTCGACGGTGCCCGCACGGCTCTGCGCGGAGAGGCGCACCGTCCCCTGCGGCGTCACCTCGCTCGGCGCGAACGGCGACACCCGCACCGTTGCCGTCACCGCCTCGCCCGGCTGCGTCCGCCCGGCGGGAGTCACCGTCAGCGCCGTCTGCGTGTTGGCCGGGAACACCACGAGCTCGGCCGCCGGATCCCACCTCGAGGGCAGATAGGTCGCGTCGCCCTGGTACTCGGCGACCACGTTGTGGAGACCCATCGGGATCGCGGTCGTGGTGAGGTTGGCGGTGCCACCGACGAGCGGCACGTCGATCGAGAAGGTCGGCGGGGCCGGGTCGACGTCGCCGAAGAACCTGACCACGCCGGTCGGGGTCGGCCCACCGCCGGTCACCGACGCCGAGTACGTCACCGGCTGCCCGAACACGACCGGCGACGGCGCGACGGTGACGGCCGTCGTGGTGCTCGGTGTCCCGACGCTGATCGGGAAGCTGGTCTCCGCCGGCAGGTACGTCGCGTCCCCGCCGTAGACGACCTTGATCGTGTGGATGCCCGCGGTGAACGACGTCATGTACGGCACCGAGCCGTAGTCGGTCTGGCCGGGCGGGAGCGGCGGGGGCGGCGGCGCCTGCGGGGCCAGGAGGACGTCGTCGATGTAGAGCTCGACGTTGCCCGACGGTTGGATCCAGGGGTCGCAGTCCGGGTTCTCGAAGCGGACGTTCACCGAGAACTCGGTCGGCACGCCGGGGAGGAGCGGGTTGTCGAGGTTGCTCGTGTGGCCGATCGTCACCTCGCTCCCGACCGGCGCGTTCGGACACGCGGCCGCACCGACGTCCGCGGGCCCCACGGCACCGGCGGCCTCGACCCCGTCCGCAGGTGGCGCAACGTCCGACGGTGTCTCGGGCGCGGCGTACGCCACCGGGTGCGAGAAGAACGGCACCATCTGGGCGACGACCGCGATGATCACCAAGATGCCGATGGCGATCCGGTGCGATCCCTTCACCGGCGCGAGCCCCGGACGCACCGGGCGCTCGGCGTCGGGCATCCGGTAGAGCACCGCGAGTGCGACCACCAGCAGTGGCGCGACCAGCGCCTGCGCCGCGAGCTGGGCGACGATCACCTGCGCGTCGCCGCTCAGGAGCGGCTCGACGACGGCGCGCACCATGAAGGTGAGGAGGAACACGACGATCACCGTCAGCGCGAGCACGGCGGCGACGGGCGCCGTCCGCCCGCGCACGGTCCGCCAGCTGTTTGCGCAGGCGCGGCGCACCCCGACGCTGTCGAGGAACACCGCCGGGAAGGTGAGCGACAGCCGCGCGGCGACGAGGAGCGCGAAGCCGAACGGCAGCGCGGTGAGCACGAGCACCCGCCACGACGGCCAGCGGTCGCCGTAGCGGCGGCGACCCAGCGGGGTCAGGACGAGCCCGACGACCCCCGCGACGACGAAGACAGGAAAGAGGAGAGCGGCGAGCGCGACCGCCAGGACCCACACCACCACGGCGCCGAAACCCGCAGGGATCCGCTTGGCCGCCAGCCACGCGGATCGCCACGGCGACGTGGATCGCCCGGCCTCGGCGCCGTCGGCGACGTAGGCCGTGGCGCCCGCCCACACGACGCCGGCCACACCGAGCAGCAGCAGGACTGGGACGAGCGCGACGATCCCGAGCAGCGTGGGATCGGCGGTGCCCGCCTGCACGTCCTCGGCCAAGGGGACGAGGACGGGCCGCAGCACCACGGCGAGCAGCACCAACGACACGACGTACGCGCCGAAGACCGCCGCCAGCGGCAGCACCATCCGGTACCAGACGCCACCGTAGATGCGCGCGACCCGCTGGAGCAGGCCGCTGACCGTTCGCACTCGCAACCCCCGCGAACTCCGCCGTCGCCCCTGCGGAGACCCCTTGCCGCCGTATGTTGGCCACTGACCGTAGCCGCCGCCGCGCCGCGACCACGGTCAGCGTCAGGGACGCCGGATCGAGCGCCCGCCCACCCCATCAATGGACCGCGGCGCGTCCCACGACGAGACTCCGGCGATGAGCGAACGATCAGCGGACATCGACGTGGCCGCGCTGGCCGCACTGCTGCACGAGACCGCCGAGCACCACGACGCGTTCGAGCAGGCCGCGCCGGCCCACGATTGGTGGGACTGGTACGCGCCGTACCTCCGAGCGCGGCTCGACGCTCGATCGTCCGACGAGGCGACCGAAGCCGCGGACGGCTACATGCAGACCACCTACGGCATCACCCGACGCTGAAGGCGCGCGCGGGACGGGCGTCGGGCGCTACCTGTGCTCGGCGGGCGCTTGGCCCTCCTGGGCGTTGCGGAGCATCTTCGCCATCGACTGGAGCAGCTTCCATCCGATCGCCCCGTTGTCGTGCACGAGCGGGCGGAACTCCCAGTACGTCAGACCATGACAGACGAGGTCGGTCGCGGCGGTGATCGTCGCCATCCTCCGACCCTCGTCGATGAGCGCGATCTCGCCGAAGTGGTCACCGGGCCCGAGCCTCCCACGCTCCACGCCTTGGATCGTGACCGTCGCTTCGCCGGCGTCGATCAGGAAGAACGCCGCGCCACCCGAACCTTCGAGGATGACGGTCTCGCCCGCGGCGAAACGCCGCACCTTTGACACGCGGGCGATCTGCTCGACCTCCTCGCGGCTCAGCTCGGCGAAGAACGGGACCTGGTGCAGTGCGTCGGCGGGGTCGCCGGTCGGCCGCGCAGGGGCGGACGGTTCGTGTGAACCGCCGGTCGTGACCGCGCGGCACTGAAGCAGGTAGAGCGTTCCGTCGGAGAACGCGAACTCGACGTCGCGGCCGGGCCCGTAGACCTGCTCGACGCGCAGTGCGAGGTCGCCGAGCTGCCGCAGCTGCCCGTCGTCGAGCGTGAGCGCCTCCGCCCGATCGGCGGCGACCGACTCCTCGACGGTGCCTCCCGTGGCGAGCGAGCGGATCGCCACCTTCTTGAGCCCGGCGGTCCGGTCGAGGACCTCGCCGTCGCGTCCGACCCGATACGTGTCCGGGATCACCAGGCCGGCGACCACGGCCTCGCCGAGGCCCCACGCGGCCTCGATGAGGCACTCGTCGGCCCCGGTGATCGGATTCTTGGTGAACATCACGCCGGCCACGTCGGGGTCGAGCAGGGACTGGATGACCACACCGACGCTCGGGCGCGTGAACAGTCCGACTCGTTGGCGGTACGTGATCGCGGAGTCGGAGTTGGCCGACCACCAGATCTCTGCCAACGCCGCGGGCACGTCGTCAGCGGTCGGCACGTTGAGCAACGTGAGGTGCTGACCGGCGAAGCTCGCATCCGCGCCGTCCTCGTCGGCCGCCGACGAGCGGACCGCGAGGGGTGTCGGCAGATCGGCGATCGCGGCAGCCACGCGCGCGATGGCCTCGGGGTCCTCCCCCGCCACGGCCTCGACCACCTCACCGGAGAGGGCGACACCGGGCGGCACCGGCAGACCATCGCGAATCGCCTCGCCCAGTCCGACCGCCTTCGAACCGAAGAGGGTCGTGTCGCTCGCCTCGGCGAGCGGGACGACGTCCTTCACCCCAGCACCGTCACTTCACCGGCCGTGCCGTCGACGCGCACGCGAGCGCCGTCGGCGATGAGCTCGGTCGCCTCTCGGGTGCCCACCACACCCGGGATGCCGTACTCGCGCGCCACGATGGCGGAGTGCGAGAGGAGGCCGCCGTTGTCGGTCACGATCGCCCCGAGCAGCGGCAGGAGGATGTTGAACGCCTCGGTCGTCGCCGGGGTGAGCAGTACGTCGCCCTGCTCGATCCGTTCGAACTCAGCCGGTCCGGCGACCCGTCGCGCCGGGCCCTCGTAGACGCCGGGGCTCGCGGCGAGACCGCGCACGAGCTGCTCGTCGTGCTCGGCCTCGGAGCTCCCGAAGAGCGACTCCAGGGTGATCCCGACCGCGCGCATCACGCGCGCGCTCGCCGGCGGGAGGCCCGAGGGGTCGGGCGGTGGCTGCGGCGGGTCGCCGATCGTCGCGGGCGCATCCTTCGCGGTGTGCGTCGCTCGATACTGCGCACGGGCGGCGAGCTCTTCCGCCGAGGGTCCGCCGGCGTCCGTGACCAGCGCGACCATCTCGTCGAGACTCGCGTCGACCATGTGCTCCGGTGCATCGATGCGGCCCCGGCCCGCGACCCGACGCCCTGCCGCCAGCGCAGCCCGGCGCATCAGGCCCGAAGCCCAGATGTCGCTGTAGACACCCCGCTCGTCGCGCAGGCGGTAGGTGAGCCGCGCTTCGCCGAGCAGCTCGTCGAACTCGTCGCGATGCTCCTCGGGGACCTTGGCGCGCACGTCGTCGGTCGCGTCGCCGACGTCGGCACCGGTGAGGTCGCGTCCGGCCACGGCAACCCGGAGCGCGCGCAGCAGCGCGTCGGGCAGCTCGAGCGCGCCCGGCTCGGAGATGTCGAAGCCGTCGAGCGGGCGGAACCCGACCAGGTCCAGGTAGCCGTCGACTGCGGCGCCGGCCGGAGTGTCGAGGGAACGCAGGTCGGCGAGCACGAGGGCCGGGTCGCCATCGGACTCGAGCAGGGCCATGGCGGCGGCGTCGTCCGGCACGGTCGCCAGCAGCTGGTCGAGCTCCGACGAGCCGCCCGCCGAGACCGACGCCGAACCCCGCGTCAAGGTCAGCAGCTCGGCGTGGGGCATCCCGGTCCAGTCGCCGACGTGGGCGAGGAAGTCGCCGGTCGGGAGCATCGCCCCGGCCGTGTAGTGCATGTGCTGCCGCATCATTGCGGCGTGGTGGTCGCGACAGCGCGCGAGGTGCGCGGCAAGCTCGTCGTCGGAGAGGGCATCGGGGTCGACTGCCTGGATCTCGCGGTGCTTGGCGATCGACGCCGGCTTGACCTCCTCGTCCCATTCCCGCAGCTGCTCGCGCCAGAGCTTCTCGGCGAAGACCTGCTCGGCGCGCGCGAAGCGCTCCGGGATCTCGGCGTCGGGAGCCGGCTGCGGCTGGCCGTACGCGAAGCCGTTCACGTACGACGTCTGAAGCCCATCGGTGAGGAGCCCGTAGTACCGGGCGAAGTCCTGGGTACCGAGCCGGAAGGCGGCGGGATGGGTCTCGGTCCAGTACTTCGTCACCGGGCGAGGGAAGTGCACCGCGTCACGCGCCCACGGTCCCGGGCCCACCGGCTCGAACCGCAGCTCATCGGTTCCGCTGCCTGCCATCGCCGTACTCCCTCATCGCGGGTGCCGCCCGGGAACCGGGCGATTCTCCGACGCCGCGCCGGTCGGCGCAAGGTGAGCGGCCTCAGCCGCTGACGACGGTGGCGGCCAACGCGACCCGATGGTCCTTCGTCCATGGTGGTCCCAGCCGCGCTCGCGGGCCATCGAGGACGTCCGTGGCGCGGTCACCGAGGATCGCCGTCGCGTCGGCGATCACGCGCTTCGCGTCATAGAAGTGGAGATGCCACCCCCGCGAGCGCGCGAGGTCGGCGAGCACCCGGCGGTACATGATCGCGTCGGCGCGCGCCTCGTAGGGCGAACGCCGCTGCACCGCGATGTCGTCGGGGAAGTCGGCCGGCCAGGTCCGCAGCGAGATGGACACGATCGGTCCGGGAAGCGCTCGGCCGAGCTCGTCGAACGCCGCCGCGCTCGCACGCGCGATCGACGCCCGCACGTCGGCCACGAGCGCAGCCGTCGCGGCGACGTCGAGCCGCTTGCTCTCGTAGTGGATGGGCGCCGCAGTCACGCCCGGCTCCACCAGCTCCATCCGGCGCCGGTCGACGACCTCGTGCTCGTCCGACGCGGTGACCGCGACCGCCCACCCGAAGTGATCCGCGATGCCGAGGCGCACACGCCGATCATCCCGCTCGGCTGCCGTGGCTCGCCACCTACGATCCGGTGCAGGCCCAACCCCGGAGGTCGACCATGCTCGCCCACATCACCCTCGACGAGGTGCCGTTCCTCCTCGTGCTCGTCGCCGTCGCGTTCGTGAGCGGTGGCGTGGCGTTCATGCTCGGGCGGCGCAGCGCTCGCTGAGCGCGCGGTCAGGCGCCCTCGACCACCTCCGGCCGGCCGTGCTCGACGGCCCAGCGGGCGCCGAGCTCCTCGTGTGCAGACGGCTCGAGCACCGTGTCCACGAACCACCACTCCGCCTGGACGCGCTCGCGGTCCACGTCGACGACGACGTAGCCGTTGCTGTCGAGCTCGCACCACTTCCAGTGCGGGAGGACCTCGACGGCCTCGCGCTCCAGCGCGAGCGACCGCTCGTCCCGGCGGGGCCAGCCCATCTTGTCGTCGATGTTCATCGACGTGAGGCTCGAGGTCACGAACTCGACCGCGACCGGCGCATCACCCGCAATCGTGTCCTCGTGCAGCTCGAGCGCGATCGCGACGTGCACGTCGCCGCTGAGCACGACGACGTTGCGCATGCCGTGATCGCGCAGGTGCCGGAGCAGGGTGGAGCGCTCGACCGGGTAGCCGTCCCACTGGTCCGGGTCCGGGCCGACGCCTCCGTCGCCCAGGAGCCGAAGCTCGTCGAGCGCAGGACGGATCGACGCCGGCAGGTGGTCGGACCACGTGTGACCCATCACC
The DNA here is from genome assembly GCA_964555735.1 of uncultured Bifidobacteriaceae bacterium. Taxonomy (GTDB): domain Bacteria; phylum Actinomycetota; class Acidimicrobiia; order IMCC26256; family PALSA-555; genus CAZKTS01. Next base: position 11,131 of record CAZKTS010000038.1, read on the forward strand.
GATGCGTTGCCGAGCAGCCGCCAGTGCGCGGTCGAGTCGTCGAACGCGCGCAGCAACCACTCCCGCTGCTCGGTCCCGAGCTGGGACCGGTCCGGCTCGTACATCGCGGGCGGAGGCACCGGTTCGTCTCGGCGGCTCCGCGTGTCGATGAGGAACAGCTCGGCGAGATCGCCGACCTCGACGCTGCGGAACACCCGCGTCGGGTCGGTGGGATCCGGCCGGCGGTACGGCTGCCACTCCCAGCGCGCGCGAAAGCCCGCAGCCTTCCGATCGGCGAACGCGCCCATCGCCTCGGTGTGCCACGACGAGCCGTCGCGCCAGGTGCCGTCGGCGAACTCGTGGTCATCCAGGGTCGCGATGACGGGGTGACGCAGATGCAACGCCTGGACGTCCGGGTCACACCGGTACTGGGCGTAGCGCCGCCGGTAGTCGTCGAGCGTCACGCATTCGTGGAGCGGATCGAACGGACGCCCGATGTCGGGTGGCTGGGGCGCGCCCGGGGGCAGCACGTTCGGCGTCTCGTAGATGTAGTCGCCGAGGTGCAGCAGGAAGGCGATGTCGTCGCGCGCCGCGATCCGCGCGTAGGCGTTGAAGAAGCCGGCGTTGTAGCTGGCGCACGATGCGACCGCGAAACGCACGTGCTCCGCCCCCGTTGCGGGCAGGGTTCGGGTTCGGCCCACCGGCGACGATTCGCCGTTCGCCTCGAACGCGTAGAAATACGTCGTCGCCGGCTCGAGACCGTCGGCATCGACGTGGACGGTCTGGTCCGCGTCCGGCGCGGAGGTCGTGGAGCCACTCGCAACGACGTCGCGCATCGATTGGTCGCGCGCCACCCGCCAGGTGACCTCGACCGGCTCGTCCGGGCCGACGGTCAGCCTCGTCCACAGGACCACGCGGTCCTGGAGCGGATCCCCGCTGGCCACGGAGTGGCGGAACTGGCCGTCGGTCCCCACGCGCGCTCTCCTCGTCGGCGTGCTCGACCGCGGCGCCCGCGATCGTGCCGGGTACCGTACGTCGCCCTGCCCGCACCGCCTGCCGACCGGGGGACGACGGCGCCGATGCCCACGACCGACGAGACGCTCGCCGACGGCCTGGCGCGGTGGCTCGCCCGCCACCTCGGTGTCAGCCGCGTCGTCGTGGACGAGCTCGAGCGACCGTCGGCCGGGTACGCAAGCTTCACGCTGCTGTTCCGCGCCCGAACGGAGGAGGCCACCCCGCGCACGCTCCACCTCGTCCTGCGGATGGGTCCGTCGCCGGCCGGGCTCTTCGCCGACTACGACCTGGTCGCGCAGCACGCCGCGCAGGGAGCGGCGGCGGCCGCGGGCGTCCCGGTCGCGACACCGATCGTGGAGTCGGACCCGGCGTGGCTCGGTGCGCCGTTCATGCTCATGCCGCGCGTCGACGGCCACATCCTCGGCGAGGTCACCGTCCTCGACCCCTGGCTGAGCGCCCTCTCGCCCGGCGAGCGGGCCGAGCTCCACGAGCACTTCGTCGCTGCGCTCGGGCGGATCCATGCGGCCCCCACCGAGATCGCGGCCGCGGGCGGGGTTCCCGTGCGCGACGAGCACGCGGAGTTCACCTACTGGGAGGAGTACCTCCAGTGGTCGTCCGGAGGTGCGCCGGTGCCGACCATCGCCGGTGCGCTCCGCTGGTGCCGGGAGCACGCGCCGCACCATCGGGAGCCGGGCTCACTCTGCTGGGGTGACGTTCGCCTGGGCAACGTCGTGTTCGGGGACGACCGGCGCCCCCTCGCGGTCCTCGACTGGGACATGGCGTCCATCGGGGCGCGTGCGCACGACGTCGCGTGGTACACGACGCTCACCGCAACCATGACGACGCTGCTCGGCAGGAGCGTCGATGGCTTCCCCGACCGCGACGGCACCATCGCCCAGTACGAGCAGCTCACCGGGTGCGCGCTGCCCGACCTCGAGTGGTACGAAACGTTCGCGCTCGTGCGCAGCACTGCGATCATGACGCGCATCGGCTACCTCGCGATCGCCGCAGGAGAACGGCCGACGATGCCGATCGACGACAACCCTCTCCTCGACATCCTCCGAGACCGGACCGGGGCCACGTGACCGACGATCAGCCGGGCACCGTCGTCGAGCTCCTCGATCGGCGCGCCGACGACGACACAATCGGCATCGTCATCGACGACCGCACCTGGACCTGGCGCGAGGTGGTCGCCGAGAGCTCACGATGGTCGGCCGCCATCGAGTCGCTGCGACCCATGAGCGGCCCGTTCCACCTCGGGGTGCTGCTCGGGAACGTTCCCGAGTACCTCTTCGCTCTCTTCGGCGCGGCTCGCGTCGGCGCGGTCGTCGTCGGCATCAACGAGACGCGACGCGGCGAGGAGCTCGCCCGCGACATCCGCCACACCGACTGCGCCGCAGTGCTCACCGACGCTTCGCACGCGCCGCTGCTCGCCGGGCTCGATCTCGGCGACACACCGGTGCTCGACGTGGCGGACGACAGCTGGCAACGCCGGCTCGACGGCCCTGCCCCACCCCGCCTGCCGGCACTCTCGCCGGACGACGTCTTCATCCTCATCTTCACGTCCGGATCCACGAGCGCACCGAAGGCCGTGCAGCTGTCGCACGGGCGCGCGGCCCGGATCGCGAACGCGACGATGTTCACCGACGACGACGTCCTCTACTGCGCGATGCCGTTGTTCCACGGCAACGCGCTCAACGCGATCGTCTTTCCGGCGCTCGCCTCCGGGGCCACGGTCGCGCTGCGCGAGCGCTACTCCGCATCGCAGTTCATGCCCGACGTCCGCCGCTACGGCGCGACCTTCTTCAGCACGGTCGGTCGTGCCCTCGCGTACATCCTTGCCACACCAGCGTCGCCCGACGACCGAGACCACCGGGTCAAGTACGCGCTCGCACCGGAGTCTTCGCCCCGCGACATGCGCGCGTTCAAGCAGCGCTTCGGCATCCTGTGCGTCTCGGGCTACGGCTCGAGCGAGAACGTGATCATCATGGTGCCTCAGCCCGGCCTGCCCAAGGAGGCGCTGGGCGTACCGCAGGCGGGACTGGACGCCGCGATCGTCGATCCCGAGACCGGCGAGGAGCGCGCGCTCGCGCGCTTCGACGACGACGGCCGCCTCCTCAATGGAGCCGAGGCGATCGGCGAGATCGTCGGACGCAACGTCGTCGACCGGTTCGAGGGGTACTACAACAACCCGGAGGCAGAGGCCGAGCGCACCCGCAACGGGTGGTACTGGTCCGGCGACCTGGGGTACCGCGACGAGGCCGGCGTCTTCTTCTTCGCCGGGCGGTCCGGCGAGTGGCTGCGCGTCGACTCCGAGAACTTCGCCACCGCGCCGGTGGAGCGGATCCTCGGCCGCTTCCCCGGCGCGAGCGGCGTCGCGGTCTTCGCCGTGCCGGACTCCCGCACCGCCGACGACCAGGTCATGGCCGCCCTCGAGCTCGAAGCGGGAGTCGCGTTCGACCCCGACGCCTTCGGACGCTTCGTGGCCGAGCAACCTGACCTCGGTACCAAGTGGGCGCCGCGCTACGTGCGGATCACGACGCTGCCCGTCGGGGCCACCAACAAGATCGACAAGCGTCCGCTGCGCGCCGAGCGCTGGTTCACCGACGACCCTCTCTACTGGCGACCCGGCCCGGAGCCGGCCTACCGGCGCTTCACGACCGACGACCTCGCCGCGCTCGAGGCGGCCTTCGCCGACGCCGGTCGTCCGGACGCCATGAGCCGACCCTGATCAACCGGCGTCCCGTCGGCGCTCGGCCTCCGAGATCGCCCACGCCGCGTTCACCAGGCCGATGTGACTGAACGCCTGGGGGAAGTTGCCGAGGAGCTCGCCGGTCTCGGCATCGACCTCCTCGGCGAGCAGCCCGACGTCGTTGGCGAACCCGAGCGCCCGCTCGAACACCGTGCGCGCCCGATCGGGCTGGTCGGCGAGGGCCAGCGCGTGGGCGAGCCAGAACGTGCAGAGGAGAAAGGTGCCCTCCTCGCCCTCGAGGCCGTCTTCGGCGAGATACCGGTAGACGAGCCCATGGTCGTCGGTGAGCCGAGCCTCGGTCGCGTCGATGGTGGCGAGGATCCGCGGGTCGTCGGCCGGAAGGAATCCCACGAGCGCCATCATCAGGTTCGACGCGTCCAGGTCGTCAGACCCGAAGGACTGCGCAAACGCGCCCGCCGCCTCGCTCCACCCACTGGTCACGATGGCGTCGAAGATCTCGCGCTGCACGGCCTTCCAGTCGGCCACCCGGTCGACGGCGTCGAGCCGCTCGGCCAGCGCGATCCCGCGCTCGAGGGCGACCCAGCACATCAGCTTCGAGTACACGAAGTCGCGAGGCTCGCCGCGCACCTCCCAGATCCCCTGGTCGCGCTCGGTCCAGCGCTGCGCGGCCGCATCGACCAGGCTGACGAAGAAGGCCTTCGTGTGCGGCGCGAGATCGTCGAACTGGTCCGACAGCCGATACACCGAGTTCATGAGCTCGCCGTAGACGTCGAGCTGACGTTGGCTCCACGCACCGTTCCCGACACGCACCGGGGCGCTGTTGCGCCATCCCGGAAGGTGCGGCAGCTCGCGCTCGGTGAGGTCGTGCTCGCCGCCGATGCCGAACATGATCTGGAGGTCGTTCCCGCGTCCGACCGACGCGGCCGCGGACGTCGTCATGTACTCGAAGAACTCGTCGACCTCGTCCGGACATGCGGCGACCCACAGCGCCTCGATCGTGAAGCTGGCGTCGCGCACCCACGAGTACCGGTAGTCCCAGTTCCGCTCGCCACCTTCGGTCTCCGGCAGCGACGTCGTCGCCGCCGCGCAGATCGCGCCCGTCGGCTGGAACGAGAGCGCCTGCAGCACGCGGCCGCTCTGGTGCACCGCCTCGCGCCACGGTCCCTCGTACGCCTGGTGCAGCTCCGACCACGACTGCCAGGCCGCGATCGTGTCGTCGAGGCGCTCGCTGATCTCGTCTTGGCTCCAGACCCTCGGCACCTCGCGCTGCGCACGCATGGCGTGGTGCAGCGCGAACCCCACGCTCGCCCCCGCCGTCAGCGTCGTGTGCGCGCGGACGCCTGCGTCGGCGATCTCCATGCCGTCGGGACCCGACAGCACGAGCAGGTCCGCGCCACCGGCGACGTGCACGCCGCCGTCGATCGCCGAGAGCAGCGGGACCACGAGGCCGTACTCGGGCCGGGGCACGAGCTCCATCTCCAGGCCGACCTCGCCCTCGATGCAGGCGGCCCGACGCACCAGCAGATGCGGGGCACCGTCGCCGAGCTCGTGCCCGCGGTTGCCCTCGCCCATCACCAGCGCGTCCTCGACCTCCAGCACCCCCGTCGGCGTGCGGAAGGTGGTCGCCAGGATCATGGTGCGATCGAGGTAGCGGCGGGAGACCTCCGTCGCACCGACCGCGCGGACGGACCAATGGCCGGCGTCGTCGCCCAGGAGCCGCCCGAGGACCGAGCCGGCATCGAAGCGAGGCATGCAGAGCCAGTCGATCGAACCGTCGCGGCTCACGAGCGCGGCCGTGTGGCGGTCCGAGAGGAGCGCGTAGTCGGCGATCGGGGTCGTGCTCACAGGGCCTCCACGGCGTCGATCCTTGCATCGCGGTGCTCGACGAGCGCCGGGCGCCCGCGTGACGCGCCGGATTCCGACATGATGGGGCGATGACGAACCGAACCATCTTCACCCGTGCGCCTCGGCGCCGCCTGATCCTTGCGAGCGCGGTGGTCGCCCTCGCCGTGATCGGCGCCGCGTGCGGCGGCGGCGACGACGACAGCGCGACCGACACCACGACGACGACCACGACGACGGTCGCAGGTCAGCAGGGCGGGGGCGGCCAGAGCGGAGGCGGGTCGGGTAGCGGTCAGTCGGGCGGCCCCACCGGGCCTGCCCCGACGATCGTCAGCTTCACCACGCCGGGCGACATCGACTGCCACAACGGCAACCAGCAGAGCTTCACCGCGAGCTGGACGACCACGAACGCGACGCGCGTCTCGATCTCGGGCGGGGCGAGCAACCTGCCGCCGAACGGCGAGACCAGCCTGCCGTTCGACTGCTCGAGCGCGCACACGTTCACGCTGACCGCGTACAGCGACGGCGGGCAGACCGCGACTCGGTCGGTGACGCTCCAGCCGCGCAACGCGCAGCAGCAGCAGAACCAGGACCAAGACCAGGACCAGGACCAGTAGCCGACGCACCGGCGGCGCGCCGGCGCCGCCGGTGGAGCCCGCGATCGGTCGCGGCGGGTCAGCCGAGCAGCTTGGCCTTCTGCGCCGCGAACTCGTCGTCGGTGAGGACGCCCTGCTCGTGGAGCGCGGCGAGCTCCTTGAGCTGCGCGATGGGGTCGGCCTCCGGCGCCGCGGCGGGCGCCTCGACGTACTGCGGCTGCTGCTGCGCCTCTTGCTGGGCCCAACGGTTGGCCTGACGGCGCGAGACGTTGTTCGAGACCGCGGTCGCGGTCCCGGCGATGACCGCGGTGCGGGCCACTCCTCGGAGGAGTCCTGGCATGGTGTGTCCTCTTTCTCGAGCGGTGGTGTCTCGGGCGGTGGTCAGGAGCCGGTGGCGGCGAGCGATGCGACCAGCGCATCGATCGGCACACCGCCACGGGCGACGAGCTCGGCGCCCCCGCGGCGGAGCGCCGCGGCGAACGGTGCGGCCCAGCGGTTCTCGTAGATGAGGATCGCCGCGGACGACCCTGCGTCGAGCACGGTCGCCGCGTCCGCCACGTCGCTGTCGTCGATCACCCCCGACGACGCACCCTCGAAGACCGAGAGGTCGAGCGAGCCGTCGCCGTCGAGGTCCGCGAGCTCCAGCATCGTCGTGGTGCCGTCGGCCGCCTTCGTGACGAAGACGAGGTCGATGATCCGGATGAGTCCGCGGTCGACGAGGTCGACGAGGATCGGGAAGCCCTCACCGGTCATGCGGCTCCCGGGGAACTCCACGATCAGGTAGTCGATCGGTCCGAGCTCTTCGTCTGCCATGGGGGCCCCTTGTCGTCGGCGGCGGTGCTGCGGAACGTAGTTGTACCGGCTGCCCGGGCCGCCCGCCATCACCCCGATGGCATGACTCGGGGCGTGCCGCCGGCGCCGACCGCTCATTTTCGGGTGCTCCGACGGTCTCCCTCGCGTGACAATGTGAGCCGCCCGGCCGGGCCGGCCGTCGCTCGGCGCAGGGCGCCCGGCACCGACCCGAACCATCGACCCGAAGCACCGACCCGAAGCACCGACCGTGGGAGCACGCGCGCGTGGACCAGATCATCGAGGCCTCCGGCCTCGTCAAGCGCTACGGAGCGCTGACCGCTCTCGACGGGCTCGACCTCTCGGTGCCCCAGGGCACGGTGCTCGGGCTCCTGGGCCCGAACGGAGCCGGGAAGACGACGGCGGTGTCGATCCTCACGACGTTGCTGCTGCCCGACGCGGGTGAGGCGACGGTCAACGGGTTCGACATCCGTCGGGAGCCCGAGCAGGTGCGCAAGCAGATCGGCCTGTCCGGGCAGTACGCGGCCGTCGACGAGAACCTCACCGGCTACGAGAACCTCGAGATGATCGGGCGCCTGTACCGCATCGGTCGCTCGCGCTCCAAGACGAGAGCCCGCGAGCTGCTCGAGCAGTTCCACCTCCACGAGGCCGCCGACCGGCCGGTGAAGACCTACTCGGGCGGCATGCGGCGCCGACTCGACCTCGCCGGCGCTCTCGTCGGTGACGCGCCGGTGCTGTTCCTCGACGAGCCCACCACGGGCCTGGACCTGCGCAGCCGCATCGCGCTCTGGGACGCCATCCGTGAGCTCGTCGACCGGGGCACCACTCTCTTGCTCACGACCCAGTACCTCGAGGAGGCGGACCATCTCGCGCAGGAGATCGTCGTCATCGACCACGGGCACGCGATCGCCCACGGCACGCCCGACGAGCTGAAGAGCCAGGTCGGGGGCGAGCGCATCGAGGTGACGCTCGCCTCGGCAACCGACGCTCCCGCCGCCCGCCAGGTGCTCGCGCGCTTCGCCGTCGGCGAGGTGGAGTTCGACCAGCACCGCGACGCGGTCGTCGCGCCGATCGAGGGCGGCGTGCCCACCCTCCGGGCTGCGCTGCACGAGCTGGAGGAGGCGAACGTCCCACTGCACGACGTGGGCCTGCGGCGCCCGACGCTCGACGAGGCCTTCCTCACGCTCACCGGCCACGCGGCCGAGGTCGACGACGAGGAAGAAGCGGAGGTCGCCTGATGCTGCACCGGTTCGCGGGAGCGTTCGGCGACGCGACCGTCGTCGCCAAGCGCAACGTGATCAAGATCAAGCGCGTCCCCGACGTGCTCGTGTTCGTCATCATCTCGCCGATCATGTTCGTGCTGCTGTTCGCGTTCGTGTTCGGCGACGCGATCGACGTCCCTGGCGGCGACTACCGCGAGTTCCTGATCGCCGGAGTGTTCGCACAGACGGTCCTGTTCGGTGCGACGTTCACGGCCGCGGGGCTCGCGGACGACATGCAGAAGGGCATCATCGACCGGTTCCGGTCGCTGCCGATGTCGCGCGCGGCGGTGCTGGTCGGCCGCACGACGAGTGACATCGTCTACAACGCGGTCTCGATCACGATCATGGCGATCACCGGTCTCGTCATCGGCTGGCGGATCAACAGCTCGTTCCTCGAGGCCGTCGCCGGCTTCCTGCTGCTTCTGGTCTTCGCGTACGCGTTCTCGTGGATGATGGCGTGGATCGGGCTGTCGGTCCCGAGTGTCGAGGTCGTCAACAACGCGGTCTTCATGGTGCTGTTCCCGCTGACGTTCCTCGCGAACACCTTCGTGCCGACCGAGAGCCTCCCCGACGGGCTCCGCCAGTTCGCGGAGTGGAACCCGGTGTCCAGCATCACGCAGGCGTGTCGCGAGCTCTTCGGCAACATCCCGGCCGGCACGCCGGAGCCGACCGCGTGGTCGCTCCAGAACCCCATCATCTACACACTCATCTGGATCGGGATCGTGATCGCGATCTTCGCCCCGCTCTCGGTGCGCAAGTACAAGCGCGCCAACCGCAAGTGACGACGGAGGGAACCATGGCCACCAAGGACCAGTTCGAGGTCACCCGCGAGAAGACGATCCCGGCGCCTCCCGCCGCGATCTACGAGCGCATCGCCGACTTCCATCGCTGGACCGAGTGGTCGCCCTGGGAGGACCTCGACCCCGACCTCGAGCGCACCTACTCCGGCCCCGACGCCGGCGTGGGCGCGGTCTACGAGTGGAAGGGCAACCGCAAGGCCGGGCAGGGACGCATGGAGATCACCGCAGCCGACCCGTCGTCGCGCGTCGAGCTCGACCTCCAGTTCCTGAAGCCGTTCAAGTCACGCAACACCACCACCTTCACGCTCGCGGAAGCACCGGGTGGCGGCACGCACGTCACCTGGCGGATGGTCGGACCCAAGACGTTCCTCGTGAAGGTCATGGGAATCTTCTCGAGCATGGACAAGATGGTCGGCGGCGACTTCGAGAAGGGCCTCGACCGCCTGAGCGCGGCCGCCACCGCGTAGCGCTTCGTCAGAGCCAGGTCACGTAGAAGTCGCGCGCCGCGGTCGCCGACCGCTGGAAGGCGTCGCCGGCGTACGGCACGAAGTGGTGACCGTCGATGACCACCAGCTCCTTCGGTCCCGCGAGGAGCTCGAACGCCCGTCGGGCGCTCGCGGTGGACGCCACGCGGTCCTCGGACGCGACCACGAACAGGGTCGGCACGGTGACGTGGGCGAGCGCGACCGCAGGATCGAAGTCGATCAGATCGCCGGGCAGCAGGACACGGTTCTCCCAGCGGGAGCCGGGGCGGCGGCCGACATCGAGGAACCACGCGGCTGACTCGTCCTGGGGCAGCACCGCGCCCTCGGGGCCTCCGGGCTCGACCACGACCGGGACCGGGCCGATCAAGCTCGCGCCGTCGATCGGGCCGGGCTCGCGCACGCGTGCGGCCAAGCGAGAGAACGCTTCATCGTCGCCCGCGTCCGCGTCGTCCGGATTCCCGACGAAGGGAACGTTCGCGACGACCGCACGGACGCGCTCGTCGAGCGCGCCGACGACGAGCGCGCCACCTGCACTGAAGCTCGAGCCCCAGATGCCGAGACGACCGGCGTCGACGCCGTCGGTCGCGGCCAACCGATCGAGTGCAACCATCGCGTCGCGCGCCTGGATCCAGGGATCGACGAGCTGGCGCGGATCGCCGTCGCTCTCGCCCAGGCTCCGATGGTCGTACGCGAGCACCACGATCCCGCTCTCGGCGAAGAGCTCGGCGTAGTGGTCGAGGACCATCTCCTTCACCGCCGAGAACCCCTGGCTCATGACGACGCCCGGGGAGCCACTCGCCGGCACGCGACCCTCGGGCCGGTACAGCCAGCCCCGCAGCGTGGTGCCGTCGTGAGCAGGGAACGCGACGTCGTCACGGGTCCAGGGCATCGCGCCATCGTCGCAGACCACCCGGCGCGGCACCCACACGGATCGGCGAAGATGCCGACCGACCACTGCATCGAGGAGCGCCCGTGAAGCAGGCCGAGTTCGACGACGGCACCGTCCACATCCGCGACGCCGAGAGCCCCGAACCCGGCGCCGAGCAGGCGCGCGTGCGCATCAGCGCGGCCGGCGTCTGCCACTCGGACCTGCACCTCGCGCGCGGCGACTGGGTCGGCGCGCCGCGCACCGGCGTGATCGGTCACGAGGCGATCGGCGTCGTCGAGGCCCTCGGTCCGGGGGCCGAGCGGTTCGTCGACATCGGCGATCGGGTGATCCTCGGCCTCGGCGGCACCGGCGGCGGCTACTGGTGCGGCGCGTGCGAGTACTGCATGAGCGGCCGACCGCGTCACTGCGCGCAGGCGCAGGGGATCATGGGCACGTTCGCGGAGCAGTTCTGCGTGTGGGCGCCGTCGCTCGTCCGCCTGCCCGACACGATCGGCGACCTCGAGGCTCCGCTCGCATGCGGCGGGCTCACCGCGTACGGCGCGGTGAAGAAGCTCGCTGCGCACGGCGTGCTCCCGGGCCGGCCGATCGCCGTGCTCGGCGCCGCCGGGGTCTCGGCCACTACGCCGTGCAGCTCGCGACCGCGTTCGGCTACGACGTCGTCGGCATCGATCTCGGGGAGGAACGGCTCGAGTTCGTGCGATCGCTCGGGGCGCGCATGGCCCTGGAGCCGGACGCCGCGCTCGAAGCGGTGCACGGCGAGCTCGGTGGTGTGGACGCCGCGCTCGTGTTCTCGGCGAAGATGTCCGCCTTCCACCTCGGGCTGCGCCTGCTCCGGCGCGGCGGCCTGTTCGTCGCGGTGGGGCTCCCGGCGACGAGCGAAGGCAGCTTCGAGCTGGACCCCTTCGAGATCTTCATGCGCGACCCGACGATCATCTACTCCGCGGTCGGCACGGTGCAGGACATGCGCGAGCTCGTCGACCTCGCCGCCGCCGGGCGCGTGAAGACGCACGTGTCGCGCGTCGGTGCACTGTCGGAGCTCGGCGCCATCTTCGACGAGCTCGAGTCGGGCGCATACCTCGGCCGCGCCGTCGTCACCGATCTCGGGGCCTAGGGGCACGCCGGCGACCGGCCGGTACAGTGCGGCCATGTCCATCGCCATCACCGACGACCACCAGACCCTCGCCGACACCGCGTCCGACCTCCTGCGCAAGCGCGACGCACGCGGCGCGGCGCGGGCGCTGCTCGAGGCCCCGACCGAGGACCGTCCGGCACTGTGGTCCGACCTGGTCGAGCTGGGCTGGGTCGGCCTGCACGTCGCCGAAGAGCACGGGGGTTCGGGCTTCGGCATGCCCGAGCTCGTCGTGGTGGTCGAGGAGCTCGGCCGAGCCCTCGCACCCGGCGGCTTCGTACCCACGGTCGTCGCGAGCGCGGTGCTCGCTGCCGTCGGTGGCGACGATGCGCTCCTGACCTCGCTCGCCGACGGCTCTCGCACCGCGGGCGTCGGCCTCACCGGCGACATCACGATCGACGGTGCCACCGCGAGCGGCACCGCACCGGCGGTCCTCGGCGCCGGCATCGCCGACGTGCTCGTCCTCGCCGCGGGCGACGACGTCGTCGTCGTCGACGCGCACGCCGACGGCGTGATCACCGAGGTCCCCCCGAACCTCGATCCGACGCGGCGGACCGGTCGCGTCACGCTCGACGGTGCCGCGGTCACGGTGCTGGCCGGCGCGCGGCGGACGTTCACCGACCTCTCGCGGCTCGTGCTCTCCGCCGAGGCCGTCGGCATCGCCCGGGAGTGCACCGAGGCTGCCGCCGAGTACGCCAAGGTGCGGGAGCAGTTCGGCCGTCCGATCGCCACGTTCCAGGCCGTCAAGCACCACTGCGCCAACATGCTCGTGGCCACCGAGCTCGCCACTGCCGCGGTCTGGGATGCCGCACGCGCGGCCGATGACGGCGGCGACCAGCTCTCGTTCGCCGCCGCGGTCGCGGCGACGCTCGCGGCCCCGGCCGCCGACCTGTGCGCCAACCTCGGCATGCAGGTGCACGGCGGCATCGGCTTCACCTGGGAGCACGACTCGCACGTGTTCCTCCGGCGCGCGACCGTCCTGCTGTCGCTCCTGGATCCCGATGCGGCCGCGACCGACGTGACCGACCTCACCCGCGCCGGTGTCCGTCGTGCGCGCACGGTCGACCTCCCTCCGGAGGCCGAGCCCATCCGCGACGAGGTGCGCGCGTTCGTGGCGCGCATCAAGGACCAGGACGCCGCAGCACAACGCGACGCCATGATCGAGACCGGCTACGTCATGCCCCACTGGCCGAAGCCATGGGGTCGCGACGCCGGCGCGATCGAACAGCTCGTCGTCGAGCAGGAGTTCGGTGAGGCCGGCATCAAGCGGCCGGGCTACGGCATCACCGGCTGGGTGATCCTCACGCTCATCCAGCACGCCACCGAGGATCAGGTGCAGCGCTGGGTGCCCCAGACCCTGCGCCAAGAGGTGATCTGGTGCCAGCTCTTCAGCGAGCCGGACGCCGGCTCCGACGCCGCGGGCATCAAGACGCGCGCGACCCGCGTCGACGGCGGCTGGCTCGTCAACGGACAGAAGGTGTGGACGAGCGACGCGCACCGCGCCGGCATGGGCTTCGCCACGGTGCGTACAAACCCCGACGTTCCCAAGCATGCGGGCATCACCACGATGGTGATCGACATGCACGCCGACGGCGTCGAGGTCCGACCGCTGCGCATGACGAGCGGTGCTTCCGAGTTCAACGAGGTGTTCTTCAACGACGTCTTCGTGCCGGACGACGATGTCGTCGGGCCGATCGACGGCGGCTGGACCGTCGCTCGCGCGACGCTCGGCAACGAGAGCGTCAGCATCGGTGGCGGCCAGGGCGGCATGGCGTTCCCCGGCGACGCGCTGATCGCCCCGTACGATGCGCACCCCGAGCGCCTGCCCGGCGGCGCGCCGCGCATCGGCCGCTACATCGCGGAGAGCCAGGCGATGGGCCTGCTCAACCTGCGCAGCGCGAACCGATCGGTCGCCGGCGGCGGCCCGGGCCCGGAGGGCAACATCACCAAGCTGGTGATGTCGGAGATCGGCCACGAGTCGGCCGCGATCATGGCGGCGCTGAGCGGCCCCGAGAGCGCCTACCTCGACGGCGCGGGCTCGATGAGCGGCACGCTCGTGCTGTTCCACCGGGCCATGTCGATCGCAGGTGGTACGTCCGAGATCAAGCGCAACCAGATCGGCGAGCGGATCCTCGGGCTGCCCCGCGATCCGCTCATCAAGTAGCGGGTCATCAAGCAGCGGGTCATCAAGCAGCGGTCATCGAGCAGCCGGGCGCCGCGGGCCGGCTACCCGGCCAGCTGCACCCGCACGATGTTCTTCGGGTTGCAGTCGAACGACCCCGGCTTCTTCGGGTGCACCCGCACGTACTCACCGTCCTGCACCTGCGTGAGGTTGAAGCACGGGCTGGGCCGGCGGGCACCGACGTCGGTCGGTGCGAGCAGGCCGTCCGCGTCGAAGGTCTTGGTCTTCGCCAGCTCCTCGAGGAAGCGCTCCCGCGTGATCCCGTTGATGCCGTCGGCCTTCACGATCTTCTCGATCGTCTCGGTGAAGAGCATCCCCGCGGCCCACGCGACCTCCCCGAACGCGTCGACGTCCTCGGCACCCACGGTCTTCACGTAGGCGGCGAGTGCCTTGTTCGACTTCGTCTCGTCGAGCGGGAGCGCGTTGAGGAACGCGTACTGACCCTCGACGTCGGCGCCGCCGGTCTCGAGGAACTGCTCGCTGTAGCAGGTGCGCGAGCAGTCCCAGACCTCGACGGTGTTCAGCCCCTGCAGCTTCGCCTCCTTGCGGAGCGAGACCACCTGCCCGAACGACTGGAGCGCGTACATGTAGGTGGAGCCGGCCTCGCGAGCCGCCGAGACCGCGGGCGTGAGCGCGGACTGCGCGGCGCGGGCGGAGACGCCGTAGAGACCGTCGCCGTCGAGCTCGATCCCCAAGCGCTTCGCCGCCTCGCAGTGCGCGGTGCCGGTGAGCGTGGTCGACCGCAGGTCGTTCTGCCCGACGCAGATCCCGTGCAGGTCCTTGTGCTGCGACACGTAGTACCGGACCTGACCGAACGCCACGTCGTACGTGGGCTCCGGGTCGTCCTTCGTCGTGCAGTCGATCTGGGGCGGGCTCACCGAGTACGAGACCGGCGAGCACTGGTGCACGAGCTCCTGGGTGAACGTGTTGACGTCGGGCAGACCGGTGGCCGCGCCCGTGCTGTCGACGCATCCGACCATGTCGTCGACGTTCGACATGAACACCGCCGCAGTGCCGACCATGGCGAAGTCATTGGCACACGCCTCGATCGTGGCGTTGCGCGAGTCGCCCGCGTTCAGGTGGGAGTCGATGAAGTCGACGACGAGCTTGCGGCCCGCGATCCCGCCGTTCTTGTTGACGTACTTGGCGTAGCCCTGCATCGCATCGACGTTCGTCTGGAACTGCCCTGGGTTGAACGGGTTGTCGACGTCGGCCACCACCGCGATGCGAATCTCCTTCGCGGTGATCCCGATCTCACCGGCTTCGGGCTTCTCCGACTGCGCCCCCGCCGGGACGACCGCCACCGCCACCGCCGAGACCAAGAGCATGCCCACGAGCGCGGCGCGCGTCGTCCGTCGGTGCATCATCCGAGCTCCCCCTGGAACGGTGACGCCACCACATCGAGCATGGGCGGCGGGCCGCAGTCTGCCATTCAGGAGATGCGCGCGGTGCGCACCCGGCGGCTCACCGGCCGGGCGGCGCTACCGCTCGGCCCGGTTGATCGACCGACTGACCTCGAGGACCGCACTGTCCTCGGCGAAGTCGACCGCAACGAGCGTGGGAGCACGACCGCGGAGCTCCGTGCACTCGGCGACGCGGTCGCGCAGCACGGCGAAGTTGACCACGCGCGACCGGCGGGGCCCCGCCGGGGTGACCCAGTGGTTGAGCTGGAAGATGGGGGCGTCGGTGACGCCACGGTTGTCGACGCACGACGCAGGGGTGCGGAGGTCACCGATCCGATGGAAGGTGAAGGGAGTCTCCTCCACCAGTGCGGCGAACGCGTTCGGCAGCAACGGGGGTGCATCGCCGTTCTCGAGCGTGACGACGAGTCGCTTCCCTGCATCGAGCATCTCGCCGAGCGTCGGCAGCGGCGAGCCCGACGGCACCGGCAGCAGCTCGTCGTGCAGCCCGGCCGCGTCGAGCACCGCGAGCAGACGGTCCGGCTGCACGTAGTCCTCGACCACGAACAGGAGGACCTCGTCGGGATGCTCGTCGAGGAACCTCGCGACGTCGTCGAAGGCGCTGCGCATGGTGATCGCGCCCAGCTCGCAGAGCGTGTGGCAGAGGTAGACCTTGCTCGTACCGTCGGCCGGCACGGACGCGAGGCGATCGTGCAGCCGGAGGCCGGCCTGCAGCAGCGGCTCGGGCAGATCGGTCTGGGCCGGCACCGACGTCGCGACATCCGTGTACACGCGATCGCCGCGCGCCGACCCCAGGTAGGCGTCGATCTGGAACCCGCGGATCCCGTCGTCGAGCTGCTCGGCCATGGTCGCGCCCTGGTTCGGCCCCCGGAAGCCGTCGGCGGCCGACGACATCGAGTTGTGCGACGTGGGGAAGGCCACGGCGCCGAGCGGCCGGTCGCACAGCTCGGCCAGCCCGTTGCAGCGTGGGGGCGCGGCCTGTGCGCTCGGCGCCGCGACGGCACCGGTCGCGACGATCAGCAGTACGGCGACCAGGCGGCGCACGTGAGACCGCCTCGACGAGCGGGGTCAGACCGCTGCGGCGACCCGCCCACGCGTGCGCAGCTCACGCCAACCGACGAGACGCGAGGCGTCCTCGTCCCAGAGCTTCAGCCGGATCGCGCGCAAGCCGTCGCGGAACGACACCGTGGGCACGTCGGCGAAGATCGAGCTCTCGTCGTGGGCACGCTGCAGGTGGTAGTTGGGGATGCGCGCGCTGAGGTGATGGACGTGGTGCAGGCCGATGTTGCCGGTGAAGAACTGCAGCACCTTCGGGAGCTTGAGGTACGAGCTGCCGCGCAGCGCCGACGCCTCGTAGCTCCAGTCCGGCGCGCGGTCCCAGTAGGTGGTCTCGAACTGGTGCTGCACGTAGAAGAGCCAGATGCCGGCCCCCCCGGCGAGGAACACGAAGGGCACTTCGACCAGCAGGAACGCCTGCCAGCCGATGAGCAGGCACAGGCCACCCACGAGGAGCACGAGGGCGAGGTTGGTGGCCCAGACGAGGCGGCGGATCGACGCCTTGCCCGACGGGTTCGCCCAGCGCGGCTCGAGCAGCATGGCGTAGATGGGACCGAGCCCGAACATCACCACGGGGTTGCGCAGCAGGCGATAGCCGATGCGCGTCGGCCACGCCCAGCTGTCGTACTCCGCGACGGTGTAGGTGGGGACGTCACCGACGCCGCGGCGCTCCAGGTCGCCCGTGGTCGCGTGGTGGACGGTGTGCTCGTGGCGCCAGCGCGCGTACGGCGTGAACACCAGCAGTCCGAGGATCGTGCCGACGATCTCGTTGGCGCGCTTGCCCGGGAGCAGCGAACCGTGCGCGCAGTCGTGGAACATGATGTAGGTGCGCAGCAGGAAGCCGGCGGCGGGCACTGCCAGCGCGAGCGTGAGGAAGTACGAGACCTGCAGCGAGAAGTACATCGCCACCCAGAGGCCGACGAACGGAACGACCGAGGTGGCGAGCGCCCAGAGGCTCCGGCGCAGGTCGGGGCGGGCGTAGAGCTGCACGCAGCGCTGCCAGCACTCGGCCTTGCGGGCGCAGCCGTCGCTCAGGTGCTCGGGTGCGGGGTCGTCCGGCGTCAGGTCGTCGGGGGTCGAGACGGTGGAGTCTGGGGTGAGCGTCTGCACGGGTGAGGTGTCACCAATCGGTTGACGGGCTTGCGGGCGGGGATGCCGGCCGACGACGGTGCCCGAACGAACGGGCATTCGACCCCCTGCAACCGGCGGTCGGACGGCTCGAGAAAGTGTGGCTCACCGAAGCATGACAGGTTCGAATCCTGCACGCGCGTCAGCCACATCCGGTGATCGACAGCAGGCGCCCCGCCCTTGACCGGGTGGCGGGCACCGAGAACACGTTTGGCGCCCCCACGAGGCGGGCAGGACCTGGGCACGCTCGACCCCGAGCGGTTTCCACCCATACGTCCGCTCCGAACCATGGGGGCCAAGTCATGGAGTTCATCCTCTGGATCATCGCCGTCGTGCTGGTGATCGCCGGGATCGTCACGTTGTTCCGCGGCCAGCTGGCCTACGGGATCGTCCTCATCGTCGTCGGCCTGCTCGTCGGGCCCGGCGGGGTGAGCGTCTTCACCTGACCGTGGCCGACGACGGCCCGGCCGGTCCGCCGGTCAGGCCGTCGTCGGCTCCGGCGGGTGCCGCTGCCGGAAGTCGACGTGGAGCACCCGCTCGGCGATCTTCCAGTCCCCGTCGACCTGCCGGTACTCGTCCACGTAGCGGATGTACATCACGTCGTCGACGTCCGGACTGCCCCGGCGCACGTGGTGCGCGACGCAGTACACCTCCCCCGTCGCGACGTCGCCGCGCACGTCGTAGTGCGAGGTGCCGACCATGTGGAACGTCACGTCGTAGCGCGCGATGCGCTCGGTGACCTTCGCGAGCTCGGCCGCACCCACGATCTCGGAGGTGGGCGCCGACGCGTCCGCCGGATCGAAGATGCGCAGGCGGGCATCGGGCAGGAACACGCCCACGTAGCCGGCCTGGTCGCGGCGATCGACCGCCATGGCGTACCGGGCCGCGAGCGCCCGGAGTGCGAGCTCGTCGTCCACCGAGCCGCTACGGGGAGTGCGATCGCTCACGACCGCGCGTCCTCGAAGGCACCCACCAGCTCGGCCAGCGTCGCTCGCGCGCCGTCGTAGCCGGGGGGAAGCGGGAGGTGGACACGGAAGTCGGTGACGCCGGCGGCCGCGAGGGCCGGGACCGCGGCCATGGTCGCGCCGAGGTCGATGGTGTCGCCGTCGCGCACCACCGCGAGGTTCCCCGCCACCTGGAAGCCCGTGGCGTCGCCGCCGGCCGCCGCCACCGCGTCGCGCATCCGCGGGATGCTCTCCACCGGATCGGCAGCGTCCTCGCCCCACGGGATCCACCCGCTGCCGAAGCGGGCCAGCCGCCGCGCCACCCGGTCGTTGAGCCGGCCGCTCACCCAGATGGGCACACCGCCGGGCTGGAGGGGCTTCGGCATCATGTGGATGCCCTCGAACGAGAGATCCGGGTGCTCGTACGACGCCCGCTGCTCCCGCCAGAGCGTCTGGACGACGTCGAGTGACTGGTCGAGCAAGCGGCCGCGCTCGCCGTAGTCGAGCCCGGCGGCCTCGTACTCCTCGCGCTGCCAGCCGACGCCCACGCCGAGGTCGAGGCGACCGCCCGACAGCACGTCGATGGTCGAGGTGGTCTTGGCGAGCACGACGGGTCGCCGCAGGGCCGCGAGCAAGATGTTGGTGCCGAGACGCACGCGCGTGGTGATCGCGCCCACGTGCGCCAGCACGGTGAGCGGCTCGAGCCAGTGCCCGTCGGGGCCGGTCGGCTGACGCCCGCCGACGACGCCGCCCGCCTCGGGCCGCCCGTACGCCTCGAGGTCCTCGCCGAACACCACGTGGTCGGACACGAGCACCCGGCCGATGCCGGCGTCGTCGGCGGCACGCGCCCGAGCCACGAGGTGATCCCAACCGCCGGGATCCTCGGCGGCGAAGGTCGGCAGGGTGATGGCGAGCGATGGCGTGGTCAACGGGCTCCCGATCTCAGCGGTGACGCCCGACGTTACCGAGCGGCGCGCGTGGGGGCCGGCCGTTCGAGCACGGACGAATCCGGGTACACGCTCCTCATGGAGCCTGACGAAGCCACCGAACCCGGCGAGCACCTCGACGGTCCGGTCGAGACCCGATACCTCGACCTCGACGGCGACGGCGTCCCGGATGCCGTCCAGACCGTGAAGGTGGTCGGCGTCGATCTCACCGGCGACGGCGCGAGCGACGTCGTCGAGATCGTCGAGGGCGTCGAAGCCGACATCGGCGTCGACGGCGTGCCGCAACACGTCGTGGTGGTCGAGGACGCGGTCGTCGACCTCCACCCCGCCGACGGGGACTGAGCCGCTACATCACGTTGCGGACGTGGGCGGGCGCGGCGACGCGTCGGGTCGTTCGCCGGTTGCGCACGGTGCTCGTCACCTGCAGCGCGATGGCGATGCCGACCAGCGCGAGGCCGATGAGCGACAGAAGGCGGAAGTCGTCGCCACCGAGTGCCGAGCCGCCGCGGCCACCCTGCACCGACGTGGCGCTCCGAGTCACGACGCCACCCGGCGCAACGCGGATCGCGCGATCCCGCGCCACGAGGCGGGCCTCCGAGAGGAACACGGTGGCGTTCGCCGAGACGTCGAGCGCCCGGTCGGTGGCCTGCAGCTCTCCCCCGCTGATCGTCACCGCGTTGCGCGCGTCGACGCCGACCGGGGCCCGCACGACATCGTTCCCCAGCAGCTGCGCGCCCGGCGCCGCCACGTGCATGCCGGCGACCGATGCGTCGGAGACGTCGTTGTCGCGGATCGTGGCCGCCATCGCGCGGTCGTAGACCTTCACACCGGTGGCGACGTGGGAGATCGCGTTCCCCTCGGCGAGGACCCGGTCCGCGCCTTGGTGCGAGATCCGGACGCCGACCTCGGATCCGCTGATGGTGTTGCGCCGGATCGTCAGGTCCGCCGACGACGCCGAGACGATGCCTTCGCGACCGTTGTCGGTGACGACGTTGTCCTCGATCAGGTTCCGATCGGAGTGCTCGTCCATCATGATGCCGTTGCCGGCGTTGTCGTGGCTGTAGTTCGCCCGCACGACGGAGTCGTGCACGAAGCGGGAGAAGATGATGCCGTGGCTCCCGTTGCCGTAGACCTCGTTCTCGACGAACACGAGCCCCGAGCTGTTGTCGTGCGGGTCGATGCCGTAGCGGACGTTGTCGGCCACCACGTTGCGCTCGAATCGGACATCGACGGCCTCGTAGGTGTAGATGCCGAAGAAGTTGCGCTGGAACGACGAGTCGGTGACGAGGCCCGTCGTCCCGAGACGCCACACGACGCCGTAGGACGACGTCCGGTCGGAGCCGAGGTCCTCGAAGCGGGAGCCGCTGATGTCGAGCCGACCACCGTTCTGGTAGCGGACGTACGGCCGTTCGTCGACCACCGAGGTGTCCGGCGCGTTCGCAGCCTCGTTCCACGACGTGACCGTCACGCCGCTGAACGACGCGCTCGAACGGTTCCCCGAGAGCGACACCACCGGCAGGTCGGCCAGCCGTACGGTCGTGACCCGGGGAGCCCGCACGTCGAGCTGCGTGCCGTCGGTCTGCACCAATGCGGCGCGCAGCAGGAAGACACCTGGCTCGACCTCGCCGATCCAGCTCGGGTCGTCGATGACCGCGCTGATCTCGTCGAGACCGACCGGGCGACCCGCACCGGCGAACGGGATCTGGCGGACGAGCTGCCCGCCGGCGACCAGCCGGATCGAGGTCGCGCCGAAGCGGATCGCGCGCCACTCGGCCGGATACGAGCAGGGGAATGCCACCAGGCTCGTGGGACTCGCGACGCGCTTGAGGTCGCGCGCGGGATCGTCCGTGTGGATGTCGGGCTTGCCGAGGCCCAGGTCACACGTCCCGGACGATGCGGGTGGCGTCGGGGCCGACGAGCCCGAGGACGACGACGAGCCACGCGGGGCGCTGGGAGGCGGTGCCGGCGGCACGGGTGCGGGCGCGGGCGCCGGCGCGCGCGGGCCGGGACGACCGCCATCGCCGCGGGGCCCGCCGCCACCGTGGCCGCCCCCGCCGTGACCACCGCCGCCGTCGTAGCCCCCGCCACCGGGGCCGCCCCCGTAGCCACCGCCACCGGGCCCACCGCCGTAGCCGCCACCGCCCGGACCGCCGCCCCCACCGGTCTGGAACGGAGCCGCGGCGCCACCACCGAGCACCAGCGCACCGATGCCGAGGGCCAGGGTCATCACCGTGCTCGCAACGCGCAGTCTCGAGCTCATACCCGTGCCACCTCCCCGTCGACGACCGCGACGCGTCGGGTGAGCCAACGCTGGGTCGTCAACGTTCCGAGTGCGTAGATCTTCACGAGGGCCATCACGAACGTGAGGCCGACGAAGGCGGGCAGGATCACCAGGTCGACCGGGCGGCGCCGCAGGTGCGGCAGCAGCTTCGCGGCGCGGCTCACCATCCACCACGCGAACAGGATCCCCGCGAACGCGAATCGGCCGCCCACGAGTGCAAGCGTGAACACCACCGGCGACACCAAGAGCGTGAAGCCAGAGATCGCCTTGTCCACCATCGTGAACCCGAGGAACGGGTACCGCAGGATCCAGCGCGACGACAGGGCGCGCAGGTCCGAGCGCCACGTGTTGCGGCTCCACCGGAGGCGCTGGAGCAGGAACTCTCGTGGTCGGGAAGGGAAGGTCGACCACACCCGAGCCGAACGCTGCATGTAGGTGCGCGAGCCCTGCGCGAGGAGCAGGCTCGTCAGGCGCTTGTCGTCTCCCGAGTTGCAGGGCCGACCCGCGAAGGTCTCGTCCAGGAACTCGTCACCGACGGACATGAGGAAGCTCCGGCGGTACACCGCGGTGCGCCCGGAGAGGCACGAGACCGCTCGCCCGACCACCGTCTGGGCCGCGTTCTCGTCGAAGTACCGGTAGTCCAGGTAGATGTCGTTGACGCGTTCGAGGAACGAACGCGGGTTGTACACGTTCTGGCGCGTGCCCACGCCGGTGATCCGCGGATCGACGAACGGCTCGCACACACGATCCGAGACGTCCTCGGCCCAGATGGTGTCGGAGTCCACGAGCGCGACCAGCTCGGTGCGAGCGTGCTCCCAACCCGTTCGCAGCGCCGGCCGCTTGCCCGGGACGCTCGTGGGCACGACGGTCACCGCGTGGCTCGTGGCGAGCCGCTCGGCGATGGCCATGCAGCGCTCGTCGGTGGTGTCGATGACGCAGATCACCTCGACCACGTGGCGGTTCGCGAGCCACGACTGCACCGCGTACCGGAAGATCGTCGGATCCTCGTCGTAGACCGGAGTCACGACGGTGATCGGCTCCCGGTGATCGCTCGTGACCGGGGCGTAGTACGCGGCGGGCACGCGGCGGACCAGCCACGACGACCAGCGCACGAGCCCGATCACCCCGAGCGGGATCACGTACCAGAAGGTCCAGATGCTGTTCACCGGAGGTGCTCCTCGAGGTCGGGTGCCCGATGACGCGGTCCGGGGGCGGGCAGGTGCTCGTCACAGCTCGGGTTCCGAACCGCGTCGTCGGAGATCGGGTCGTCACCGGACCCGCGGATCTCGTTGCCGCACACGCGCCCCTGCGGCGCGCGCATCACCTTGATGCCGGCGCCGTCGTTGTCGACGAGCTCGTTGCCGATGACGTCGTTGTCGGTGCCATCGGCCTCGGTGTCACCGCCCAATCGGATCCCGGCGCCGTCGTTGCCGGTGGAGCGGTTGTACCGGATCACGTTCGCGCTGCCGCGCGAATCGAAGCCGCCGGACTCCGGGTCGCGCTGCTCCGTGCAGTCGTTGAACTCGACGACGTTGGCGGTGGCCGCCTCCTTGATGTCGACGCACTCGTTGCCGCGGGTCGAGATCGTGTTGTCCCGCACGGTCACGCGCGTCGTCGCGTCCGGTACCGACGACGGGTTGCGATCGAGCTGCTCGGGCGCGGTGCCGATGTAGACGCCCTCGCCGTTCTTGCCGGATCCGGGGCTCTCGACGAAGTCCTCACGACCACAGTCGTGGATCGAGTTGCGCTCGATGACGACGTCCGACGACAGGTACTTCACGCGCACGCACTCGCCGCGCATGTCGGCGACCTCGTTGCCGCGCACGGTCACATCACGGGCACCTTCGATCCAGATGCCGGTGTCCAGACCGGCGAACGCCAGCCGCTCGATCACCCAATGGTCGTTCCGCACCTGGAGGACCCGGCCGGACCGGTCGGCGTCGCCGACGAGCACCGCCCCGCGCCCCCGGAGTGTGATCGGGCTCCCCGGGGAGCCGTCGACCCTCGTGGTCAGCGCTTCGGCGTAGGTCCCTCGCGCGATCTCCACCGTCGTCCCCGGGGCGGCGCGGTCGATCGCGGCCTGCACCGTCCGCAACGGAGCGGCCTTGGTGCCGGTCGCCTCGTCGTCGCCCCGCGGCGAGACCCAGAGGTGCCGCGTCGGCGAGGCGGGAGCCGCACCGACGGGCGCGACATCGGCGATGACGACGGCGATGGCGGCAAGGACCGCGACGACCATCCCCTTGGTGGCGCTCATCGGTCGACGAGCTCCGGACGCTCGCTACCGGTCGCAGCGTCGGGCGCCGCAAGCTCACGCTTCAGCCGCTCGATCGTGCGGATCGGTTCGGCCTCGACCCCCAGCAGCTCCGCCGTGAGCAGGCTCGCCCAGGTGCCCTGGTAGGCGAGGTCGAGCAGCTGGGCCAGGAGTCCGGCACCCCCGCCGACCACGTCGACGACGCCGAAGGCGGACTCGTCGAGGATGGGACGCATGGCGGCGAATCGCCGACCGACGCGTGGGTGCTCGTACGCGTGCCGCAGGAGGACGGCGCAGTGGCGACGCGCCCCCGGTTCCCAGGCGCAGATCTCGTTGTGGTTCGCCTCGGGCAGCGCGCTGGCGAACGCGGCGATCTTGGCGTTCTCGTTGAAGTCGGCCTTCCAGCGGGCGGCGGCGACCGAGCCGGCAGCGTCACCACCGTGCACGACCGGCGTGCGCGCGGCAGCGAGCTCCGCGGCCACGTGCACGGTCGAGCTCGCGCCGGTCATCTCGTCGCGGCGCCACGCGAGCGCTTGCGCCGCGTTCAGCGCGTCGTCCAACCCGCCGGGATAGACATCGAGGCCCTCGAGCAGCGCGACACAGGCCGCGGTCAACGATCCGAGCGCAGCGCGCGGCATCATCCCGCCCGGCACCGGCACCCGCACGATCTCCGGATCTGTCGCGGCGATCGCCGCGAGCTCACCGCCCGACGTCACGACCGCGCACCGCGTCCCTCGCGCCCGCGCCCACCGGAACGCACTGAGGGTCTCCTCGGTGTTCCCGGAGTGGGACACCGCGACCACCACGGATCGGGGCGACACCCAGCGCGGCAGCTCGTAGTCGCGCACGACCACGATCGGGATCGGACGGTTCGAATGTGCGACCGCGCCGGTGACCGCCAGCTCGGCCGCGAGCCCGGATCCGCCCATCCCACTGAACACGATGCAGTCGACGTCGCGGATCGCGCCGGCAGTCCGCAGCACGTCGCCTGCGCCGACCGCAGCGTCGACGAGCTGCTCGGGGAACGCGGTGATGGCGTCGCGAAATGTCGGTGCGGTGGCTGTCGTCACGTCGACCGACCTGTTGCCGCCAGCTCACCGTCCACCGAGGGGGCGGACGGCTCGTGCATCGCCTCCTGGGCCGCGATCGCCTCGAGCCCCTCGTTGACCGTGATCACCCCGCGCAGGAGCGGCATGTCGACGCCCATGTCCTGAGCGAAGCCGAGAAAGCCGCGCGTGTCCTTGGGCAGGCACGCACCGCCGTAGGGGCGGCCGGCGCGCACGCCGTACTCGGGGTTGAAGCTCGCCTCGGCCGACCGCGCCACCGTGGTGGCGACGCGATCGAGCTCGACGTTCGCCTGGTTGGCAACCTGCCACATCTCGTTCCAGAAGCTGATCTTCGTGGCGTTGAAGAGGTTGTGCGCGCACTTCACGAACTCGGCTTCTGCCGGGTTGGTGAACGTGCGGATCTCGCCGCCGAACTCGCCGTACAGCTCCGCAAGGCGCTCGACGGTGCGGGCGCTGCGCGCACCGAGGACAGTCATCCACGGCATCAGGTAGTCCTCCCGCGAGCAGGCGGCACGCAGGAACTCGGGGTTCGACGCGACTGCGAAGTCGGTGCCGTTGCGCTTGCCACCGGACGCCTGCTCCAGGATCGGGAGCACGAGCTGCTCGCAGGTGCCGGGTGGGACCGTGGAGCGCACCACGACGGTGTGGAAGGCGTTGGCGCCGCGCAGGGCAGCACCCACGGTCTCGGCCGCGGCGCGCACGGCAGAGAGCTCATAGCGGTTGCCGTTGTTCGGCGTCGGCACCGTCAGGAAGATGAACGCCGGAGCACCGCTGAGATCGAGCTTCATGCTCGCGGCATGACCGCGGCTGCGCAGCTGCTCCACACGCTCTGCATTGATGTCGACGAACTGGACGGCGTGACCCTTGGTCTCGAGCCCGGTTCCGGTCGCCGTGCCGACGACACCAGATCCAACGATGATCGCGCGTGCCATTTTCACCCTCGTCTCGGTCGTGGGGATGTCCTGATCGACGGTACGGAGGCGGGCGGTCGATGCCATCCGCCGCGGCGCGCGAAATGCGTTCGGGATCTCGCGCGTCGCGACGTGCCAACGGTCACGGTGACGACGACGGAAAATCCTGGTGAAGCCCGTTTGCCGCGCGCCCACAAGGGGCATGGCGGCCGAACAGGGTGGCGCGGCGGAGCACACTGAGGCGGGGCGAAACCCGACTCCGCACGCAGCGATTGAACGTCCGACCGCGAACGGGAGCAGGTGCCACGTGCCAATGCGGATCGATGCCGCCATGTACGACGTCCCGTCGTCCGCTCGCGGCACGGACGAGGCCGTCGACAGCCTTCGCGCGGTCAACGAGTTCCTGGGTCGGGTGATCGGAGCGCTGCTCGCCGACCGGGGGCTGCCCGGTGTGGCCGAAGAGCTCGCCGCCGCGCTCGGTCGACCCGTCGCGCTCTGGGGTGCCGCCGACCAGGTGCTCGCCACGAGCGGTGACCACGCGGCGACCGCGGAGGACCGCACCCCCGAGTGGCGCCGCGTCGCGGTGTGCCACGGCACCGATGCGGTGACGATCGGGATCCACGACCCCGACGGCTCGACGACCGACCTCGTCGCACTGGTCCTCGAGCACGCGGCGCAGATCACCGCACTCGAGCTCTACCGGATCCGCAGCGTCGCCGACACCGAGCTCAAGCTCTGGGGCGACCTCAGCCGCGCCCTGCTCGGCCCGGACGATCCCGAGCGGGTGGGGATGCTCGCGGCGTCACTGGGCTACGACCTCGACCGCCGGCGCCGAGTCATCGTCACCGAGCCCCGGGTCTCGGACCAGGAGCTGCAGCAGCTCCACGGCCAAGTGCGCGCGCTCGACACGCAGGCCATGGCAACCCGCCACGACGAGCACCCCGTGCTCATCGTCACCGCCGACTGCGACCCGCTCGCCCTGCAGCGTCTGATCGAGTCGCGCGACACCACCCTCTGCCTGGGCGCCAGCAGCCCGACGTCGTCAGAGCGCGGGCTGAGCGCACCACTGCGTGAGGCCCATCTCGCCCTGCGCGTGAACACCACGTTCGGGGGCGCGAACGTGCTGCCCTTCGAGGACCTCGGCCTCTACCAGCTGTTCGCACACGCCGACCCGATCGACCTCGAAGCGCACGCGGCGCAATGGCTCCAGCCCGTCCTGGACCACGACCGCGCGCGCAACGGCGAGCTGCTCCAGACGCTCACCGAGTACCTGGAGCGCGGCGGCGCGGTCGAGGCGACGGCCCAGGCGCTGTTCATCCACCGGAGCACGCTCAGCTACCGGCTGCGCCGCATCGAGTCCTTGCTGGGTCGGGACCTCGCGAACGTCGACACTCGCTTCAACCTCCAGCTGGCCACGCGGGCGCTCGTAGCGGCGGCCTCCATGCGCAGCGCCGTCGACGACGCGTCGGAGACCGGAGCGTCGATACGCTGAGGCCATGGCGCCGGAGACCGATGCGGAGCTCACGTTCAAGGATCCGCAGAAGCGCCGATCGGTCACCTTCACCGTCTTGCCGATGACGAAGCTCGACGTCATCACGCACCAGCGCAAGCCCAGCGACACGCACGTCGGCAAGATCGTCGATTCGATCGAGCGCGTCGGCTTCGTCGCCCCGCTCGTCGTCGTGCGCAGCGAGGCCGACGATGACGCCTACCTCGTGATCGACGGCCAGCACCGCTTCCTCGCTGCGCAGCAGCTCGGCCTCAAGCGACTCCCGGCGGTGATCGTGCCCGGCGACACCGCGCGCCGGATGCTCACGCTCAACGTGGAGAAAGAGCCCAACATCCGCGAGCGGTCATCGGTGGCCCTCTCCGTCTACCGGGAGCTGGTGGAGCGTCGGCCGACGATGAGCGAGGACGACCCCGAGGTCGCGGACTCGGTCCACCACGCCCACTACGTGACCCTCGGTCTCGCGTACGCGGCGTACGGCCGCCTCGCGGGCAGCCAGTACGAGTCGATCCTCAAGAAGTGCGACGGCTACCTCGACCAACCGCTCGTCGAGTGCCTTCCCGTGCGCGAGGCGCGCGCCGAGAAGCTCGTCGAAGCCCACCGCCTCGTGCGATCGATCACGGATCAGCTCAAGGAGATGGGCGCCTGGCACGAGTTCGTCGGAGCCCAGATCGTCGCCGCGGCGAACCCGCTCCGGCGCGCCCGCAAGCAGCATTCGTTCGACGAGACCTTCGACAAGATGCTCACCAAGCTCCGCGCCCTCGATGAGCACCCCGAGAAGCTACGGAGCAGCGACTGACCGGTCGTTCACGAGCGCGACGCGCGAACCCAACGCGTCGAGTGCCGCCTCGGCCACCGCGTCACCGAAACGAACGACGCCCGCGGCATACACGCCGCATCGTCCGACCTCGGTCCCGGGCACCGGACAGAAGTGGAGGCCGTCGTTCGCACGCACGACGATCTCGCCGTCCCGGCACGCGGGCATCGCGCGCTCGCCCGGAGTGCAGGGGAGCTCGCGCGGGAACCGCATCGCTCCGCTGTCGTCCCTGGTCGTGGCCGCCAAGGCCGCTTCCGGAGCGCCGCGGAACGACACGCGCGGCCCGTTGGCCGCGGCGACGAACTGGTAGACCGCGTCCAGCGGATTGCGCTCAGGCAGGAACGGCGCGACGGCCCGCGGCGGCGTGCCCACGATCACCACCTCGGTGTCTTGCCCGCCCGCGATCCAGTACGCAGCTGCGGTCATGGCATCGAGGAGGTAGCTCATCCGGACGTCGCGCTCGTCAGTGCCGCGCGCGAGCATGCAGGGCGTCATGGCGTTGCCGGCGAACTCGATGACGACGACGTCGGGCCGCAGCACCGCGTCGGAGCGCATCTGGGGGAGCCAGTCGCAGAGCGCGGTGCCACCGAACGAGCGCAGGGTCACCTCGGCAGTCGGGTCCGCGAAGTGGATGCTCGACTCGATCCGGAACTGCGCCTCGGCGATCAGTGAATCGCCGTAGACGAGGATCTTCGGCGCCAGCGGTGGGTACCGCGCCTCGGTCGGCCCCGAACCGTCGTTGCCCGCCGCGAGCCCCGGGCCGGCCAGAACCCCCGCGACGGTGACGAGCGTCGCGATCGCGACACGCACGCGTCGGCCGGACTCACGAGACGGTGCCGGCCGCTGCATGAGGACGGAAGATCTCGCACCGAGTGAAGCCGCACGGCAAAGCACCGTAAGAAGTCGTGAAGGAGAGCGTCCGACTCTTACGCCGTCCTTACCCTCGCCGGGCTCGGCGGCCGACGACCGCGGCCGATCTGCGACACTCGCGGCATGCCGTGCGACGCGCGTCGGTCCCGATGACGCGCGTGCTGGTCGCCGAGGACGATCCGTCCGCGCTCGAGTCGGTCACGCGCGCACTGGAGCTCGAGGGGTACGACGCCGAAGGTGTCGGGAATGGTGCCGAAGCGCTCCGGGTCGTCGCCGACGCCCCCGTCGATCTGCTCGTCCTCGACCTGATGATGCCGGTCATCGACGGCCTGACGGTCTGTCGACGCCTGCGAGCGGCGGGAGACCGCACGCCGGTCCTGATGATGACCGCGCGCACTGAGCTCTCGGACCGGGTGTCCGGGCTCGACGCCGGCGCGGACGATTACCTCCCGAAGCCCTTCGCGCTCGACGAGCTGCTCGCCCGGATCCGGGCGCTCCTCCGCCGGGCCAGCTACGACCACGAGCACCGCCCGCTCGAGTTCGACGACCTGAAGATCGACGAGGCATCGCGGCGCGTTTGGAGGGGCGAGCGCGAGGTCGAGCTCACCAAGACGGAGTTCGACCTGCTCCAGCTGCTCACCCGCAACGCCGGCATCGTGCTGTCGCACACCACGATCTACGAACGGATCTGGGGCTTCGACTTCGGCGCCGACTCCAACTCGCTCCCCGTCTACATCGGCTACCTCCGGCGCAAGCTCGAAGCGGATGGGGAAGCGCGCCTCATCCAGACCGTCCGCGCGGTCGGCTACACGGTGCGCCGGTGACGAGCCTCCGCCTGCGCCTGGCGATCGGCCTCGCGCTGCTCGCCGCACTGTCGGTCGTGGCCGTCGCCACCAGCAACTACCTCCAGACGTCGGACCGCCTCCACGCCCAGGTCGACGCGACACTGCGCTCCGACACCCGGCCGCTGGCGGGCGGCGAGGGCTCGTCGACCGCGTTCGTCGCGGCCGTGTTCTGCCAACAGATCCGCGATGGCGAGGGAGCGGTGGCGGGCTACACCGCGAAGATCACCTCGCAGCTCGGCACCTCGGTGCAATGCTTGAACGCCGATGGCGCCGTGAGCGCCTCCATCGGCCGGGCCGATCTGCCTGCGCCGGAGGACGCGGCCGGGTCGGTCGGGAGCACCGTGGTGCTCACCACCCAGGAGGTCGACGGGCACACCTACCGCGTCGCGTCGTTCGCGGGACCGGAGGGCGGGACGATCCGGATCATCCGCAGCCTCGCGACCACCGAGCGCGTGCTCGAATCGATCCGCGAACGGGCGCTGATCATCGGGGGAGTGGTCATCCTGCTGGCAGCTGCGCTCGGGTGGCTCATCGCCGGCTTGATCATCCGACCGGTGGAGCGGCTCACGACGGTCGCCGAGCGGGTTGCGGCGACGGGTGAGCTCGCAGCTCCCGTGAGCACGAAGCGACGCGACGAGGTCGGACGCCTTGCGCGCGCGTTCTCGTCGATGCTCACTGCGCTCAACGAGTCGCGAAGCCAGCAGCAGCGTCTCGTGGAGGACGCGAGCCACGAGCTGCGAACGCCGCTCACCAGCCTGCGGACGAACATCGACACCCTCCGCCGCCACGAGGATCTCGATCTCGAGGTGCGCACCCGGATCCTGGAAGGGCTCGACACCGAGCTCCGGGCCCTGGGTGCCCTCACCGACGAGCTGGTCGAGCTCACGGTCGGCGCGCGGACCGAAGAGCCCGCGGAGGCGCTCGACCTCGAGCTGCTCGTCCAGCGCGCTGCGAACCTGGTCGAGCAACGCAGCGGACGGACGATCGATGTCGAGGCCACACCGAGCACCGTGGTCGCCCGGCCGTCGGCGCTGCTCCGCGCGGTGGTGAACATCCTCGACAACGCGGTGAAGTTCAGCCCGCCCTCCACGCCGATCGAGGTGGTGACCGGCGACGGCCGGGTCGAGGTGCGCGACCACGGCCCGGGGATCGACGCCGACGACCTGCCGTTCGTCTTCGACCGCTTCTACCGGGCAGTGGGCGCGCGATCGCTTCCCGGCTCCGGGCTCGGCCTGTCGATCGTGCGGACCGTCGCCGAGGAGAGCGGGGGCTCCGTGCTCGCCGGCAACCACGACGCCGGCGCATTCATCGCGCTGCAGCTCCCGACGGCGGCGGCAACGAGCGACGCAACCGGAGCGGTGGTGCCCCGGCCGCGGTGAGGGCGACGCTCTCGACCAGCTCCTGCACGTACGGGTGCTCCGGCGTCTCCAGCACCCGGCAGGTCGGCCCGGTCTCGACGACGACACCGTCCTTCATCACCGCGACGCGGCCGGCGAGCCGCCGCGCGACCGCGAGATCGTGGGTGATGAGCACCATGCCGATGCCCGTCGTGGCACCGAGCCGGAGGAGCAGGTCGATCACTTGCGTCGTGGTCGTCGCGTCCAGGCTCGACGTGGGCTCGTCGAGCACCACGAACCGCGGCTCGAGGACGAGCGCACGTGCGAGGACCGCGCGGGCGAGCTGACCGCCGCTGCACGCGGCGGGACGCCGGTCGAGCAGCGACGGATCGAGCGCGACCGCTTCGAGGACCGGCTCGACCCGCGCCGCCACCGCGTCATCGCCGCGGCCGAGCCCGTGCACGCGAAGCGCCTGCGCGAGGGCGCGGCCGACCGAACGGCGCCGGTTGAGCGCGGTGCGTGGGTTCTGGGTCACGAGCTGCACGAGTCGCTGGTCGTGCCGCGTGCGCCGCGGCGGCAGCGTCCGCTCGTCGATCCGGACCTCGCCGGCGGTCGGGGCGGTCACCCCGGCGAGCATCCGACCAACCGTCGACTTCCCGGCACCCGACTCCCCCACGAGCGCGACGATCTCGCCGTCGTCGACCACGAGGTCGAACGCGTCGACCGCGGCGCGGCGCTGCGCGTCGTAGCGCTTGACCAGGCCGCACGCTTCGAGCGTCATGCCGACGCGAGCAGCTGCTGGGTCTGCTCGTGGCTCGGGGCTGCGAAGAGCTCGTCGACCGGCGCGCACTCGACGATCCGGCCCTCGTGCATGACCGCGACACGGTCGCAGATCTGGGCGACGACGCCGAGGTCGTGCGACACGAACAGGATCGACAGCCCGAGGCGCGCCCGCACGTCGAGGAGCTCGCGCAGCACCTGCACCCGAACCGTCGCGTCCAGGGAGCTGGTGGGTTCGTCGGCCACCAGCAGGGTCGGACGGTGCGCGAACGCGGCGATCGCCACCACGAGCCGCTGCAGCTCGCCGCCCGAGAACCGGTCCGGGAGCTCGTCGAGGCGCTCGAGCACGGGCCCGAGACCGATCGCCCCGAGCGCCTCCACCAGCTCGGAACCGCCGAGGTCATCACCCAGGTACCACCGGAGCTGACGGCCGATCGGCACCGTCGGGGTGAGCGCGGCCATCGGGTGCTGCGGGACGAGCGCGACGCGTCGACCCCGGACGCGCCGCATGTCCCGTTCGCCGAGCGCGGCGAGGTCGATCCCGTCGAGCCGCAGCTCGTCGGCGCGGAACGTCGCCGAGCGCGGCAGCAGACGGAGCAACGCGGAGCACACGCTCGACTTGCCGCTGCCGGACTCACCCACCAGGCCGAAGATCTCGCCCCGACCGACATCGAACGACACGTCGCGCACCGCGGGCACGACCGCGTCACGCCGGCCGTAGGTCACGTCCAGCCCGGCGACGCGCAGCGTCGGCGGCGTGAGCGACGCGTCCGCGAGCGTCATTCGAACGCGAGGCGCTGTGGCGCGAGCCGACTGATGCGGAGCTGCTGGCGGTCGAGCGGGCTGAGCTCGGCGCGCTGTGCGAGCGCGAGCTTCGGGTACACGGGCGGGAAGATGACCGCGTCCTCAGCGAGACGCCGGTTGAGCCGGCGCAGCGCCTCCACGCGCTCGCCGTCGTCGGACGTCTCCCAGATCGTGTCGACGAGCGCGTCCACCTCGTCGTCCTGGTACCCGCAGGCGAGCACGTTGGTGGAGCTGGCCGGTGCGATGACCAGGTAGTTGGCCGGGCCGGACGTGAAGCCGCTCTGGAACGTGTTCATCAGCATCTCGAACTCGCGCGAGAGCCACTTGTTCGACCACGGCCCACCGGCGAGCTGCTCGATGGTGACGTCGAGCCCGGCCTCCGCCCATCCTGCCGCCAGGACCTGCGCGATGTCCTTCGCGGTCTGGCTCGTGCCGATCGTCACCGTGAACGACCGCTGCGACGTCTTCGCCTTCCGCAGAAGCCGCTTCGCGCGGTCGACGTCGGGCTCGGCCCGGTACACCGACACGCCGGGATCCCACCCGAGCTCCGCCGGGCCGATCGGACCCTGCCCGATCGTTCCCTTGCCGCCGTACACGAGCCGCAGCACACCGGCGCGATCCATCGAGTGCGCGACCGCGCGCCGGAACGCGATGTCGTCGAACGGCGGCTTCCACAAGTTGACGTAGGTCAGGACGTCGAGCGGTGCGTCCGCGAGCACGAGGTCGACGCCGTCGGCCGACTCGGCGGCGCTGAGGTTCTGGGCCGCCACGGACGTGATCAGGTCGACCTTGCCCTGTCGCAGGCTCACGAGCCGCGTGGTCGCGTCGGTGAACAGCGTGTACTGGATCCCGCCGAACGAACCCGGTGTGCCGTGATACTCGGCGAAGCGCGACATCGTGAAGCGCTGCCCGGGCACGTACTCATCGAGCACGTACGGACCCGTGCCCATCATGGTGTCGCGCCGCTTGACGAAGTCGCGGTGCGTGATCGGCAGGTTGGTGAGGTGTGACCGCAGCAGGCCGTACGGCCGCGTGAGGAAGATCCGCACCGTCGCGTCGTCCGGAGCGTCGAAGCGGTGCACGTAGCCGACCATGTAGGTGATCCACTCACTGCCCGCTGAGAGGTCGAGCATGTGGGCGAGCGTCGCGACGACGTCGGCGGCCTGCAGCGGGTCACCGTTGTGCCAGGTGATGTCGCGACGGATCGGGATGGTCCAGACCCGGCCGTCCGCGGAGACCTCGGGCTCGCCGGAGGCGAGGAGCGGCACCGAGCGCAGCTCGTCGTCGTAGGTGTAGAGGCTCTCCATCACCGGCTCGGCGATCCAGCGCGTGACCTCGGACCCCGAGTCGAGCGGGTTGATGTTGCTCGGCATCGCGGCGACGCCGATCTGGAGGACGCCGTCGCGCGTCCGCTCGTCGACGCGCGCCGACGAGCTGCTCGATCCGCACGCGGCGAGGAACGCCGACGACCCACCGACGGTCAGGGCGCTCAGCGCGAGGAAGCGGCGCCGACTCAGCTCGTGCTCGCTCATCCGACCTCTCCTCCTTGGCGGGCGCCCACACGGGCACCGTCGGACCCGACCAGCGAGTCGTTGAGCGAGTCGCCCAGCAGGTTGCAGGCGAGGATCCCGAGCACGAGCACCGTGCCCGGCAACGCGGCGTACCACCAGAAGCCGTCGATGATCTGCGCGCCGGCGTCGGCCACGAGGTTCCCGAGCGTCGCCTGCGGCGGTGCCACCCCGAGCCCCAGGAAGCTGAGGCCGCCCTCGGCGAAGATCGCGATCGCCATCGCCAGCAGTGCCTGCACGAGCACCACCGGCGCGATGTTCACGGCAACGTCGCGACCGAGGATCTCGCGTGGCGGCACACCGACCGCGCGCAGCGCGAGCACGTAGTCCTGGTGCAGCTCGGTGAGCGCAGCGGCGCGGACGACGCGGGTGAAGAACGGGAGGAACCCGATCGCCAGGCAGAAGGCGATGCGGACCTCGGTGCTGATCGAGAACGGCCCGAGCTCCGTCGTCCCCGACCCCATGATGCTGAGCAGGAAGATGACGAGCACGAAGGTCGGGAGCGCCTGGGCCGTCTCGATCGTGCGCATGATGAGGCCGTCGGTGCGGCGACCGGCGCGCCACGCGGCCGCGAGACCCAACGGTGCCGCGACGGCCAGCGAGAGCAGGATCGCCGCCGAGCTCACGAGCATCGAGAGCCATGCCGCGTCCGCCGTACGCGCGAGCAGGTCCCGGCCGAGGTGGTCGGTGCCGAACGGGTGCGCCCATGACGGCGACTCCGGCCCACGGGCGACGATCGCGGTCGGGTCGCCGTGGAGCTGCCCCACCGTGGCGACGAGCACGAACAGCACCGCGCACACGATCCCGAGCCACGTGACCACCCCGCTCCGTTTCACGCGAACGCCTCTGTGGTCGTGACCCGACGGGTGCGCGGGTCCACGAGCGCGCTCACGACGTCGATGACGAGGTTGAGGACCAGGAAGATCGTCGCGGTGACGACCGTCGCCCCCAGCGCGAGCGGGTAGTCACGCCGCACGAACGCGGTGACCATCAGCTGGCCGAGCCCGGGGATCTGGAAGACGTTCTCGATGAGGATCGTCCCGGACACCAGGCCGCCGAGCAGCACCCCCATCACCGCGAGGGTCGGCGTGAGCGCGTTGCGGAGCGCGATCCTCCGCACGAGGGCGCGCTCGGGCATCCCCATCGCGCGGGCGAACGTGACGTCGTCGTAGGACAGGACGTCGAGCAGGGACGCGCGGATCGAGCGCGCCACCATCGCCAGCACCGCGAGGCCGAGCACGGTCGCCGGGAGGATCATCGCCTGCAGGTTCGCCAACGGGTCCTCGGCGAAGGTGACGAACCCACCGGCGCCCGGCAGCAGCTCGGGGTTCGAGTCACCCACCAGCACGAGACAGAGGACCGCGAGCCAGTAGGAGGGGACGGAGATCGCCAGCACGGTGAGCACCCGCGTGCCGCCGTCGAGCCAGCGGCCGTGGCGGAGGGCCGCGAACGTCCCGAGCAGGAGTCCCGGCACGATCGCGACGAGCGCGGCGAGGAGCCCGAGCTCGAGCGAGACCGGCAGGCGCTCCGCGATCTGGTCGGACACCGACGAGCCGTCGTAGAACGACGTCCCGAGGTCGCCCTGCACGAGGTCGCCCACGTACCGCCCGTACTGCACGAGGAGCGGATCGTCGATGCCGAGGCTCTCCTCGACCGCGGCGCGGGCGCGCGGGTCGGCGACGACCGCCGGCGACATCGAGTCGACCGGGCTGTCGTCGGCCGCGTGGAGCAGCAGGAACATCGCGCTGACGGAGACGAAGAGCACGACCACCAGCGCGACCGTGCGGCGGACGACGTACCGAAGCATGGCGAACTCGGGGAGTCAGCGGAGACCGCGGGTCACGCGGTCACGTGCTCGAGGTCGGCGAGGACCGCGAGGTTGTGGTCGTACGCGAGGAGCATCTCCTCGACGATGCGAGTGCGCTCCTCGTCGTCCCACGGCGCGGCGTCCAGGCGCGCGCGGTAGTCGGCCTTGAACGCGGTGAGGTCGCCGAGGGCGTCGAAGTCGTAGAACTCGACGCCGACGCCGTCCTCGAGTGCGTACGCGCGCTCGACCGCGCCGCGGATCAACTGGCCGCCGGAGAGGTCGCCGAGGTAGCGCGTGTAGTGGTGGGCGACGAAGCCGCCCGGCCACGTCCAGCAGACCTCGCGGAGGCGGTCGCAGTAGGCCTCGGTGGCGGGCGACGCTGCGAACGCTTCCGGCCAGTCGGGACCGGCGAGCGCGTCCAGGTCGCGGCGCAGCGCGTCGCCTCGCTGCAGCTCCTCCACGACGAACGGCCCCGCCACGGGATCGTCTGCCATCGCCGATGCCGCGTCCTCGAGCACCCCGTAGATCGCGTGGTGCTGGGCCACCATCGCGACGTAGCTGTCGCGGTCGAGCGTGCCCACGAAGAGCGCACGGAGGAACGGCGCGCCGGCTGCCTCCTCGTGGCGATCCCACGTAGCCGCTCGGATCTGCTCGGCGAACGACGACGTCCGCGCCCCACCTGCACTGTTCACTCGACGCTCCCGGGTCATTCAGTTAGGGTCACCTGACCTAACTTTGGTGAGGCTAACCCAAGCCTTGCGACGGCGACAGTCCACCGGGAGGACGCTCCATGACCCAGCACGCAACACGGCGACAGGGGACTCGGGTCCTCGGGGGCCTCGCAACCGCCGCGCTCGCGGTGGGCCTCGTGCTCGGCCCGGCGGCGCCGGCCGGCGCGGTGGGCCTCTCGGCGTCGAAGACGTCGAACCTCAACCCCGCCGGCGAGACCATCGGCGTCAACGGCTCGGGCTACGCGCCGGGGATCCAGGTCTACGTCGCGCTCTGCAACCCCGCGGCCGGTCCGGGCGCGGCCTGCGACATGGCCCACTACCGCGTGGCCAACGTCGACGGCGGCGGCAGCTTCTCCACGGCGCTCACCGTGTACGCGCAGTTCGGCGCGACGGACTGCATGGTGACGGGCTGCGCCGTGCAGACCAGCCGTGTCGGCATGGGCGCGGACCGGAGCCAGGAAGGCACGGTCGGCGTGCGGTTCGCCGCGCCGGCACCGCCACCCCCGCCGCCGGTCGCCGCGGCGCCCGCCGCGGGCACACCCGCCGCGGGCGCACCGGGGGCCACCGCCCTCGACGGCAGCCCGATCACCACCACGACCGCGGCTCCCGCCGACACCACGACGACCACGAAGCCCGAGAAGAAGGCAAGCGAGACCAAGGCCGACGCCCGTGACGCCGAGCGAGCGGGCGCGACCGTCGACACCGACGACGACGGCGGGTCGAGCGCACTCCCGTGGATCGTCGGCCTGCTCGTCGTGCTCGCCGCGGCGGGCGGCGCGTTCTGGTTCTTCCGTCACCGGGGCACGCCGCCGGTCGACGAGGGCGCGTGAGCCGCGCCCGTCAACAGGTCCGGGGGACGACCAGCACCATGCAAAGGGGAGATCACGTGAGGAATCGACACCGAGCGCGCGCCGTGACGTCGCGCCGACTGGGCGTGCTGCTCGCGGCAACCGCCGTGGCGGCCGCCACGCTGCTCGCGGCGCTGCCGTCGGGCGCCGAGGAGACGACGCCCGACGATTCGACGACGACGTCGACGACGCTGGCCGCGCCGACGCCACCGCCGACCGAGACGCCACCCGCCGACACCCCGCCGGAGCCGTCGTTCTCGGCGGCCGCCGAGGTCGAAGCAGCTGCGACCGGCGTGACGCTCTCCAAGAGCAGCGGCCTCGACCCCGACGGTGAAGCGATCACGGTCGATGCGACCGGCTTCACGTTCGGGCAGGGCTACTACGTCATGTTCTGCACGAGCACCGGCGGCACCATCGGCACGTCCGGCGGACGTCCCACCGGCGCCGCCTGCGACAGCTCCAAGCAGTACTGGACCAACAACCCCAGCGGCGGCACCCCCGTCGCAGCCGACGGCAGCTTCTCCACGACCATCAGCCCGGTCGTGTCATGGGGCAGCGTCGACTGCTCGACCGACACCTGCGGCTTCTTCGTCCGCAAGGACCACACCGCAGGCTCCGACTACAGCCACGACACCTTCGTCCCCGTCACCTTCGCCGACCCGGCACCGACGGTGACGCTCTCGAAGTCGACGGACCTCGACCCCGACGGCGAAGCGATCACGGTCGACGCGACCGGCTTCACGTTCGGGCAGGGCTACTACGTCATGTTCTGCACGAGCACCGGCAACCCGACCGGCGATGCCGCCGGCCGACCCACCGGCACCGCCTGTGACTCGTCCAAGCAGTACTGGACCAACAACCCCAGCGGCGGCATCCCCGTTGCGGCCGACGGCAGCTTCTCCACGACCATCAGCCCGGTCGCCGCGTTCAACAGCGTCGACTGCTTCACCGACACCTGCGGCTTCTTCGTCCGCAAGGACCACACGGCAGGCTCCGACTACAGCCAGGACACCTTCGTCCCCGTCACCTTCGCCGACCCCGAGTCGGCCGGCCCGAGCATCTCGCTCTCCAAGAGCACGGACCTCGACCCCGACGGTGAAGCCATCACCGTGAACGGGTCGGGCTTCACGCCCTCGATCGGCGTCTACGTCCGGGTCTGCAAGGAAGCCTCCGGCGACCTCGGGACTTCCGGCGGCCGACCCACCGGCACCGACTGCGATGCGCCCAAGGACGTCTGGGTGGATGACATCGGCGGTGACGGCGCGTTCAGCACGACGATCAGCCCTGTCGCGCAGTTCGAGAGCATCGACTGCACCATCGACACCTGCGGCATCTTCGTGCGCCACGACCACGTCGCGCCGACGGACTACAGCCAGGACGCCTTCGCCGCGATCGCGTTCGGCGACGGCGGTTCGGGGCCGGATCCCGACCCGGGTGAGACCGAGGAGCCCGGCGGCACCGTGACCGGCGACCTCGTGCCGGGTGGCACCGCGACGGCGACGGTGTGGGGCTTCGCTCCCCTCTCGAGCGTCGACGCGGAGCTGCACTCGACCCCGCAGGCGATCGGCTCCTACCAGTCGGGCGCGAACGGGACGGCGAGCATCACGTTCACCATCCCGACCGACCTCGTGGGTGACCACGAGTTCGTGGCCTCGGGCATCGACGCCGAGGGCAACCCGCTGACGGTGCGCGTGCCGTTCACGATCGCCATCGCACTGGTCGCCGACAACTTCACGGCATCCGGTGGCCTCGCGTTCACCGGGTCGGACACCACCGACCTGCTGGTGATCGCGGCGGCAGCCGGCCTCACGGGGCTCGGCGTCGTGCTGCTCACGCGGCGTCGCCGGCAGCCGACGCTCGACTGACCGACCGCACCACCGCGAGCGACGAGAGGCTCGGCCCCGGGGCGACCCGGGGTCGAGTCGCGTCAGTGCTCGGCCGCCGGGCGGGCCTCCACGCCGAGCGCTGCGCAGGCGTCGTGGTACATCCGCACGACCTCGAGGCGCACCTGACCCCGGTCGGTGATCGGTTCGGCCCACGGCACCCGCACGGTCACGTCACGGCCCGCGACCTCGGCCGCGAACTCGATGCCGTCGGCGTCCATCGAGCGCATGCTCGCCGCCGTCGCCGCGGGCTGGCCACCGAGCGACCGACAGATCAGCAACGAGTCCTCGGCATGGTCCTCGTTCATGTGTCGCGTCACCGCTGCGACCGCCTCCCGAGAAAACACCGCGCGCTCGTGTGTCATGCCCGAGATCGAAGCACACCCTCGAGTGCGACGACGACTCCCAGCCGCTCGACCGGGCGATGACTCAGTGTGGCTGGCGCGCAGCAACCTCGCTCGACGGCGGCTCGGCGAGGCTCTCACTCCGCTCGGCGAGCTCCACCGGCGCACCGAAGTGGAGGAACCGCCCGCCGAACGCGATCGCCACGAGCGCGAAGCAGACCCACCCGAGGAGCAGCCCGGCGACGACGTCGGTGACCCAGTGCACGCCCAGCAGGACGCGGGAGGCAGCCACCGCGACCGCCACTGCCACCGCTCCGCCCGCGAGCAGCGCCTGCGTCGAAGGCGCGCGCCGACGACCGAGCACGAGCGCGATCGCGGCGTAGACCGCGGCCGCCGTCGCCGCGTGGCCGCTCGGGAACGAGAAGCCTCCGAACGGTGCTTGGACGCCCACGTCGGGTCGCACCCGCTCGACGACCTCCTTGAGCAAGGTCACGAGCACGCTCTGGCTGAGCGCGACGCACGCGAGGAACACGAGCAGCCACCGGTTCGGCGCACGGATCATCTCGACCACGGCGACCACGAGCAGGATCAGCACGACCGTGCCCGTCGACCCGAGCTGGGTGACGCCGTCGACGACTTCCGACGAGAACGCGGTGGCGTGCTCGGCACCCCATTCGGCGACGCCCCGATCGGCGCTCGCCAGACCGGTGTGCGATCGAACCATGAACGCGACGACGCCGAAGGCGACGGTGCCGACGAAGGCGATGCCGAGCGCGACCGTGAGCGCAAGTCCGGTTGCGCTCGCCGGATCGAGACGTGTGGTGGCGAGCGCGAGCGCCCTCGGGTGCCGAGTCTCCCACCGCGCGATCCGCACCGTCGTGCGCGGTGAGGCAGGGTCCGCGGCCGGCCACCGGCGCAACGCGAGCCACACGAGGACGCCCGCGGCGAGGGCCACGAGGACCAGCGCGCCCACGACCTCCACGTCGCCTCCCACGGCCGACGATCTCCCAGCTGCATGTTTGCCGACTCGCCGATCGGTGAAACATCACCCCCATGACGACGTTCGGGGTGAACGTCGAGCCGGCCCCTGCACAGCCGCAGACGGCTGACCGCTCGGAGCCGCGTCACGCGGTGCTGACCATGGCCGGCGTGGGCGCACTGGGCGTGCTCGCGCTCAGCACGCTGCTCGTGGTGGCGGGTCTCCTGGTCACCGGCGTGCTCGAGACCGCCGATCGTGAAGGCACGGTCAACCGGTACCTGGCGAACCACCGCACGAGCGTGGGGGACGACGTCTCCTTCGTCGCCTCCGGGCTCGCGCACGGGTTCGTGATCGTGCCCCTCGCGGTGGCGGCCGCCACATGGCTCGTCTGGCGTCGCCGGTGGGCACTGCTCGGCCTGCTCGCCGTCGGGCTGCTCGTCGAGGTGACCACCTACCTCATCGTCGCTGCGGTCGTCGGCCGTGACCGGCCGCCGGTGCACCGGCTCGAGGCGCTCCCCACCGACAGCTTCCCCTCGGGACACGTCGCGGCATCCGTAGTGCTCTACACGCTGCTCGCGGTGATCCTCGCCGCGAGCTCGGCGTCCGTCACCGTGCAGCGGCTCGCGATCGGAGCCGCAGTGACCATCCCCGTGCTTGTCTCGCTGGCGCGCATCTACCGCGGTGTGCACTACGTGTCCGACGTGATCGCCGGCCTGCTCCTCGGGTTGGGCGCGCTGGTCGTCGCGTTCGTCGCGGCTCGGCGCGCGCAGGCCATCCATCCACCCGCGGTGGACCCGTGACCGCGGTCGCGGTCATCGCGCACGCCGGGAAGACGACCGGCGGGGGGCTCCGAGAGCTCCGAGCTGCCCTCGCGGCCGAGGGCGTGACGGATCCGTTGTGGTACGAGGTGCCCAAGAGCAAGAAGGCGCCCAAGCGGACGCGAAAGGCACTCGCGGCGGGCGCGGACCTCGTGATCGTGTGGGGAGGGGACGGCACGGTCCAGCGCGTCGCCGACGAGCTGGCGGGCACGGGTGTCCCCTTGGCGATCGTGCCGGCCGGCACCGCGAACTTGCTCGCCACCAACCTGGCGCTCCCGACCGACGTGGCGAGTGCCGTGCAGGTCGCCCTCCACGGCGCCAGGAGAACCCTGGACCTGGGTGTGGTGAACGGCGAGCACTTCGCGGTCATGGCGGGTGTCGGCTTCGACGCGCGCATGATCGGCGACGCCGACGGATCGCTGAAGGACCGGCTCGGTCGGGCCGCCTACGTCTTCACCGGTGCTCGCAATCTGCGAGCCAGAAGCTTCGACGCCCACGTGCGCGTCGACGGCGACCGCTGGGTCAAGGGCTCGGTGACCTGCGTGCTCTGCGCGAACGTCGGAAAGGTCTTCGGCGGCATCACCCTCTTCGACGGGGCCCGACCCGACGACGGCCGCCTCGACATCGGGATGGTGACCGCAACCGGCGCGTGGCAGTGGACCCGGACGCTGTCGCGCACGGTGATCGGCCGGGCCGACGACTCCCCCTTCGTCGAGATCACCCAGGGTCGACGCATCGACGTGAAGCTGCACCCGCCGGTGCGCTACGAGCTCGACGGCGGGGCGCGCGGCGCCACCAAACGGCTCCGCATCGAGGTGGACCCCGACGCACTCACCGTCTGCGTCCCATTCCCCGATCCGACGCGACCGTGAGCACCGCGGCGCGGGTTCCGGAGACGGCCGCGCTCACAGGCGACGACGCGCGCCGGACCGTGCGGGCGACGGGGCGGCGCGCGCTGCTGCGCGACGCGTTCCTCCGGATGCGGGTGGCCGACGGCTTCAGCCACGCACGCTCGCTGGCGTTCGTGATCTCGTTGCTGTTGCTCGAGGGCATCATCGGCCTCGTCGGCCTGGCGAGCCTGCTCGGCGACGCGAGCATCGGTCGCGGCATCACGCGGACGTTCCGCGCCGCCGCGCCGGGACCCGCGGGAGATGTGCTCACCGACGCGGTGCAGCAGGCCCGGGCGGCGGGGGCGGCCAACCAGTGGCTCGGCCTGCTCTTCGGGTTCGTCGGCGCGATCGTGACCGGCGCAACGCTGATGGGTCAGCTCGAGCGCGGCCTCAATCGCATCTACGGCATCGAACAGGACCGGCCCACGCTCCAGAAGTACGGCCGGGCCACCGTCCTCGCACTCACCGCGGGAGTCTTCGCCGCCATCGCGTTCGGCGCGCTCGCGTTCGGCGATGCGATCAACGACGCGATCGAACGCGACGCGACGCGCTCGGTCTGGGTGGTGGCGCGCTGGCCGGTCGCCTTCCTGCTCGTGACCGCCGCTGTCGGCCTGGTGTTCCGGGTAGCACCGCGACGACGGCAGCCCGCGCGGTCCTGGTTGGCGGTCGGGGCTGCCGTCGCCGTCGTCCTGTGGTTCGCAGTCACGGCCGGGCTGGGCCTGCTCTTCGGCGTCAGCGACTCGTTCGGCGCGACGTACGGCGGGCTGGCCGGCATGGTGGCGCTGCTCCTCTGGGCATTGCTCTCGTCGATGGCCGTGTTCTACGGCGCGGCGGTCGCGGCGCAGCTCGAAGCCGTGCGTGCGCACGCTCATGCACCGCAGGACCGCGAGAAGGCAGAGCACTCGGCACCCGACGTCGAGGCGCCGCCGCTGCTGCACACGTTCGATGCCGACGAGG
Source organism: uncultured Bifidobacteriaceae bacterium (assembly GCA_964555735.1). Taxonomy (GTDB): domain Bacteria; phylum Actinomycetota; class Acidimicrobiia; order IMCC26256; family PALSA-555; genus CAZKTS01. The sequence goes on from CAZKTS010000038.1 coordinate 54,623, forward strand.
GATCGCTGCTGGAGCGGCGCTGAACGTCAGCGCACGAGCAAGAAGTGCGCCCGCACGACGTTGTCGCCATCGAGCGAGCGCTGTTGCACGAGATCGGCGAGCTGGTTGGTGATCCACAGCCCTCGACCACCAATCGCGTCCGGCGCGGGGCGCCGGCGGCCCACCAGCGGATCGTCGATCCGGCCGCCGTCGCGCACCTCGACGACGAACGCCGTCGCGGTTCGCCAGACCGCGATCCGTGCCGGCATCCCGGCGTGGCGCAGGCTGTTGCCGGCCAGCTCGGCGACCACGAGCGCGACATCGTCGACCCGCGACGCGCTGAGCCCGGCGTCGGCCGCCGTGCGCGCGACGAGGTGCCGCATCGGCTCGACGTCCACGACGTCCTCCACGGTCGAGCGCACCGCGACCGCCGGCGGTGGCGTGAGCGCGATGGTGCTCGCGCGCGCGTGCTCGGCGGTGGAGCGCGCTGCGGTGCTCGGCGAGCTGATGCCGTCGGCGCGGACGATCGGGTGCGTGCGCCGGGCCTCGCTGACGACGGACTCGGGGAGGCTGTCGGTGTCGTACGGGCAGACGAGCCACGGCGAGGCGACGTCTCCCTCGAACGCCACGTTGAGCAGCGCCTCGAGTCGTTGACACTCGGTGACCTCGTCGGCCGTGCGTCCCGATCCGACGTGCTCGCCGACGCCACGCACCGGACCGTGGCCCGCGCGCCGCGCCACGAAGTCCTGCCAGACCGCGAGGACCCGGCCGGAATGGCCGAGTGTCGCCATGTCGGCGAACTCGACGCCGTCGGCGGACGCGCCGAGGGCATCGCGCAGCCGGGCGATCTTGGCCTCGTCCACCAGCACCAGGGTGGGCTCGCGGCGCCGGACGCCTTCGGCCACGAAGCCCCCGACCTGGTGCACGAAGTCCTCTGGCCCCGCGTAGAGCAGCGCCTCGTGCCGGAAGTGCCCCGTGGTGCCCATGGTCGTGTGCTGCCCCAGTCGCGCCCGCTGATGGGACGCCGCCACCGGGTACCCAGCGGCTCGGCCTCGGAAACCCCGCCGGGTCGGCGTTTCCCGCCCGTGGACGCCGGGGTACGCACCCGTCCAGGCGGGGCCCGAGCGAAGGAACGCACGTGGGAGCAGCAGCGATCGCGGTCCGCGCCATCGACGCCCGGGGCTCGGCGGCCGCCCTCTACGGCCACTTCGACCAGCGCAACTGCTGGTTTCTCGAGAGGCATCTCGCGGAGCTCGACGGCGACGTGGTGCTCGACTGCAGCCAGGTCGACGAGCTCGACGAAGCCTCGCTCGCATGCCTTCGGCAGTTCGTGGAGGGCGCGAACCTCGGCGACCGGCGCGTGGTCCTCCAGGCCCTGGCGGCGAAGTACTGGCCGATCTACCACGCAGCGGCGTAGTCGCCGGCCGTCGATCGCCGCCCCCGCGCCGGCGGCACTGGCGCAGTGCCTCAGGAGCAGAGCTCGAACCAGGCACGGGTGCGTCCGCCGCCCACGTCGGCGCCCCACCGTTCGGCGAGGGCCGCCACGATGAGCAGGCCGCGGCCCGAGCCCGTGATGTCGTCGGGGTGCTGAACGGTGCGCTCGCTCACGTCGTCGTCGAGGATGCTCACGCAGATCCTCTCCCCCTCATCGACCACCTCGAGGGTGATCTCGCCTCGGCCGTGGACGACCGCGTTCGTCACGAGCTCGCTCACGAGGAGCTCGCACGCCGGGCGCAGGTGCGGAACGTGCCACTCCTCGCAGCACCGGGCGCAGTAGCGGCGAGCCAGCGCGGGAGCGTCGTGCGTCCGCGGCAGCTCGAACACTCGCGCGCGATCGGGCCGCCGCCGCCCCGCGCCGTGTGCAACGTGCAGGTCAGCCCCGTGTCGTCGATCGGAGCCGTTCCGCATGGCGGGACCTTCCGAGCCGCTCGTTCGCCCCGCGTCCAGGGTGTACCCGCCCCGGTGGCGGAGCATGCACCGGCAGCCCGTCAGTCGGCGTCGAGCTCGGTCAGCGAGGCCCGGGCCTCCTCCGCGGCTCTGCGAGCGTCGCGCGCCGCTCGACGCGACTGCTCGGCCGCGTCACGAGCCGCTGCGGTGCGGGATCGGGCGTCGGCCAGCGCAGCCTGGGCGCGCTCGCGGGCCCGTTCGACGTCGTCGAGATGCGCCCGCGCCGCCTGCTCGTCGAGCTCGGCACTGGCCGCCTCGGCATCGGCTTCCCCCACGGCTTCATCGGCGGCACGCGCCGCGGCGGCGGCGCTCGTCGCCGCCCGCTCCGCGCGCTGACGCTCACGATTCCGTCCTCGCCGCGGCGGGGCCGGCGCAGCCCGCTCGCGAGGCGCGACGGCGACCGGCGGGCCGAAGCCGCTCGGCGGGAGGAGCGGCTTGGTCAGCCGACCGCGCCGCAGCTCGTCGGTCGCCGCGGGATCGAGGGTCGCGGCGTCGAGCGTGTCCGCGATCGCGTCCCGGTACTGCACGGGCTTCGGTGCATGGCCCCGGGCCAAGCGCACACCCTCCTCGGTGAGGCGGGTGAGGAGGTCGGCACGCGCGCGAACGGCCTCGCGCAGCTGCTCGGCATCACCGCCGCGGAGCGCGCCTTCTTGTGCCGCCGCGACCGCAGCGGTGGCGTCCACCAGGTCCTCGATGGCGTCCGGCTCGGTGCGCACGAGCTGGTTGCACGCCCACGCCGCGAGATGGGGCCGACGGTGCCGCTTCAGCGCGGCCGCCGCGTCCGGATCTCCCGCGCCGCGCAGCGCTCGCTCGAGCTTCGACCGGACCAGCACGAAGTCCTCCGGCGTGACGCCGTAGAGCTCGTCGAGCGCGGTCTCGAGGTCAGCAGTCGGAGTCTCGTCGATGTCCCGATGGTACGGGCGCCCGGCGGTGACGGAGGCCACGATCAGGTGCCCGGCACGAGGTCGAGCACCGCGCACCGAGCTGCATCCGCGAGCCGCGCCGCGAGCAGCGAGCGGTGGCAAGCCGCCGGCTCCTGCTCGACGCAGAGCAGCGCGGTCGGGCCGGCGCCGGAGAGCCGGGCCGCGAGCGCGTCGAGGTCGACGGGCGCGAGCACCTCCTCCAGATAGCCACGCACGTAGCCAGGCGCGAGTCGACGCCGCGAGCGCTTGCCCACTCCTTGGCGTTCATCCTCCGCGTACTGGAGCCGGCGCAGCTCGGTCGTCGGAGCCAGCTCGCGGTGGTGCTCGTACCGGAAGCCCTCTCGCTCCAACCTCGGCACCAGGCGTCCGGCGTTGGCCCACGCGTACTGGGGCCCGCGCACCCCTCGGCGCTGCCGCACGTCCCAGACGGTCAGGACCCGCGCCGCGTGGAGCGCGCCCACGAACGAGTCCACGTCCCAGTCGTAGACCCCGATCGTCACGATTCCCGGCGGCGCCACGAGCCGTCGGTACCCACGCCGCCAACCGGTCAATCGAAGCACGAGCACGAGGTGTGCGATCATCACGCCGGGCGTGACGGGTACGCGCCGCCGCTGCGGCGGAGTGGAGCTTCGATGGAGATCCCGACCGATCCTCGGGTCGATGAGCACGGGGACCGCGATGCCCTGCTCGCTGCGCTCGAGGCCGCGCTCGAGCGGAGCCATCACCTCCAGGAGATCACCGCGCGCCTCGCCGACGCCCGCTCGGTGGCCGACGTGGCGCGAGCCGTGCTCGTCTCGACCCGTCGCTCACTCGACACCCTGTACGCCGGCATCGCCCTCGTCGACGAGAGCCGGCGGTTCCTCGAGTTCCAGGCGATCGACGACCTGCCCGAGCAGACCCGCGCCGAGTGGGCGCGGGTGCCGCTCTCCGTCGATGCACCCGTGACCCTGGCGAGTCGCACCGGCCGCGTGCTGTTCCACGAGTCCACCGAGGCATTGCTGCGCGACCACCCCGCGCTCGCCGAGACGATGGCGCTCGACGGCCAAGGCGCCTTCGCGAACGTCCCCCTCATCACCAACGGTCAGACCTTCGGCGTCCTCGCGATCTCGTGGCCCGCGCCCCGGAGGATCGACGAGCCCGACCGCGACTTCATCCTCACACTCGCGAGCCAGGCGGCCCAGGCCATCGAGCGCGCGCAGGTGATCGAGCGCGAGCGCGCCGCGGCTGCGACGCTGCAGCGCGCAGTGTTCCCAGAGCTCCGCGGTGGGTTCGACGACGTGCAGTGCACGGGGCGCTACGTGGCGGCGGACGTCGGCATCGACGTCGGTGGCGACTGGTACGACGCGTTCGAGCTGAGCGACGGATCGCTGCTGTTCGCGATCGGCGACGTCGCCGGCCACGGACTGGCAGCCGCAACCACGATGGTGCAGCTCCGCAACATGCTGCGCGCGTACGCCTTCGTGGTGATGGAGCCGGCCGCGGTCCTCGAGCGGCTCGACACCATCCTCGGCGAGACCGGCAGCGACCAGTTCGCCACGTGCTTCGTCGCCCGCTTCGATCCCACGACCCGGGTCCTGACATCGGCCAGCGCCGGCCATCCCGCGCCGATCGTGGTCGTGCCCGATCGACCGGCCGACCAGCTCACGGTGGTGCCTGCGCCCCTGCTCGGCGCCCGCGGCGAGCAGCTGCAGAGCAGGACGTGGATGCCGCCAGGCACCCGCATGTTGTGCTTCACCGACGGGCTCGTGGAGCGCCGGTCCACGCCGATCGACGAGGGGGTCGCGCGCGTGCTCGCGACCGTGGAAGAGGTGCGGGACGCGCCACTCGAAGCCGTGTGTGACCGGCTCCTGCACGCGACTGCCGATGCCGAGCGCGGGGACGACGTCTGCCTGCTCGGCATCGACTTCGGTCGGGGCCGACGGTTGCGGTTCCCGGGTCAGCGTCGGCGCGGCCGCCGCGGCTGAGCGCGGCTCAGGGCGTGCCGCTCCCCGGGCTCTCGGGCCCCGGCGTGCCGGCGTTGCCGTCGTCCTGGTCGGGGCCCGCCGACGGCCCCTCGGGCAGATTCTGGCTGCCGCCGCTCGTCGGCACCACCTCCGGGGTGGTGTTGCCGGGTGTCGTCGGCGCAGTGTCCTCGTTGCTGCTGCAGGCACCCAACGCGAACGCGCCACACGCGAGCGCGGCCGCAAGGACGCGCGCGGTTCGTCGCGTCGTCATCGGCGAGTGGTTGCGCCCTGGACTCAAGCGGACCGACGGAGGTCGGCGCTCGGCGCCGACGTCGGGTACGGGTCGTCCTCGGCGGTCACGTCGCCGAACCAGGTCCGAAGCTGCTGACGGGCATCGCGACGGCGCTGGGCACCGCGTTCACCGTCCATGAACCATGCGCCGGCCGCGCCGACGGCGATCCACGGCAGTCGCTTCATGAGCTTGATCATCAGGCCATCTCCTCATCGTGGACAGTCGAGCTCGGGGCGGACACGGCGCCGGCGCGGTCCACCGAGAGCGGCGCACTTGCGGTGGGCGGACGCACCACCTCGCTCGCGCCGAGCGTCCGGAGCGCGTCCTCCGCGTCGTCGGGGGCGTCGAGCACCGCGAGCCACGCCTCGCCCTCCCCCACGTCCTGGAACGCCAGGTGCCAGCTCTCGGAGAGCCCGACGCCTCGTTCCACCGTGGCGAAGATGCCGACGACGGCCCCGAGCATCCCGAAGGCGACGACGACCATCACCTGGGCAAGCTCGTGCTGACGCACATCTTCGAAGAGGAGCACCGAGATCCCCACGATCGCGGCGCTGACGAGGAGGCCGCCACAGAGACCGAGCACGCCGCCGCGCAGGATCATGCCGAGCACACGACGCGACACGCGTCGGTCCGGCCCGGTCACCGTGTGCACCTCACGCGCCTTCGCGACCTGGCCCCCCACCAGCGTCAGGTCGGCGCCGTCGACACCCTGGTTCTCGAGCGCCTTCAGCGCGTCGCCGGCGGCCTCCATCGACTCGAACCTGGCCATCAGGCCCACCGCGCTCATGGGGATCACGTGCCCACTCCCCCGCACCGGGAAACCCCCGTGCGTCAGGTGCATGGCGGGACCTGGCGCCGGGTACGAGCGCAGGGTGACCACGAGGGCGCTGCGCGAGCGCCTCCGCGACGACCACGCCGATCTCCTGCAGCTCCTCCAGCAGTACGAGCTCGGCACGAGGAACGGCGCGGCCCTCGAAGCCGCGACCCAACGCCACGTGCAGGCCGTAGAGGCCGTGCTGGTGCCGGCCGCGCGCGCGCAGCGGCCCGCACCCGACGCGTCGATCGACGCGATCGGCGCCGCGCTCGACGATGTGCGCCGAGCGGCCCCGGTGGGCTCGCAGCTCAGGGAGCCGCTCATGCGCCTCGTCGCCCTGGAGGACCTGCTCGTCGACGGCCTCGACGACGCCACCCAGGCAGGTCTGGGTGAGGACTTCGCACAGCACCAAGCCGACGTCGGCAACAGCTGACGTCCCCAGCACGGAGGAAGATCATGCCGAGCAAGCGAGCCAACGTGAAGAACGAGAAGCAGTACGAAGCCCTCAAGGACAAGGGCATGTCGAAGTCACGCGCGGCCAAGATCGCCAACTCGCCCGGCGCATCGAAGCGCGGCGGGAAGAGCTCGGGCTCAGCCGCGTCGAAGAGGTCCTCGGGGACGGGCTCGGGCGGCAACCGTTCGCAGAAGGCCAAGGCCGGAAGCAAGGGTGGCAAGGCCACCGCGCGGAAGCGCTCGCGCTCGTCATGACGACCGAGCCGATCCTCGACACCGGCCTCGGCACCTACGGCATCGACACCCACCTGCTCGCCGGCGCGGTCGATTCGCTCGAGCGGTGCGCGGCCGCGTGCACCACGTGCGCGGACCTGTGTGTGATCGAGACACCCGGACCGGCGCACGTCACGTGCATCAGGCGGTGCTGGGCGACTGCAGACCTGTGCCGCGCGCTGGCGACGACGGTCGCTCGCGACGGTGCGGTCGAGCCCGGTGTCCTCGGACGCCTGCTCGACGGCTGCCGAGAGCTCTGTCGTTCGACGGCCGCCGAGTGCGAGCGCCACGACACGGACCACTGTCGCGAGTGCGCCGAGCTCTGTCGCCGGTGCGCGTCCGCCTGTGCGGCTCTCGAGAAGGAGCTCGCCGCACCCTGACGCGGCCGCTCAGCGGGCGGCGCCGCTTCGCGGAGCGCCGCGCGCTCGTTCGAGCACGCGGTCGGCAAAGCCGGCTGCGTCGTCGCCCTCGACCACATCGACGACGGCGCCGTCCGCACCCACGAGCACCGCGACCGGATGGTCGGGTGGATCGTCGCCGAGGAACGCGTGGGAGATCGCGTGTGCCTCGTCGGCGAGGATCGTGACGGCGTACTGCGCCTCCTCACTCATGGCCCGCAACTCCCGAGGGGAGGACGGGAGGACCACGAGCAGCTGCCAGCGCCGGTGCCCGAACTCGACCAGGCACTCGTCGAGCTCGGCGAGCGCGACCTGGCCGGTGGGATCGCGGCCATCGGCCAGGAAGACCAGTGCGACAGGGACCTTCCCGTGGAAGGAGTCCGCGTCGAGCGTCTGACCGTTGCTCGACGGCGCCCGGAAGGGCGGGGCGGGGTCACCGACGCGCACACCGACCCGGGTGTCGTCCGCTGCGCTCATACTGCTCTCCTCGCTCGGGCGATCGCTCCGCCTCGCCACGGAGCCTCCACGCACGCGTGCCCCCTTGCCACCTCTCGAAAACGTCGGAGGTCTCACAACAGGTTTCACGACCGCAGCACCCGGGCAAGCGACCCACGACCCCTCAATGTCTTCTTCCGAGAGCACGCTTGCCGAGGAGCACGCCATGGCCAACAGCTTCGGGTACACCCTCTCCAGCGAGGAGCACGGGCCGCGCGACCTCGCCCAGAACGCGGCGTTCGCCGAGTCGTTCGGGTTCGACTTCGTCTCGGTCTCCGACCACTTCCACCCTTGGCTCGACGCGCAAGGGCACTCCCCGTTCGTCTGGGCGGTGCTCGGCGCGGTTTCGGAACGCACCGAGCAGATCGGTGTGGCGGTCGGGGTGACCTGCCCCATCGTCCGGGTGCACCCCGCGATCGTCGCTCAGGCCGCGGCCACGACCTCGCTGCTCAGTGAGGGCCGGTTCTCGCTCGGCGTCGGTACCGGTGAGGCGCTCAACGAGCACATCCTCGGGCATCGGTGGCCCCGTCCCGAGGTGCGGCGGGCCATGCTCGAAGAGGCCGTCGAGATCATGCGCGCGCTCTGGACCGGTGAGACCATCGATCATCGGGGCGCGTTCTACGAGGTCGAGAACGCGCGCCTCTTCGATCCCCCGGAGCAGGACCTGCCGGTGATCGTGTCGGGCTTCGGCGACGCGGCCACCGAGCTCGCGGGCCGGATCGGCGACGGCTTCTGGGGCCACGCACCGGACCCGGACACGATCGCGACGTACCGCGGCGCGGGGGGCACCGGACCCGCCTACGCGCAGCTCAACCTGTGCTGGGCGGCCGACGAGGAGTCGGCCCGCAAGACCGTGCATCGGGTCTGGGCCAACGGCGCGATCCCGGGCCAGCTCTCCCAGGACCTCCCGACGTGGACGCACTTCGAGCAGGCCGCCGAGCTCGTCGACGAGGACGCGGCGGTCGCATCAGTGCCCTGCGGCCCCGACATCGCGGAAGCGATGGCCAAGACGGTGCGCGAGTACGTGACCGCGGGCTACGACCACCTCTACTTCCACCAGATCGGCCCGGATCAGGAAGGGTTCTTCGGCTTCTGGGAGCGCGAGCTCGCCGCTGCGGTCCGCGAGGTTGGCTGAGCCACGGCAAAGCCGTGCGCGTCGAGCAGGCGCGAGAAACGCGCCGCGTCGTCGGGCGCGGCGGCACCGGGATCGTTGTTGAAGTTCACCCACGCCTCGGCGTCGGTGCCGTAGGTCGATGCCAGCCGCTCGCACCAGGTAGCAAGCGCGCGCCGTCCGTACGACGGCCGGTCGTGCGCACGCCCCTCGTGGAACCGCACGTACGCCCAATCGGCCGTCCTGACCAACGGACCGTGGGCGCCGCGTCGGTCCCACCACACGAGCGGGGCCTGGTGCTCGTACAAGACGTCGTACACCGCATCGACGTGCCACCGCTCGTCGCGCACCTCGACCGCGACCTTCGTGTCGGCGCCGAACGCGTCGAGAGTGGCGGCCAGCCGCCCCGCATCACACCGGAAGCGGGGCGGCAGCTGGAGGAGCACGACACCGAGCTTCGGTCCCAGGCGACGCGCCGCGCGCAGCAGCAGACGCGTGGGCTCACCGGGCGAGCGCAAGCGGCGGATGTGGGTGAGGTACCGGCTGGCCTTGACGGTGAAGACGAAGTCGGAGGGCGTCGCGGTGGCCCAGCGCTCGAAGGTCTCCTCGGTGGGGAGCCGGTAGAAGGAGTTGTTCACCTCGACGGTCCGAAATCGCGTCGCATACTCCTCGAGCCATCGGCGCTGCGGCAGGCCGCGCGGGTAGAAGGTCCCGCGCCAGTCGGCGTACTGCCAGCCCGACGTGCCGATCAGCACGCCGCCTCGACCTCCGTCGCGCCTCACCCGATCCGCTCCACGACGGCGAGCTTGTCGTAGGTGCCCAACGCCTCCATGGGCATCCCGTACCCGTACCCCCGTCGCGGCCAATCGGCGCGGCGACCGCCGTGAGCGGTTGCGCGGCCCGTGGGACGGGTACGCCTCCCGCTCGATCACGATCCGATCACGAGGTGAACACCATGGCCGAGGACCGCCTCGATGCCGTCCTGCTGAACTGCACCCTCAAGCGCGGCGGCGCGCCGTCCAGCACCGACGTGATCCTCCGGGAGGTCGCCGAGGCGCTCCGCGACGCCGGTGCCGAGCCGTCCGAGCCGATCCGCGTCGTCGACCGCGCGGTGCTGCCCGGTGTGACGTCGGACGAAGGCGACGGCGACGAGTGGCCGGCGATCCGCGAGCAGATCCTCGCCGCCGACATCCTCGTGCTCGGCACGCCGATCTGGCTCGGTCACCCCGGGTCGATCGCGCAGCGCGTGCTCGAGCGACTCGACGCGTTCCTCGACGAGACCGATGACCGCGGCCGGATGATCAGCTACGACCGGGTGGCAATGGTCGCCGTGGTGGGGAACGAGGACGGCGCGCACCACGTGTCGGCCGAGCTCTTCCAGGGCCTCAACGACGTCGGCTTCACGATCCCCGCCAATGGCGTGACGTACTGGGTCGGCGAGGCGATGCACGGCACCGACTACCGGGATCTCGACGCCCGTCCGAAGGAGACCGCCGAGACGACGCGCACCGCGGCCCGCAACGCCGCACACCTCGCCCGGGCGCTGCGCTCCGCGCCGTACCCCAACGGAGATCACTAGCCGGACCAGGAAGCGATTCAGGCCGGCTCGACGCGGACCTCCGTCGCCTTCACCGCACTCCAGACGCGCGCGCCGGGTCGGAGACCGAGGTCGCTCGCCGCGCTCGACGTCACCTCCGCGACCAACGGCACCGGGCCGTCGATCCGCACTCGGACTCGCTCCGCCAGCACGTCGACGTCGGTGATCGTGCCGGCCCACCGGTTGCGCGGGCTGCCGGTCGGCTCATCGCCGTGGAGCGCGATCGCGCGGGGACTGACCACCGCGAGGACCTCGCCGGCAACGGTGCGATCCGCGACGGTGATGACACCACCACTCGGCAGCACGACCTGGCCGTCCGCGGCACGGCCACGGAGCAGGTTGAGACCGACGAGCTCGGCGACGTAGGCCGTCCGGGGATGCGCGCTGATGTCGGTGAACGTCCCCTCTTGGGAGACCGCGCCGTCCTCGACGACGACGACCCGATCAGCCAGGGTCGCCGCGTCCACCGCGTCGTGGGTGACGAGGATGCGCACGCCGTCGAAGCCCGCGAGGTGCGACCGGAGCTCGCGACGGACATCGCGACGCGCCTCGGCATCGAGCGCGGCCAGCGGCTCGTCGAGCAGGAGGAGCCGCGGCGAGGCCGCGAGCGCTCGCGCGAGGGCGACACGCTGGGCCTGCCCACCGGACAGGGCAGTCGGCTTGCGCTCCACCGCGTCGGCGAGCCCGACCCGCTCGAGCCACTCGCGGGCGCTGCGCCGCGCATCGGCCTTCCGGACCCCGCGGCTGCGCGGACCGAACGCGACGTTGTCGAGCGCGGAGAGGAACGGGAACAAGAGGTAGTCCTGGAACACGACGCCGATGGGCCGACGCTCGGGCACCGTGAAGACGCCCGCGGCCGGATCGTCCAGCACCGCGCCATCGAGCCGGATGTGCCCGGCGTCGAGCGCCCGCAAGCCGGCGAGCACGCGGAGCAGGGTGGTCTTGCCCGCGCCGTTCGGACCGAGGATTGCGACCGTGCTCGTGGCGTCAGCCGCGATCGCGACATCGAGTGCGAGGCTCCCGACGGTCGCACAGAGCCGGGCCTCGAGTGTCATGCCGATGCCGGCCGCATCGCGGGGAACCAGCGGTCGCGCAGCATGACCAGCACCACGATCGAGACCGCGAGCAGCACCAGGCTGAGTGCGACCGCGCCCTCGGGTCTGCTCTCGAGCGCCAGGTAGATCGCGAGCGGCATCGTCTGGGTCCGGCCCTGGATGTTGCCCGCGAACGTGATCGTCGCCCCGAACTCACCGAGGGCCCGCGCCCAGGCGAGCGCGGCGCCGGCGATCAGCGACGGCATGATGAACGGCAGCGTCACGCGTCGGAAGGTCGTCCATCGCCCGGCGCCCAGGGTGGCCGCGGCGTCCTCGTAGCGGACGTCGACCGAGCGGAGCCCGGCCTCGACGGTGATCACGAGGAACGGCATCGCCACGAACGTCTCGGCGAGGATCGCGCCGGAGGTGCTGAACGTGAGCTGGATGCCGAACCAGTCGTAGAGCTGCTCACCGATGAGCCCCGACCGGCCGAACGCATAGAGCAGCGCGACGCCGCCCACCACCGGGGGCACCACCATCGGCAGCAGGACCAGCGCCCGCACGAGCGACCGCCCGACGAAGTCGACCCGGGCGAGCACCCACGCGAGCGGGACCCCGAAGACGATTGCCAGGAAGGTCGCCCACAGCGAACACACCAGCGAGAGCCGCAGCGCGTCCCGCGCCTCGGGAGTCGTGAGGTCGTCCCACAGGCTGGACCATGGGGCCTGCTGGAGGAGGCCGAGGAGCGGCAGGACGAAGAAGGCGACCGCGATCGAGGCGGCGACCACCACCAGCACTGGCGGCCGTCGCCCCGCGCGACGGGGCGGGGCGGCGGCACCCGGAATCGCGGGCACGTCAGGGCGCAAGGAACCCGTACTTCTTCAGGACTTTCTGTCCTGCTGGCGACGCGACGTACTTCGAGAACGCTCTGGCGGCCGTGGGGTTGGCCGCGGCGGCGACCGGCGCGATCGGGTAGACCGCGATCTGGTTGTCGGCGTCCGGGATCTGCACTCCGGCCACGGACGACCCGGCCGCCTTCACGTCGGTGACGTAGACGACGGCGGCATCGGCGTCCCCCGCCGACACTGCGGTGAGCGTCGCTCTGGCGTTCAGCCCCCGCGTGATCTTGTCCGATGGGATCGTCACGCCGGCCGCCGCGAGCGCGGCGTCCGCGTACTTCCCACACGGCACGGCGGCGGCGCACAGCGCGACGACGCCCGGCACGTCGGCGAGGTCGGCGAGTGACCTGATCTTCTCCGGGTTGGCCGGCTTGGTCGCGATCTCGAGCTTGTTCCGCGCGAACGCGACCGGCGACGCGGTGACCTGACCGCCGTCCACCAGCTTGTCCATGTTCGCCTCGTCGGCCGACGCGAACACATCGACCGGCGCCCCCTGCTGGATCTGGAGCACGAGGGCCGACGACGCGTCGAAGTTGAAGGTCACGTCGCTCCCCGGATACCGCTGCTCGAACTGCTTGCCGATCTGCGTGAAGGCTTCGGTGAGCGATGCCGCCGCGGACACCGTGATCTCGCCCGTCGGCTTCGACGGCCGCGACGCGGCCGCGACCGACGAGACGAGTGCACCCAGCGTGAGCACCACCACGAGCGGAACAACTCTGCAGATCGATCGCCGCACTCGGACTCCTGGGAACCCCAGCGGCCGGTTGGGCCGGTGAATAGTTGCGGTGAGACTATTCGGTGCCGCGATGGTGTGCGATCCTCACCCGGTGGCCCCGAAGGGAACCGGCCCCGAGCTCTCGTTGACCGACTGGCTGGTGCTCGGCGTGCTCTGCGAGGAACCCCGCCACGGGTTCGCCGTGGCTCGCGAGCTCGACGCTGCCAGCGAGCTCGGCGGCATCTGGACCGTCCGACGACCCCTCGTCTACCGAGCCCTCGATCACCTCGTGGACGTCGGGCTCGCCGAGGCACGCGGTGTCGAGCGCGGCACCCAGGGTCCCCACCGCACAGTGCTCGCACCCACTCGAACGGGACGCGCGCGGCTCGAGCGGTGGCTCAACCAACCCGTCGAGCATCCTCGCGACGTCCGGACCACGCTCCTCGCGAAGCTCGCGCTGCGGACACGGCGCGGCGATGCGCTGACCCCGTTGGCCCAAGCCCAGCTCGATGCCTTCGCCGATGTCGTCGGCGGGCTCCGACGCAAACGGCGCGCGAGCGATGGCGTGGAGCGGCTGACCACCCACTGGCGCGTCGCGGCCAACCGCGCGATCACCGCCTTCCTCGAAGCGGTCGTGCGCGACGAACGACGCGGTTGAGGCGACATCCGGCCGCGCCTGCGAGACTGCGGCGATGGACGACGTCGACAACACCGGCGACCGCCGCACCATCATCGCCTGCGGCACCGTCTTCCTCATCCTCTTGGTGCTGGCGCTGGTCGGCGTCCTCGTTCGGGTGCTCTGAAGGGGTAACCGGCATCGGCTCCGACGGCGGGCTCCTCGCGACGCCCAGGCGCGCACCGCTACCGTGACCGACGTGGCGTCCGACGGCGAGGTGCTCGAGATCGACGGCCGGGAGGTCACGATCAGCAGCCCCGACAAGGTGTTCTTCTCCGAGCACGGTGAGACCAAGCTCGACCTGGTCCACTACTACATGCGCGTCGGGCAGCAGCTCATGAGCACGATGGGTGGTCGCCCGACGCTCATGCAGCGCTTCCCCGACGGTGCCGACGGCTCGTCGTTCTTCCAGAAGCGGGTCCCCAAGTCGGCCCCCGAGTGGCTCGAGACCACCACTGTGAGCACGCCCAACGGCACGACGTCGCGCGCCCTCGTCGCGGCGGACGTCGCCCACGTCGCGTGGGCCGTGAACCTCGGGTGCCTCGGCTTCCATCCGTGGCCATACCTGGCCGCCGACCCGGACCACACCGACGAGCTGCGCCTCGACCTCGACCCGCAGCCCGGCACCGACTTCGCCGACGTCCGCGCCGCCGCGGCCGAGGTGCGCGCCCTGCTCGACGAGGTCGGGATCACCGCGTACCCGAAGACCACCGGCAATCGGGGCCTGCACGTCTACGTGCGCCTGGAGCCTCGGTGGGACTCGTACGCGGTGCGCGCCGGCGCGGTCGCCGTCGCGCGCGAGCTCGAGCGCCGCCGGCCCGACCTCATCACCGCGGCATGGTGGAAAGAGGAGCGAGGCGAGCGAGTCTTCCTCGACTTCAACCAGAACGCACCCCACAAGACCGTCTTCGGCGCCTGGTGCGTCCGCCCACGCCCGGGCGCGCAGGTCTCCACGCCGCTGCTGTGGGACGAGGTCAGCGAGGTGCATCCCGACGACCTCACCCTCGCCACGCTGCCGGCCCTGCTCGCCGAGCGCGCCGATCCCTGGGCCGGGATGAACGCCGACCCGCAGTCGCTCGAGCCGTTGCTCGAGATGAACGAGCGGGACCGGGCGAGCGGCCTCATGGACGCACCGTGGCCACCGCAGTACCCCAAGCAGCCCGACGAGCCGCCCCGCGTCGCGCCGAGCCGCGCACGCAAGGAAGCAGAGGACGACTGACCATGGCCATCGTGGAGTACGAGCTCGCCGACGGCATCGCTGCCGTCACGATGGACGACGGCAAGGCCAACGTGCTCTCACCGACGATGCTCGGCGAGCTCGGTGGGGCACTCGACCGGGCCGAGAGCGACGAAGCGGTCGTGGTGCTCGCCGGACGCGACGGGCGCTTCTCCGGCGGCTTCGACCTCGCCACCTTGCAGGCCGGTGGCCGCACGGCCGTCGAGATGCTGCGGGGCGGGTTCGAGCTCGCCGAACGCCTGCTCACGTTCCCGCGTCCGGTGGTCGTCGAGTGCACGGGCCACGCGATCGCGATGGGGCTGTTCGTGCTGCTGTCCGGTGACTACCGCGTGGGGGCCGATGGCCCCTTCAAGCTCACGGCGAACGAGGTGGCGATCGGGCTCCCGCTGCCGATGACTGCGGTCGAGATCCTGCGCCAGCGCCTCACCCCTGCCCACTTCACCCGCGCCGCGATCCTCGCCGAGGTGTACGCGCCGCAGGACGCGGTCGCGGCGGGGATGCTCGACCGCGTCGTCGCACCCGCCGACCTGCACGACACCGCGCTGGGCCTCGCCCGGGACTTCGCGCAGCTCGACGCTGCGGCCCATCTCGCCACGAAGCTTCGCGTCCGCGCGACCGCGGTCGAGGCGCTCCGCGCCGCGATCGAGTCCGAGCTCCCGCTCCGATAGCGCTCACCGGGGCGCGGTGAAGCCAGTGAGCTGCTCGGACAGCGTCCAGAGGCGCGCTGCGGATTCGAGGTCGCGCGCCCACGGCGCGTGGGCGTCGCTCACCGAGCAGTCCTCGAGGTATGCGCCGCCGTGCGCGTCGAGCGACGGCTCCGTCGCCGCCCAGACGCTGGTGGCGGCGCCGGCGGGCACCGGCTTCATCGGCGGCAGCGCGCCGTCGGCGCGCGCCGCCAGATCGACGATGTCCTGCTCGGAGAGGTGGCGACCGAGCTCGGTCAGGATCATCCCCGGGTGCACCGCGAACGCGTGGACGCCACGCTCGCCGTAGCGGCGGTCCAGCTCGAGCGCGAACAGGACGTTGGCCGTCTTGGCCTGGCCGTACGCCTCCCACTTGTCGTAAGGGCGAGTCTCGTAGTTCGGGTCGTCCCAGATGACGTCGGACGCGAGGTGCCCCGCCGAGCTGAGCACCACGATGCGCGACGGTGCCCCAGCGAGCAGCGCGGGCAGCAGCGCGCACGTGAGCGCGAAGTGACCGAGATGGTTGGTGCCGAGCTGCAGCTCGAAGCCGTCGACGGTGCGGCCGAACGGCGTGGCCATGACCCCTGCGTTGTTGACGAGCAGGTCGAGCCGGTCGAAGCGAGCGGAGAACCATTCGCCGAACGTGCGCACGCTCGCCAGGTCGGCGAGGTCGAGCACACCGTGCTGGACCTCGGCCGTCGGCACCTGCTCCCGGATCATCGCGAGCGCCGCGCCGCCGCGCGCCGGGTCGCGCACCGCCAGCACGACCTGCGCACCCGCGGACGCGAGCGCCCGCGCGGTCTCGAGGCCCAGACCCGCGGATGCGTCGGTGACGACCGCCAGGGTGCCGCCGAGGTCGACGCCGGCGAGCACCTCGTCGGTCGTCGTCTCGAACCCCAAGGTCATGCCGTCTCCGAAGCCTGCCCGCCGAAGGACTCGACATCCTTCCAGAACTCGGGCACGTCGTCGCCGGCGCCGAGGAGGTCCTGTACCCCGCGCACGACCGGCGGCAGGTTGCCGTCGATGTCGGTGAAGCCGTGGTCGCGCGCGAGCTGCGCCGGGATCAGGGACTGCCCGCTCTGCTCGAGCACGGTCGGGTCGGTGGCGAGCGCGACGACCGCGCGGCCGGTGAAGCGCGGCCACTCCGCGCCGCCGAGGTCGAGCCCGAACATCTCGACCCGGCCGTCGGGGAGCGTCGTCGCCTGCGACATGAGGTGCTCGGTCTTCACGAGCCCCGGCCAGAGCGAGACCACGGCGACCCCGTGGTCTCGGAGCTCGAGCGCGCTGTCGCGGGTGAGCTTGTCGACGCCCGCCTTGGCCACGCCATAGGGCACCGACAGCAGGTAGTCGACCGCGCCGTGCGACGAGATGTTGACGATCAGGCCGTGTCCTTGGCCGACCATGACCGGCGCCGCGAGCTGGCTGCAGACGAAGTTCGATCGCAGGCCGACGTCCATCGACGAGTCCCACGAGTCGCGCGGC
>CAZKTS010000039.1:0-2552 GCA_964555735.1 uncultured Bifidobacteriaceae bacterium
GCCACCACCTGATCCGCGAGCTTGGTGCGCGCGTCGTACATCGTGAGGATGATCCCGCGGACGTCGAGCGACGGGTTGATGTTCCCCTGCACCAGCGAGACGTTGCGCAGCAGCTGCCCGAGACCCTCGAGCGCGTAGTACTCGCACTGGATCGGCACGATGACATCGTCGGCCGCGGCCAGCCCGTTCACCGTGAGCAGGCCGAGCGAGGGCGGGCAGTCGATGAGCACCAGGTCGTACTGGTCCTTGACCGTGTCGATCGCCTTCTTGAGTCGGAGCTCGCGGCTGATCTGCGGGACCAGCTCGATCTCGGCGCCGGCGAGGTCGATCGTCGCGGGGGCGACGAACAGGTTCTTCAGCGTCGTCGGCTCGATCGCGTCCTCGAGTGGCGCCTCGTTGAGCACGACGTCGTAGATCGACGACGTCACGTCCCGGGGGTTCAACCCGAGCCCGGTGGTCGCGTTGCCCTGCGGGTCCAGGTCCACGACGAGGATGCGCAGCCCCTGCTCCGCGAGCGCGGCGCTGAGGTTGACGGCCGTCGTGGTCTTGCCGACGCCGCCCTTCTGGTTGGCGATCGCGATCACCCGGGGGAGCTCGAGCGGCGCCGGGGCGCCTGCCTCGCTCGCGTCGGGCAGGCTCTGCGGGTCGAGGATCGGACCGTCGGGCAGGTCGGGCCCGGTCACCTCGTCGCTCTCTCTGACCTTGGCCTTGGCCACGCGAGCCTCCGGGGGCGGCGGACGAAGTCGGGGGGCGCGAGTCTCGACTTGGGGTGGAGACTCGTCGGGTTCCGAGGATACGGCACCGCGCGCGCGAACGCCAGCGTTCGCGCGTTCCACGTGGAACTTTGCGCGGACGGCGCGGCTTCTTCCCTCTTGTCGTTTGTATCGCCGATGGGGTGGACGCCCTCACGGGCGGCACGCCCGGGGACCGGGACCCGGCGCCGCTGATCCTCCGGAGCCCCTGCTCCCTCGCTGCGCTCGGTCGGGTCTTCGACCCGGGTCTCCTCCGGGCGGGCCTCTCGTCCCGGCGCCCCGGGGAACCGCCCTCCGGGCCTCCCCTTGGCTGGCGCCACCCGAGGTCGGTCCCTTGCGTGCGATCTGGCGGGCTCTTTCGGCGGTTCCACGTGGAACCTCAAGACGCTCCGGCTCCCGCTCTCTGCCGCCCTATGGGCCTCGTTCCACGTGGAACGTTGGGCGCTACCAGAGGGGGCGTTTGGTGGGGATGCCGGTTCTTCTGGGGTAGCGGTCCGGAGTCGAGGCGATCTTCTGGAGGAGGGCCACGGTGGCGCCGGCGCCGCGGCGGATCTCCGGTGCGCTCAGGCCGAGCTCGGCGAGTCCGGCTTCGGGCCAGCGAGCAGTGGGGTCGGCGTCCGGGGGCTCGGAGACGGCCAGGGTGCCGCCGACGGTCAGGAAGGGCGCCGCGCACTCGGCGGTCACGGCCGGGGCACCGAAGCTCCGCGCGACGACGAGGGGGAACGACTCGCGAAGCTCGGGGTCCCGAGCCACCTCCTCGGCCCGGGCGGTGACGATCCGGGCCCGGTCGGCGACCTCCCTCGCGAGCACCGCTTCGGTCAGGAAGGCGGTGCGGCGGGCGGTGGCATCGAGGAGGGTGCCGTGCGACTCGGGCCAGGCGTCCAGCAGGACGAGCCCGGGGAGGCCGCCGCCGCTGCCCAGGTCGAGCCACACCGGCGCCGGGTCGAGCAGGGCCACGAACGCGCGGGCGTGGTCGAGCTGGCCCTGCACGGGCCCAGGACCGAGGAAGCCCCGCTCCCTGGCCGTCTCGAGGACGACAGCGAGCGGGGCGACCACAGCGGGGGTCGGGATCGGCGCGGGTCAGCCCGGGCGGACGACCACCCGGCGTCGGGGCTCCTCGCCCTCCGAGATGGTGCTCACGCCCTCGAGCGGTGCGATCGCGTCGTGGACCGTCTTGCGGTCGAGCGCCGACATCGGCTCCAGCGCCTGATCCCGGCCGGTCTCCTTGGCCTTCTCGGCGAGCTGGTTGGCGAACTGCTCGAGCGCCTCCCGACGCTTCGCGCGGTAGCCGCCGACGTCGACGTTGATGCGGACGCCGTGGCCCTCGGTCCGGCGCTGCACGACCGTGCGCACCAGCTCCTCGATGGCCTGGAGCGTCGCGCCCTTCGGACCCACGAGCAGGCCGACGTCGTCGCCGGTCACGTCGACCAGGATCGACTCGTCGTCGGTGACGATCGCGACCGAGGCATCGGCCCCGAACGCATCCAGGAGGCCCTGCACGAAGTCCTCGGCCGCTCGGGCCTGGTCCTCGACGGGCACGTCGGTCTCGGTCACCTGTCGCTCCTCTGTGTCTCGATCGGTCGCGCGCTCCGACGGCTTCGCGCCGCCGCCGCTTCCGCCTCCGCTGCCTCGGCCCCGGCCTCCCCGCCGCCGACGACGCGAGCTGCTGCTCGAGCCACCGCCTTCTGCGCCGGCCGTGGTCGGGCTGTCGGGTCGACGCTTGGGTCCGGTCTGCGAGCCCTGGCCGCCGCCCCCGCCGCCGCCGGACCGACCTCTCCCGCCGCCGCCGTTGCGGCCACC
>CAZKTS010000040.1:0-4914 GCA_964555735.1 uncultured Bifidobacteriaceae bacterium
CAGTACCGGCGGCTGCGGGAGACGCGCCCGGTCCACAAGAACGCCCTCGACGCCTGGACCCTCACCCGCTGGGAGGACGTCGGCCGGCTGGTGCGCGACCCCTCGCTCTCGGTGGAGGAGCGCAACGCCAACGTGCCCCGCGACGGCTCGCTGTTCGCCGAGGGTGAGCGAGCCGAGCGCGGCAGCCTGGCCATCCTCAACCTCGACCCCCCGCGGCACACGCGGATCCGCCGGCTCGTGCAGCAGGCGTTCACGCCCCGACGGGTGGAGGCGCTCATCCCCGACGTGCAGCGCTACGTCGACGACATCCTCGATGAGGCGGCCGAGCGCGGCGAGATGGACGTCATCAGCGACCTCGCGTTCCCGCTCCCGTTCGCGGTGATCTCCGACATGCTCGGCATGCCCGATGCCGACCGACACGCCGTACGCGGTTGGGCGCACACGATCACTCGCTCGCTCGAACCGTTGACGACCAAGGAGGAGATGCCGGAGCTGCTCGCCGCGCAGGCGGCGATGGTCGAGCACGTCAACGAGGCGATCGCGTGGAAGCGCGCGCACCCGGCCGACGACCTGATGTCGGCGATGATCGCGGCCGAGCAGGAAGGCGACCGCCTCTCCACCGAAGAGCTCATCGCGCAGGTGGTGCTCATCTACGTCGCGGGTCACGAGACGACGGTCAACCTCATCGGCAACGGGATCAACGCCCTCCTGCGGAACCCGGCGCAGCTCGAGCTGCTGCGCGCGCAGCCCGAGCTGATCGGCAACGCGGTCGACGAGCTGCTCCGCTACGACTCACCCGTGCAGTTCACGCGCCGCATCACGCTCGAGCCGATCGAGATCGACGGCCATCACATCGAGAAGGGTGCGCTCGTGTTCGGGCTCGCCGGCGCCGCGAACCGCGACCCGGCGCACTTCGGACCGACGGTCGACGAGCTCGACATCACCCGCCGCGACGCGCCGCACCACTACTCCTTCGGCGGCGGCATCCACCACTGCCTCGGCGCGGTGCTCGCCCGCACGGAGGCCCGCGTGGCCGTCGGCTCGTTCGCCCAGCGCTTCCCCGCCGCCGCCCGCGTGACCGACGAGGAAGCCTGGAACGGACGCATGGTCCTGCGCGGCCTCGACACCCTCCCCGTCACCCTCCAGTAACCCCGACGAGGCGTCCGTTTGTGTCGCCCTATTGCACTGAGGAGCGCCTCCAGAGGTCTTCGACCTGGTCGGGGGGCAGGGTGTGGAGGTCGAGACCTTCGGCTTCGGCGGTCTGCTCCATCGCCTCGAAGTGCGTCTTGAAGCGGGCCGACCAGCCGCGCAGGGCGGACTCGGTGTCGACGCCCAGTGCGCGGGCGAGAGCGACGCTCCCGGCGAGGAGCTCGCCCAGCACGGTCTCGGGGTCGCCCTCGCCGTCGCGCAGCGCGACGGCCGCCGCCTCGATCCGGGCGATCGACGCCTCGGCGTCGCCGGGATCGAGCCCCACCGACGCGGCCTTCCGGTAGAGCTTGTGCGCGTAGAGCAGCGACGGCAGACCCGGCGTGATGCCGGCGACGATCGAGGTCGTCCCCTTCTCGGCCTTCTTGATCTGCTCCCAGTTCGCCATCACCGCGTCGCTGCTGTCGGCGTCGACGTCGCCGAACACGTGCGGATGGCGGCGCACGAGCTTGTCGTGGATGCCGTCGGCGACGTCGGCCATGCCGAACGCGCCCGCCTCCTCCGCGAGCACGGCGTGGAACACCACTTGATAGAGCAGGTCACCCAGCTCGTCGACGAGCGCGGCGTAGGCCGGGTCGTCGGGCGCGGTGTCGGCCGGCGCCGCTGCCGGCAGCAGCTCGACCGCCTCCACCACCTCGTACGACTCCTCGAGCAGGTATCGCGTCAATGAGTGGTGCGTCTGCTCCGCGTCCCACGGGCACCCGTCGGGTGCGCGCAGCGTCTCGGCCAGTGCGAGCAGCCGCGCGATCGCGCGCGGTGCCGACGCCGCGGTCTCGGGCACCCACACCGCGGTCAGGTGATCAGGCTCGACCGTCCGGTCGAGCTCGCTGAGCGCGACGACGGCGACGTGCTCGTCGGGAAGCCCCAGCCGCTGGACCACGGTCACCGGCGCGTCCGGGTCGAGCCGTTCGAGCAGCGTCACCTTCACGTCCGACAGCACGAGCGCGTGGTCGCACTGCGCGATCAGCAGCGGCACGCCCTCGTCGACGGTCGCCACGTCGAGCGAGCGGCCGTCGACGACCCGCGCTCCCGTGGCCATCGGGTCGACACCGAGCCTCGACCATGCGACGTCCGCGAACGACAGCCCCGGCACCACCCGCACCTCGACCCGTCCGCCCGCCGCCGCCTCGTGCAGCAGCGCCACCGTGCGCTCGGCGACAGCCGGGTTGCCCGGCACGGCGTAGACCACCTCGCCGGACCCGGCGGCCTCGATCAGCACCCCGACGATCTCGGCGTACACGTCGTCGAGCGAGGTCGCCGCGTCGTAGCGGTCGTCGAACGTCTCGAACTCGATGCCGTCGCGACCGAGCTCGGCGATCGCCGGGTGCCGGCCGGTGCGAGCGAAGCGTCGAGCCGCGCGCTCGCACACGCGGCGCGCGGCGGGAACCAGCAGGTCGGCGCCACCCGGCCCGAGGCCGACGACGACGACCCGGCCGGTGCTGCTCATCGGATCAGCCGGTCGGGAGCGCCGCGGGTTGCGTGGTCGACGGCGTGCCCGGCGAGGCCGGCGGCGCCACGCTCAGGTTCCGGCGGTCCCAGCTGCCGTACCGCGGCGCCACCGTGATCTTGGTGAACTTGGGGTCGGCGGCTCGGGCACGGAACACCTGGAACGCGGCCTGCTCGAGCGCGCCTTCCGGCGCCTGGTCGGTCGAGAGGATCAGGTGGTACCCGAACTCCGTCTGCACCGGGTCGGAGACCACGTTCAGCGGTTGCGTCGCGGCGACGGTCGCGAACGGCTCGACGAACTGGCTGTCGTCGAGGCACCCGAGCCGCCCACCGTTCTGGGCCGAGCTGTCGAGCGAGTTCGCCTGCGCGGCCGTCGCGAAGTCGGTGCCGCTGTCGATCGCCCGCTTGATGGCGGCCGCCTGCTCCTGGGTGTCGACGAGGATGTGCGACACGAACCGGCCCGATGGGCAGGCGAGCTTCAGCAGCTCGTCGCCCGACTGGTCGGCGATCGTGAGGACGACGGCGTCGAGGGCCGCGGTCCGCTCCACCAGGTCGTCGCGGAAGTCCTTCGGCAGCCCCGACCAGCCCGGTGCGGTCTGGAGGCTCTGCTCGGTCAGCTGCAGGTCCGACTGGGAGACCGAGCCGCCCCGCCGCTTCAGCTCCTGCTTCGCCGCGTCGGTGGTGATGCGGTAGTCGAGCCACGCGTGCGTGACGTCCCACGGCACGGACCCTGCACCCATCTGGATCGGGGTCTGCGACCCGATGAGCGCCGCGGCGAACTTCGGGTTGTCGCGGAAGATCGCGAGCTCGTCGTCGACGGTCGACTGGCTGACGGCCTTGCCGTTGACCTCGTAGGCATCAGGGCTGTCCTCCCCGAACGCGGCGTACGCGATCCCGCCGAGGACGAGCACGAGGACGAGACCGACGGCGATGTACGGGGCCCAGCGCTTCATGGTCCGGCGACTCTACTGACCCGTCCCCCGGGAGACCGCTCGGGCCTGGACCCCGTTCGGGCCCTCACGCCGCCGCCTCGGCGGGCAGCAGCTCGGCCAGGAAGGCGGTGAGCGTGAGCGCCGCCTCGGCCGGCGGCACGCGCAGCGGCACGAGCACCTCCTCGGCGCTCACCTTGGCGCCGGCTGCGAGCCGGTTGAGCCGCAGCTTCTGCGACTCCCGGAGCTTCAGGCCCCGGATCCGGGCGACGCCGCCGGCCACGGTGATGCTCCGCGCACCCACGCGCACGGCCTCGGCCCGGAGGCGGGCGACGGCGAGAAGCGCCTCGGCCGTCGGCGGCGGCGGGCCGTAGCGGTCCTCCCACTCGGCGCGGACGTCGTCGACGTCGGCCGGGTCGGTGACCGAACCGAGGCGCCGGTACGCCTCCATGCGCACGTCGTCGCGCGTCACGTAGTCGCGCGGCAGGTTCGCGTCGACGGGCACGTCGATCGTCACCTCCGCCGGCTCCTCGGGCAGGTTGCCGGTGAGCTCGCCGACGGCCTCGGTCACCATCTGGCAGTAGAGGTCGAAGCCGACGGCGGCGATGTGCCCCGACTGCTCGCCGCCCAGCAGGTTGCCCGCGCCGCGGATCTCGAGGTCGCGCATCGCGATCTTGAAGCCGGACCCGAGGTCGGTGAACTCTCCGATGGTCTTCAGCCGCTCATACGCCTCTTCGGAGAGCACGCGGTCGGGCGGGTGCAGCAGGTACGCGTACGCGCGCTGCCCACGACGGCCGACGCGACCGCGCAGCTGGTACATCTGCGCGAGCCCCAGACGATCGGCGCGGTCGACGACCATCGTGTTGACGTTGGGGATGTCGAGGCCGCTCTCGACGATCGTCGTGCAGACCAGGACGTCGTACTCACGCTCGTAGAAGTCGAGCACCACGCGTTCGAGTCGGCCCTCGTCCATCTGCCCGTGGGCGATGCCGACACGCGCCTCGGGCACGAGGTCGCGCACGTGCTCGGCGGTGAACTCGATGTCCTTCACCTGGTTGTGCACGTAGAAGACCTGGCCTTCGCGCAGCAGCTCGCGGCGGATCGCCTCCGACACCGCGCGGTCGTCGTACTCCCCCACGTAGGTGAGGATGGGCTGGCGCTCCTCGGGCGGCGTGTTCACGAGCGAGAGGTCGCGGATGCCGGTGAGCGAGAGCTCGAGCGTGCGCGGGATCGGCGTCGCCGAGAGGGTCAGCACGTCGACCCCCGTCCGCAGCATCTTGATCTTCTCCTTGTGGGTGACGCCGAAGCGCTGCTCCTCGTCGACCACCAGGAA
>CAZKTS010000041.1:0-16114 GCA_964555735.1 uncultured Bifidobacteriaceae bacterium
TTCGCCGCGTTCATGATCATCTGCTTCTGGCAGTTCCGGCACCCGTTCGTCTACGGGATCGAGCCCGCGTCGGCGATCGACCTCGCCGTGGTGGCCGCCGCGCTCACGGGCGCATGCGGCGGGTTCCTGTGGTGGAACGCCGCGCCCGCACGGGTCTTCATGGGCGACACCGGGTCGCTCGCGATCGGCGGCGCGATGGCGGGGCTCGCGCTGCTCTCGAAGGTCGTCCTCCTGCTGCCGATCCTCGGCGGGCTCTACGTGATCGAGACGCTGAGCGTCATCGCCCAGGTGATCTCGTTCCGTGGCTTCAAGCGCCGCATCCTGCGCATGGCGCCGATCCATCACCACTTCGAGGTGAGCGGGTGGCCCGAGTTCACGGTGATCGTGCGCTTCTGGCTGTTCGCCGGCCTGTGCGTGGCACTGGCGTTGGGTCTCTTCTACGCCGACTTCATCAACATCCCGGGAGCGCTCGACTGATGCGCGTCCTGGTGATCGGCCTCGCGGTGACGGGCGAAGCGGTGGCGCGCCACGCCGTCGCGGCCGGCGACGACGTGGTCGTGATCGAAGACGCGCCGTCGGCGTCCGAGGCCTACGCCGCCCGCGCGGCCGCCGTGCGCGACGCGGGCGCCCAGCTCGTCGAGTCGCCGGACCTCGACACGGTCACCGCGCTCGTCGCCGGCGCGGATCTCGTCGTCCCGAGTCCTGGCGTGCCCGAGCTGCATGCGGCGCTCGTGAGCGCCCGCGAGCGCGGCACGCCGGTGCGGTCGGAGGTCGACCTCGCCGGTGGGGTGCTCCGCGCTCGAGGCGCGGCGGGGCCGGCGCTGGTCGCCGTCACCGGCACGAACGGCAAGACGACCGTCACCACCGTGACCGCCGAGATCCTGGCGGCGTCGGGCCGCCGGGTCGCGGCGGCGGGGAACATCGGGCGCCCGCTCCTCGACGCCGTCTACGACGACGTCGACGTCGTGGTCGCCGAGGTGTCGTCGTTCCAGCTCGCACTCACCACGGACTTCGCGCCCCGCGCCGCGGCGCTGCTCAACCTCGGTGCCGACCACCTCGACTGGCACCGGACGTTCGACGCCTACGCGCGGTCCAAGGCGCGGATCTTCGCCGGCCAGGGTCCCGACGACCTCCTGGTCTTCAACGCCGACGACCCGGTCGTCGCGGGCCTCGCCGCGGCAGCCCCGGGACGGCGGGTGCCGGTCTCGGTCACCCCGGGCGCAGCGAGCGGCTATCGCGTCGTCGAGACCGTGGACGGGCCGCTGCTCGTGGGGCCCGACGGCGGCGAGCTCGTCGCCGTCGAGGCGATGGCGCTGCGCGCGCCCCACGACCTGACCAACGCGCTCACCGCGACCGCGCTCGCTCTCGAGGTGGGCGCCACGGTGGAGGCGGTGCGGTCGGTGCTCACGTCGTTCCGCGGCCTCGCCCATCGCATGCAGCTCGTGGTCGAGCACGGGGGCGTGCGCTGGGTCGACGACTCCAAGGCCACGAACCCCCACGCGACGATCACCGCCGTGCGCGGCCTCGAGCACGTCGTGCTCCTCGCCGGCGGTCGCAACAAGGGTCTCGACCTCTCGGTGCTGCGCGCGCTCGCGCCACACCTCCGCGCGGTGGTCGCGATCGGCGATGCGGGCCCCGACGTCGCCGACGCCTTCGCAGGCGTCGTCGACGTCGCTCGCGCGTCGTCGATGGCGGAAGCCGTGGATCTCGCCGCGGTTCGCGCACAGCCCGGTGACACCGTCCTGCTGTCGCCCGCGTGTGCCACGTTCGACTGGTACAGCTCGTACGCCGCGCGGGGCGACGACTTCGCCCGCGAGGCCCGGCGAGTCTCGGAGGTCAGCCGATGAGCAAGCGGACCACGACGGCGCGCACGCCGCTCCCGCCCGCGGGCGGTACCTACCTCCTGCTCGTCGCGACCGTCGTGCTGCTCAACGTCATCGGCGTCGTGATGGTGCTCTCGGCGTCGTCGGTGCTGTCGCTCACCGACTACGGGTCGGCCTGGTACTTCTTCCAGCGCCAGCTCCTCTGGACGGTGCTCGCCGGCGTGGGCTTCGTCGTGGCGATGCGCCTCGACTACCACTGGTGGCGCAAGGCGACCTTCCCGTTGCTGGTCGGGTCGGCCGCGCTGCTGGTCCTCGTGCTCGTGCCCCAGGTCGGGCAGACCGCCGGCGGCGCGCAGCGCTGGCTCGGCTCGGGCATGGTGCGGTTCCAGCCCACCGAGATCGCCAAGCTCGCCGTCCTGCTGTACGCGGCCGACCTCTTGACGAGACGCGCCGACGAGCTCGCCGACTGGCGGCGGGTGCTGCGACCCGTGGTGCTCGTCGCGGGCGGGTTCGGCCTGCTCGTGTGCCTCCAGCCCGACCTCGACTCGGCCGTCCTCATCGCGCTCATCGCCGCCTCGATCCTCATCGCGGGTGGTGTCCGCATGCGCCACCTGATGGTGATCGGCGGTACCGGTGTCGCGCTCGCCGCCGCACTCGCGATCGCCGAGCCCTACCGGCGCGCGCGGGTGTTCACGTTCCTCCACCCGACGGCCGACGCGTCCAACACCGGGTACCAGATCGTGCAGTCGCTGATCGCGCTCGGCGAAGGAGGCATCACCGGGGTGGGGCTCGGTGCCGGGCGCTCCAAGTGGCTGTTCCTCCCGAACGCGCACACCGACTTCATCTTCTCGATCATCGGTGAGGAGCTCGGCCTGATCGGCACGCTCATCGTCCTCGGCCTGTTCGTCGCGTTCGCCGCGCTCGGGATCCGCACCGCGATGCAGGCGCCCGACCGCTTCGGGATGCTCCTCGCCACCGGCGTGACCATCTGGGTCGTCGCGCAGGCGGCGGTCAACATCGGTGGCGTCGTGGGCCTGCTGCCGGTCTCGGGGATCCCGCTCCCGTTCGTCTCGTTCGGCGGCTCCGCGCTGCTGTTCACGATGGTCGCCGCAGGCATCCTCGCGAGCGTCGCCCGACGCTCGGGGGCCCCGCTCCCGCGGCGTCACGAGCCTCGTCGCGCGGCTGCGGCCGGCGCGCGAGGCCGCGGGTGATGTACGCGCTCGTCACCGGCGGCGGCACCGGCGGGCACGTGTACCCGGCGCTCGCGGTGGCCGAGGAGCTCGTGCGCCGCGGCCACGCGCGTCCCGACGTGCGCTTCGTGGGCTCGCAGCGCGGGCTCGAGGCCACGGCGGTGCCTGCCGCGGGCTTCGGCATCGACCTCCTGCCGGGGCGCGGCCTGCGCCGCAGCGTGGCGCCGTCGGCGATCCGCGACAACGTCGCGGCGCTGTTCGCGACCGCGCGCGCCTTCGGACGGGCGTTCCGGTTGGTCGGCCGGCTCCGGCCGCGCGTCGTCCTCGGCGTCGGCGGCTACGCCTCGTTGCCCTGTGTCGTTGCGGCGCGGCTGCGGCGCGTCCCCGCCGTCGTCCACGAGCAGAACGCCGCGCCCGGCCTGGCGAACCGGGTCGGGGTGCGCCTCGGCGCGCGAGCCGCGGTCTCGCTCCCGGGCACGGCGTTGCGCGGCGCGGTCCTGACCGGCAACCCGGTCCGCCACGCGCTCACAGCGGTCGAGCGTGATCCCGCGCGGCCGCCGGTCGTGATGATCGTGGGCGGCAGCCTCGGCGCCGGACGGCTCAACGACGCCGCGCTCGAGCTGTACGACCGCTGGCGGACTCGTACCGACGTCGCCATCCGGCACGTGGCCGGAGTGCGCAACCACGCGGACGTCGTGGCTCGTCTCGACGAGTGGCGCCGGCCCGGCGACGCGCTCGACTACACGCTCGTGGCGTACGAGGACGAGATGGAGCGCTGGTACGCGACCGCAGCGGTGTTCGTGTGCCGGGCCGGTGCGGTCACCGTGGCGGAGCTCGCCGCGACCGGCACGCCCGCGGTGCTCGTGCCGCTTCCTGGCGCCCCCGACGACCACCAGACCAAGAACGCCGATGCGCTGGTGACCGCCGGCGCGGGCGTGCTCGTCGCCGATGCCGACCTCGACGGCGCGCGCCTGGCCGCGACCCTCGACGAGCTCCTCGCCGACCCCGCGCGCCTCGCCGCCATGGGCACGGCCGCCCGCTCGATCGCGCGCGTCGACGCGGCGGCGCGCGTCGCCGACCTCGTGGAGGAGGTGGCCCGTGCCGCCTGACGCCACGGCCGACGAGACCGTGATCGACCTCACCGCACCGCGCGCCCTGCACATCGTGGGCATCGGTGGCGCCGGGATGAGTGCGATCGCGACCGTGCTCGCGCGCATGGGCCACCGCGTCAGCGGCTCCGACCTCAAGGAGTCGCCGACCCTCGAGCGCCTTCGTGCCCTCGGCATCGACGCGCGGGTCGGCCACGCGGCCGAGCACGTCGGCGCCGAGCTCGATGCCGTCGTGGTGTCCACCGCCATCCCCGCGTCGAACCCCGAGGTCGTCGCGGCGGGGGAGCACGGGGTCCGTGTCCTCCGGCGAGCGGAGGCGCTGCGCGCCCTCGTCGCGACCCGGCGGTCGATCGCCGTCGCCGGCAGTCACGGGAAGACCACCACCTCGTCGATGCTCGCCCTCGTGCTGCGCGGCGCGGGCTGGCAGCCGAGCTTCTTGATCGGCGGCGACCTCAACGAGGTCGGCACGAATGCTGCGTACGACCGGGGCGAGTGGTTGGTGGTCGAGGCCGACGAGAGCGACGGCACGTTCCTCGAGCTCGAGCCCGAGGCGGTCGTCGTGACCAACGTCGAGGCGGATCACCTCGACCACTACGGCGACTTCGACGGACTCGTCGACGCGTTTCGCCGGTTCGTGTCGCGCCCGAGCGGCGTGCGCGTGGTGTCGGCCGACGACGCGATCCTCGCCGGCCTGGCCGCGGAGGACCCGGGGATCGTGACCTTCGGCGTCGCGGACGACGCGCGCTACCGCGTCGCCGACTACCGGGGTGGGCGCCAGGGCAGCCGGTTCGAGCTCGTGCGCGGGGGCGCGGTGCTCGGCACGGTCGAGCTCCCGGTCCCCGGGCACCACAACGCGATGAACGCGGCGGCTGCCGCCGCGCTAGCGCTCGAGCTCGGCGTCGACTTCGAGGCGGTGCGCAACGCGCTCGCCGGCTTCGGCGGGGTCGCGCGCCGGTTCCAGTTCCGCGGCGTCGTCGACGGCGTGACCCTGGTCGACGACTATGCACACATCCCCGGTGAGGTGTCGGCGATGATCCGCGCCGCGCGCGAGGGCGACTGGCCGCGCGTCGTGGTGGTGTTCCAGCCCCACCGGTACTCGCGCACCGCGCGTCTCTGGCAGGACTTCGGCGATGCCTTCGTCGGCGCCGACGCGGTCGTGCTCACGGACGTCTATGCCGCGGGCGAGGCACCTCAGCCCGGCATCTCGGGGCGGCTGCTGCTGCGCGCCGTGCTCGACGCCCACCCCTCGCTCCCGGTCGCCTACCTGCCCAAGCGCGCCGACGTGGTCGCCCACGCGCTCGACCACACCCGGCCCGGCGACCTGGTCCTCACCCTCGGCGCAGGGGACCTGTCGACGGTCCCCGACGAGTGGCTCACGGCCGCCGGAGCCGACTCGTGAGCCTCGACGCGGTCGCGACCGCCCTCGAGAGCGTGCTGCCCGGACGGGTGCAGCGGGAGGCGTCGATCGCCGACCTCACCACGTACCGCCTCGGTGGCCCGGCCGCGCTCCTCGTGCGCATCCCCGACCGTGTGGCCCTCGCCGCGCTGGCCGGCGTGATCGCCGGCGAGCGACCGCCGGTGATGGTGATCGGTCGCGGCTCCAACCTCCTCGTCGCGGACCACGGCTTCCCGGGCGTCGCGATCGTGCTCACCGACGAGTTCGAGGCGATCACGGTGGATCCCGCTGCCCCCGACGGTGTCGGGGTGCGCGCCGGTGCCGCGACCCCGCTGCCCGTCGTCGCGCGGCGGTCGGCGGCCGCGGGTCTCGCCGGGCTCGAGTTCCTCGTGGGCATCCCCGGATCGGTGGGCGGGGCGGTGCGCATGAACGCGGGCGGTCACGGGCGCGAGCTGGCCGAGGTCCTGGCGTCGGCACGCGTGGTGGACCTCGCGAGCGCCGACGCGCCCGAGTCGGAGCGCAGCGTCGCCGAGCTCGCGCTCGGGTACCGCAGCTCCGCGCTCGGCGCCTACGACGTCGTGACCGGGGCGGCGCTCCGTGCGACCCCCGACGACGTGGCTGCGGCCGAGGCGCGCGTCGCCGACATCGTGCGGTGGCGGCGCGAGCACCAGCCCGGCGGCGCGAACGCGGGCTCGGTGTTCCGCAACCCACCGGGGGACTCGGCGGGTCGTCTCATCGACGCGGCCGGCCTGAAGGGCCACCGGGTCGGCGGCGCCATGGTCTCCCCGAAGCACGCGAACTTCTTCCAGGCCGAGGCGGGCGCGACGGCCGACGACGTGCACCGCCTCGTCGCCGAGGTGCAGGCGCGCGTCGCCGACGCCACCGGGGTCACGCTCCAGCCCGAGCTCCGCATGGTCGGCTTCGAGCGCAACGGTGAGGAGGTGCACCGATGACCACCCGAGCGCCCTCACGGACCCGGACCCGACCGGCGGCGCGGCGCGCACCGAAGCCCCCGCGCCCCAAGCGCGCCCGACCCACACCGGCCCCGAAGCGGACCGCGGCGGGCCCGGCGATCGACCCGCGCCTTCGTGACCGACGCGTCGAGATCAAGCGAGCGGAAGGCCGCCGGCGACTGCACCGAGTCGTCGCGGTGCTGGTGCTGCTCGGCCTCGCGAGCGGGGCCGTCGCCGCGGTGTTCTCGCCGTTGCTGGACGTCGACCAGGTGCGGATCGTCGGCCCCGGGCTCAGCCCGGAGCGACGCGCGGCGGTCCAGGCCGCGGCCGCGGTCGACGCGGGCTCACCGTTGCTCTTCGTCGACACGGGTGGGGTCGAGGCGCGCGTCGAGGACCTCGGATGGGTGGCCGACGCTCGCGTCGCGCGGCACTTCCCCGGCACGCTGACGGTGTCGGTGCGGCCGCGTCTGCCCGTGGCGTGGGCCGGCGCCGCCGACGGCTCGATCCGGCTCGTCGATCCCAGCGGCCGCGTGGTCGCGACCTCGCCGACGGCGCCCGAGGGCCTGCCCGAGCTGCTGGGCGCGGATCCCGCCGCGGCGGCTCGCGTCGCGCCCGACGCCGCGGCGGTGGCGGGGGCGATCCCGGCTCGCTTCCGGCCCCTCGTGGCGGCCGTCGTCGTCGCCGACGGCCAGGCCGCCCTGCGCCTCACCACCGGGACCGAGGTGCGCCTCGGGGCCCCCGTCGAGGTCACGGCCAAGGTCGAGGCGGCGGATGCGGTCCTGCGGACCCTGGTCTTCCGGGCCCCGATCTACGTGGACGTGCGGGTGCCCAGCGCCCCGGTGACCGGGTGACCCGGGCCCCGGCCGCTCGCGGTCGGCCCGGATGGGCGAGACTGGCGCCATGACCGGTCCCGAGGACGTCCAGGACCTGGAGGACCGACCGGTACCCTGGCCCCACGCCGATCCGACCCCCGGAATCCCCCGATCCGGCGCCACAACGGACGAGAATGGTGGTGGCGACGGGTCGCCCGGACCCGGACACGCCGACGACCGACAGCCCGACGACCTCCAGCCCGCAGTCGCACGGGACGAGGACCCGGCGAGGGACATGATCGACGACGACCCGCCGCCGGGGCCGGGCGACGATCGAGACCGCGACGACCACCCGAACCCCATCAGCACGGACGAGACGAGAAGGACGACCACGATGCTCGGTGACCCGCAGAACTACCTGGCGGTGATCAAGGTCGTCGGCGTGGGCGGCGGCGGTGGCAACGCGGTCAACCGCATGATCGACGCGGGGCTGAAGGGCGTCGAGTTCGTGGCGGTCAACACCGACGCGCAGTCACTGCTGATCAGCGACGCCGACGTCAAGCTCGACATCGGCCGACAGCTCACCCGGGGCCTGGGTGCCGGCTCCGATCCCGAGGTCGGGCGCCAGGCCGCCGAGGACCACCGCGACGAGATCGAAGAGGTGCTCAAGGGTGCCGACATGGTGTTCATCACCGCGGGGGAGGGCGGCGGCACGGGCACCGGCGGCGCGCCGATCGTCGCCGAGATCGCGCGCGGCCTCGGCGCGCTCACCATCGCGATCGTCACCCGCCCGTTCGGGTTCGAAGGGCGCCGCCGCGGCGTGCAAGCCGACGGCGGCATCCAGCGGCTGCGCGAGAAGGTCGACACCGCGATCGTGATCCCCAACGACCGGCTCCTCGACGTCGCCGACGAGAAGGCCTCGCTGCTCACCGCGTTCAAGATGGCCGACGACGTGCTGCTCCAGGGTGTGCAGGGCATCGCCGACCTCATCACGACGCCGGGTCTCATCAACACCGACTTCGCCGACGTGCGGATGATCATGCAGAACGCAGGGACCGCGCTCATGGGCATCGGGCAGGCCTCGGGCGAGGGTCGCTCGCTCACTGCGGCACGCGCGGCGATCTCGAGCGCGCTGCTCGAGGCGAGCATCGAGGGCGCCCGTGGCCTCCTGCTCAACGTGGCCGGCCCGTCCGACCTCGGGCTCTTCGAGGTCAACGAGGCGGCCGAGGTGGTCAAGGAGACCGCGCACCCCGACGCCAACATCATCTTCGGCGCCACCATCGACGACTCCCTCGGCGACGACGTGCGCATCACGGTGATCGCCGCGGGCTTCGACCGCTTCGAGGGAGAGCGCCGACCCGAGGGCGGACGCCGCGCCGACTCGAGCGCCGACACCGGCCTCGGGCTGCGCGACGAGCCCGGCTTCGGCAGCGTCGAGGACGACTTCGGCACGAGCAGCGGCGGCGGGGACGACGACGACTTCGACGTCCCCGAGTTCCTCCGCTGATCGCGGCATCGTCGAGGGTGCCGCACTGATCGAACGTCGGCTCGGCCCGGCCCGGGCGGTCTGGACCGACCGCCACGACGGCGACCTCCGCAGCGATGCCGCAGCTCGCGAGCGCCTCGCCGCGGCGCTCGGGCTCGGGCCGCCGTCGGCGTGGTGGTGGTTGCGCCAGGTGCACGGCCGGACGGTCGAGCTCGCGACCGGCCCGCCGCCACCGACGCCTCCCGACGCCGACGCGGTCGTCACGGCGGTGATCGGCCTCCCCCTCGTGGTGCTGACCGCGGACTGCGCACCGATCGCGATCGCGTCCGACACCGCGGTCGGCGCGGTGCACGCGGGCTGGCCCGGCCTGCTCGCCGGAGTGGTCGAGGCCGCGGTGGATCGGCTCCGCTCGATCGGCGACGGCCCGGTGCGGGCGGTGCTCGGCCCGTGTGTGCACCCCGAGCGCTACGAGTTCGGTGCCGACGATCTCGCGCGCCTGGTGGAGCGGTTCGGATCGTCGGTCGCGGCGACGACCGCCGACGGTGCGCCCGCGTTCGACGTACCGGAGGCCGTCCGGCGCGCGCTCGCGGACGCGGGCGTGGACGACGTCGACGACCTCGGCATCTGCACGAGCGCGTCCTCCGACCACTTCTCGCACCGCCGCGACGGCGATCCCGGTCGCCAGGCGCTGGTGGTGGTGCGCACGTGACCGACGACGTCGGGGTCCGGGTGGCCGAGGTGCGCGAGCGCATGGTCGCGGCCGCCCGCCGGGCCGGCCGGGAGCCCGCCGACATCACCCTCGTCGCCGCGACCAAGACCGTCGAGGTCGCACGCATCCGAGCCGCCCTCGACGCGGGGGTCACCGACGTCGGTGAGAACCGGGCGCAGGAGCTGCTGGCCAAGGCGCCGTCCCTTGCCGAGGCGAGGGGACCCGAGGCCGACGCGCCGCGCTGGCACTTCCTCGGTGCGCTCCAGCGCAACAAGGTCCGCGCGCTCGCCCCCTGGGTGAGCTGCTGGCAGTCCGTCGACCGAGCCTCGCTGGGCACGGAGCTGGCCAAGCGGGTCCCGGGCGCTCGGGTCCTCGTCGAGGTGAACCTGGGGGAGGAGCCCCAGAAGGCGGGCTGCGCTCCGCCCGAGGTGCCGGCGCTCGTCGACGACCTGCGCGCCCGGGGCCTCGTGGTGGAGGGGCTCATGACCGTCCCGCCGCACGGCGACGATCCCCGCCCCTGGTTCGCGCGGCTTCGCGCGCTCGGGGAGGCCGTCGCGGCACCGGGCCTGTCGATGGGGATGACCGACGACTACGAGGTCGCCATCGAGGAAGGGGCGACGATCGTCCGGGTCGGACGGGCGATCTTCGGTGCCCGGCCCGCCTGAGGGCCTGCCCGGGGCGTCCCCGATCCCGAATGTGAAGCCTGTAGCCTTCTGGGGAGGAGGGCGTGCAGTCCCGGCACGCGGTTGGTGTGGCTTCGTTGTGGCGTCGCGCGATGGTCTACCTGGGTCTCCAGGACGACGACGAGTACGGCGCGGGCTACGACCAGTACGGCTACGGCCACGACGACGGCTACGGCGGCCATCCCGCCCCGCACGACGACCCCTACGCGCACCACGCCGACCCCCGTCACGCGGTGGGCCCGGTCGGCCCGCCGGGCGGCGAGTACGCCGAGGTCGGCGCGGCGCCGAGGGCGTTCCCGGAGTCGCGCGACGTCCGCCCGCTCCGGGACGTGCAGCCGGCCCCGGCCCCGGCCCCCCGCGATCCGTACGGATCGGGCGACCCGACCGTCCGGCCCGTCCCACGCGACGAGCCGCCCTCGGGCGTCACGGTCAATCGCCCCTCCGTCGTCCGTGCCGTGCCCACCACCGCGGCGCGGGTGCACGTCGTCGAGCCCCACGGGTTCAACGACGCCCCGGAGATCGGTGACCGGGTCAAGGAGAACCAGGCCGTCATCCTCAACCTCCAGGGCGTCTCCCGCGAGCTCCAGCGCCGGCTCATCGACTTCTCGAGCGGGCTCGCGTACGCGGTCGGTGGCTCGATGTCGCGGGTGGCCGAGTCGGTCTTCCTGATCAGCCCGCTCAACGTGCAGCTCTCCGAAGAGGAGAAGGAGCGACTGGAGGCCCGCGGCCTCTACCGGCGCGACTGAGCTACGTGCAAGAGCTGCTCTGTTACCTCATCACCGCGTTCATCGTCGTGCTGTTCGCCCGCGCGATCCTGTCGTGGTTCCCGGCGCAGCCCCGCACGCTGCTCGCCCAGGTCAACGACTTCCTGCGCGTCCTCACCGACTGGGCCGTGCTGCCGTTGCGACGGGTGATCCCGCCGGTCGGCGTCATCGACCTGTCGTTCCTCGTGCTGTTCTTCGTGCTGTTGATCCTGCGGCAGGCAATCTGCCCCTGAGCTCCACGTTGGAGCACGCCCCGCGTGTCCGTTTCGCGGCGGTTGGGCGACGGCCGCGGGGCACTCGCTAGCATGGTCGGCCTATGGCGACCATGGACATCACTCCGCAAGAGCTGCGCGACATCGAGATCCGCGAGGCTTGGCGCGGGTACCACCGCGACGACGTCGACGAGCTGCTCGAGCGAGCGGCCGCGACCATCGAGCACCTCGAGGACGAGATCGACCAGCTGCGGTCGCGTCCCGCGCCGGGTCCGCAGGTCGCGGCACCGACGCCGCCGCCGCGCCCGGCACCCCAGGCGGCACCCGCGCCGCCGCCGGCCCCGGCGCCCGCGCCGGTCGCGCGCACGGCCGACACCGACGTCATCCAGCGCACGCTGGTGCTCGCGCAGAAGGCTGCCGACGAAGCCGTCGCCGAGGCGAAGGCCAAGGCGAGCGAGATCGTCGCCGAGTCCGAGGCGAAGGCGACCCAGCTCGTCGCCGATGCCGAGGCCAACGCCCGGCGCATCGCCGAGACCGAGAAGGCGAAGCTCGAGCTCGAGATCGAGCAGCTCACCACCGCGCGCGACACCCTGTCGTCCGACGTCGACGCGTTGGAGCGCTTCGAAGCCGAGTATCGCGAGCGCCTGCGGGTCGCGATCGAGGCGGAGCTCGAGCACCTGGCGCGCGCGGCCGGCTCGCCGCCGCCGCGCCCGACGCTCAGCGAGGTCGACCTGCCCGAGCCCACGCGCCCGGTCGCCGCGGTGTCGGCGCCCGTGCCGCCCCCCGCGCCGGCCGCGGCGCCCGCCACCGAGTCGTGGTCAGCGTCGCAGGAAGGCGCGATCGAGGCCGTCGACATGGGCGACGGACCTCCCACCGTCCACATCGAGGCCGTGGCGGCCTACCCGGCGGAAGCCGAGCCTGCGTGGGATCCCGCGCCCGCCGGCGGCTGGGGTGACACGGCCGAGGGCGGGGCCGACGCCGACTTCGAGCTCGCGGCCGAGGAGATGACCGGCGAGAGCCTCGACGACGACGCGTTCTTCGCGTCGCTGCGCGAAGCCGTGCGCGACGACGCGCCGCTGGGTGCCACCGACGAGGCGTTCTTCGACCAGGACGACACCGACGAGCACCGCAAGCTGTTCAAGCGTCGCCGCTGAGGGGGCGCTCCGCGTCGCGGTGTCAGCCCACCTTGGTGATGCGGGCCGACGCGTCGCCGAGGTCGAGCGGCGCAGCGCCGTCGAGGGTCTCGACGACGTCGAGCCGCACGGCGAGCACCTCGCCCGCGATCCAGTCGCGGTGCTCCTCGACCGCGTCGCGCACGTCGCCGCTCGCGGCCATCTGCACGTCGATGCGGTCGGCGAGCTCGAGCCCCGTGGTCTTGCGCAGGTCGTTCAGTCGCCGCACCAGCTCGCGCGCGAGTCCCTCGCGTCGTAGCGCGTCGTCGATCGTGATGTCGAGCGCCACCGCGTAGGCGCCGTCGCGCGCGAGCACGAGCTCATCGTGGGCACTGGCCCGCACCTCGACGTCCTCGGGCTCGAGCACCACGGTCTCGCCGTCGACGTCGATGGGGAACGTCCCGCCGTCGGCGAACGCGGCGCGTACGGCCGCGCCGTCGACCGCGGCCAGCGCGGCTTTGACCTTGGGCATGAGCGGGCCGACCCGCGGACCGAGGCGCCGGAAGTTGGGGACGACCGATTCCTCGACCAGGCCGCCGAGGTCGGCGACCTCTTCGACCTGCTTGACGTTGAGCTCCTCCGCGACCTCGCGGCGCAGCTCGTCGGTGAGCGACGCGCCCTCGGGCAGCCGGACGATGGCGCGGGGGAGCGGTTGGCGCACGCCGAGCTTGGCCTCGTCGCGCGCGGCGCGCCCGAGCGTGACGACCTGCCGCGCCACCGCCATGCCCGCCTCGAGCTCCGGGTCGATCGCTGCGGTGTCGGCCTCGGGCCAGTCGGCGAGGTGCACGGAGTCAGTGGCGCCCGCAAGGTTGCGGTACATCTCGTCGCTGGTGAACGGGCACATCGGCGCCAGCAGCAGGCTGACGGTGCGGAGGCACTCGTGCAGCGTGGCGTGGGCCGCCGCGTCGGCCGCCTTCCAGAAGCGCGGGCGGGACCGACGGACGTACCAGTTGGAGAGGTCGTCGACGAGGTGCTCGATCGCCTGGGCGGCCGCGAACGCGTCGAAGCCCTCGAGCGCGTCGGTGACCGTCGCGAGGGTGCCGTGGAGCCGTGAGCGCATCCAGCGGTCGAGGACGTGGGTTGGCGCGGAATCGACCTGACGGCTCGGCTCCCAGCCGTCGAGCGAGGCGTAGGTGACGAAGAAGTAGTAGGTGCTCCAGAGCGTCACGAGGAAGCGCCGCGACGCCTCGTCGATCATCTGCTCGTCGACCCGCCGGTTGGTCCAGGGCGAGCCGGACGAGAAGAAGTACCACCGCAACGCGTCGGCCCCGCGCGTGTCGAAGATCGTCCACGGGTCGATGACGTTGCCGCGCGACTTGGACATCTTCTGGCCGTCACGGTCGACGATGTGCGCGAGGCACACGACGTTGCGGTACGGCGTCGCGCCGAAGACCAGCGTGTTGACCGAAAGGAGCGAGTAGAACCAGCCGCGAGTCTGGTCGATGGCCTCGCAGATGAAGTCGGCAGGGAAGCGGCGCTCGAAGTCGTCGGTGTGCTCGAACGGGTAGTGCAGCTGTGCGGCCGGCATCGATCCCGAGTCGAACCACGCGTCGAGCACGGGTTCGACCCGGTGCGCCTCTCCGCCACAGCTCGGGCAGGCGATGGTCACGTCGTCGATCTCGGGGCGGTGGAGGTCGAGACCGGCGAGGTCGCGCCCCGCGAGCTCCGCGAGCTCGGCGAGCGATCCCACGCAGGTGTCGTGTCCCTCGCCGCAGCGCCAGAAGGGCAGCGGGGTGCCCCAGAACCGGTCGCGCGAGAGCGCCCAGTCGATGTTGTTCGCGAGCCAGTCACCGAAGCGGCCGTGCTTGATGTGCTCGGGGTGCCAGCCGATCGTCTCGTTCTCGCGAAGCAGGTCGTCGATCCGGCTCGACGTCCGCGCGAACCACGTGGGCTTGCCCCAGTAGATGAGCGGGGTGCCGCAGCGCCAGCAGTGCGGGTAGGAGTGGGTGTAGTCGACCGCGCGCACGAGCAGTCCCGCCGCCCCGAGCGCGTCGATGATCGCCGCGTCGGCGTCCTTGACGAACTGGCCGGCGTACGGGGCGACTTCGGGACCGAACCGGGCCGCGGCGTCGACCGGGTTGAGCACCGGCAGGCCCTCGCGTTCGCCGACCTCACGGTCGACCTCGCCGAAGGCGGGCGCCAGGTGCACGATGCCGGAGCCGTCCTCGGTGGTCACGAAGTCGGCCGCGACGACCCGGAACGCGTCCGGTGTCGACCCGTCGTCGGCCGCGGCCACGGCGAGCAGGTCGAAAGGGCGCGAGTAGTGCGCGCCGACCAGGTCGGCGTGCGGGTACGGCCCCACCACCTGCGCGTCGTCGCCCAGCACCGCCGCCACGCGGCTCGCGGCCATCACGACGTCACGTCCGCCGTCGGTGGTGCGGACGCGCACGTACTCGATGTCGGGGCCGACCGCGGCCGCGACGTTGGAGATGAGCGTCCAGGGCGTCGTGGTCCAGACGAGGAGATCCACCTCGGTGTCGACGAGCGGGAAGCGCACGTAGACCGACGGTTCGGTGATGTCCTCGTAGCCCTGCGCGACCTCGTGGCTCGAGAGCGCGGTGCCGCAGCGCCCGCAGTAGGGGACGACCTTGAAGCCCTCGTAGATGAGACCCTGGTCCCAGATCTGCTTGAGGTGCCACCAGACGCTCTCGACGTAGTCGTTGGTGAGCGTCCAGTACGCGTCGTCGGTGTCGATCCACATGCCCATGCGGCTGGTGAGCGCGGACCAGTCCTCGACGTAGCGGTGCACGGACTCGCGACAGCGCCGGTTGAACTCGGCGACGCCGAAGTCCTCGATCTGCTGCTTCCCCGAGAAGCCGAGCTCCTTCTCCACCTCGAGCTCCACGGGGAGGCCGTGGCAGTCCCAGCCGCCCTTGCGCGGCACGTGGCGGCCGCGCATGGTGTGGAAGCGGGGGTAGAGGTCCTTGAACGAGCGCGCCCAGACGTGGTGCAAGCCCGGCCGGCCGTTCGCGGTGGGCGGTCCCTCGTAGAACACCCACTCCGGGGCGCCGGCGCGCCGGCGCAGGCTCTCGGCGAACACGTCGTCGTCGATCCAGCGCTGCTGCACGCGCCCTTCGAGCGCGACGAGGTCGAGGTCGCGGTCGACCGCGTCGAAGGCCATGGTGCTGCGGAGCGTATCGTGTGCGCTTCTGGGGACTCCCGTCTTTGCTCGGCGGTCCCTCCGCGGCGACGCACCGACCTGGGGAGCGCGATGAGCGGCGCGAACGATCTCGTCACCTCCGACGGCGATGGCGTGGCGATCGCCGTGCACGTGCAGCCGGGCGCGGGCCGCACCGCGGTGGTGGGGCGCCATGGCGACGCGCTCAAGCTGCGGGTCGCCGCGCCGCCGGTCGACGACCGGGCGAACCAGGCCGCCACCGAGGTCCTCGCCGACCTGCTCGGGGTGAAGGCAGCAGCGGTCGAGCTGGTCGCAGGCCCGAAGTCCCGCCGGAAGCGGTTCCGCGTGCGGGGGATCGAGCGCGACGACGCACTGGCTGCGGTCGAGCGGGCGCTCGACGACGCCGCGGGCCCGCCCGGGCCCCGGCCTCGCCGACCCGGCGGCTGACTCGCCCGACCGTCTGCCCCCGTCGTCGGGGCGCCCGGTCGTTGATGGGCGCGACACCACCCGGTACGATCCCGCCCTTCCCCGGACCGGTCTGCGGTCCACCCGCCGTCACGAAAGGTGCCCCATGCCCGGCGCGGCCAAGAAGGCACCCACCAAGAAGTCGGTCGCGGCCAAGAAGGCCCCGGCGAAGAAGGCCCCGGCCAAGAAGGCGGCGCCGAAGAAGGCCGCCGCGAAGGCGGC
>CAZKTS010000042.1:0-8684 GCA_964555735.1 uncultured Bifidobacteriaceae bacterium
TCGGTGGTCTCGTTCTGGCTGATGACGTCGTAGAGCAGCGTGAGCAGGATCTCGTCCTTGCTGCTGAAGTAGTGGTAGAGCGACGGGCGCTGGATGCCGATCTCGTCGGCGATGTCCTGCAGGCTCGTCTCGCTGAAGCCACGCTCGTCGAACAGCGCGGTCGCGCAGTCGACGATCGCCTTCGCCATGAGATCGCGACGGGTGGTGCTGGCGCTCATCTCCCCGTCGGCCACGATCCGTAGGCTGCCAGACCCTCGAGCGCGAGGCCATATCCGACGTGGTCGAGGACCAGGCGCTTGAGCTGCTGGGTGAACGCCACGCGCGTGTACCGCAACGTGATGTCGGGTTGACGAGCGAGGTCCGCAGCCACGGCTCGGGCGCGGTCGAGGAGGTCGGCACCGGGCACCACCTCGTTCACGACACCGAGCGCGAGCGCCTCCTCGGCGCTCAGCCGCTTGCCGGTGAGGAGGAAGTACCGCCCGCGGTTCATGCCGAGGAGCAGCGGCCACACCACATGAACGCCGTCGCTCGGCACGGTGCCATAGCGGAAGTGAGGAGCGTCCTGGAAGTACGCGGTGTCGGACGCCAGCACGATGTCGGAGAGGACCGCGAGCTCGGCGTGCACGGACGCCGGACCGTTGACCGCGGCGACGATCGGCACCTCGATGTCGAGGAGGTTCGCGAGCAGGCGCTTCCCGTGGAAGTAGATCTTGTCCCACTTGGCCGGCGTCATCTCGCCGACCCAGCTGGTGTCGAGCTTGCCGATGAACCGATCGCCACAGCCGGTGAGGATCACCACCCGGTTGTCGGGGTCGCACGCGATGTCGGCGAACAGATGACCCAGCTCCGTGTGCGGGCTGTCACCCCACACCAGCGTGTCGCCGTCGGAGTGGAGCGTCACCTCCAGGATGCCGTCGGTGCGCTCGAGCTTCGCGTGGGCGTACTTGGTCGCGTAGTCGGGCAGCGCAGTGGACATCGGCCGCGCTCAGGCGAACCGGTCGCGCAGCGCCTCGAGCCCCGGGCCGAAGATGCCCTGCTCGAACACGCCGGTGAGCTGCTCCTCCGCATCGGCGGCGCAGTCGAACTGGGCGGACCACTGCACGAGCGAGCGTCCGTCCCCTTCGGGCGAGACCTGCAACGTGCCCACGTAGTTGGTCACCGGCATGGTGCTCTGCTCCAGCGCGTACCGGCACACATGCGCGTCGTCGTCGAGCTCGAGAAGTCGCTCGCGTACCTCGGTGCCGTTGACGTCGAAGACGCGAACGCACCCGATCGTGTCGGCCGGCTGGTCGTCGACGATGCGCGCCGGCGGGAGCGACGGGTGCCACTCGTTCGACTTGTCGAACGGGCGAACCAGGGTCCAGACCTCGTCCACGGGCGCGTCGACGACCATCGTCGCCTTGGGGTTGGGCATCAGCTGCTCCTGCTCAGGTATCGGTGTCCCAGACCGCCGGGAGGGCGATCGGTCCGTGCTGCACCGCGCTCGATCGGTACTCGAGGGTGACGCCGGGCTCGAGCCGGAGCGACGGGATGCGGCGGGTGAGGACCTCCAGCGCGACCCGGCCCTCGAGCCGCCCCAGGGCGGCGCCGGGGCAGAAGTGGAGGCCCCGACCGAAGGCGAGGTTGATGCCGTCACGCTCCTGGTGGATGTCGAAGCGGTCGGGATCGTCCGGGAACTCCTCGGCGTCGTGGTTGGCGGAGCCCCACACGATGTGCACCCGTGCTCCCGCCGGGATGGTCGCGCCACCCAGCTCGGTCTCGACCGTCGTGGTGCGCCAGGTGCCGAACGACGGCGCCTCGACGCGCAGCGACTCCTCGACCGCGGCGACGGCGAGCGACGGATCGGCGCACACTGCATCCCACTGGGCGCGGTCCTGGAGCAGCAGCACCAGCGAGTTGGCGATGAGGTTCATCGTCGTCTCGTGACCGCCCACGAGCACGCCCATCAGCTGGCCGATGATCTCCTCGGTGCGCAGCGGTCGCTCGTCCTCGACCCGGAGGTTGAGCAAGCCCGACACCACGTCGTCGCCCGGCTCGGCCCGACGCTGCTCGATGAGCGCCTCGAAGTACTGCTGGAGCTCCACGAAGCCACGCGCGGCCGCGACCTGCCCGGCGTCGTCGAGCACCGTGTACTGGAGGTTGAGCTTGTCGGCGCTCCACTTGTGGAGCTGGGGCCCGTCCTCGACCGGGACATCGAGCAGACCCATGATCAGCGCGAGCGGCATCGGGTACGCGAAGCGCGCGACCAGGTCGGCGTGGCCGTCGGCGATGATGTCGTCGACGAGCGACTCGGCGATCTCGTAGACCCGTGGCTCCATCTCGGCCACCCGGCGAGGCGTGAACACGCCGACGATGAACTTGCGGAGACGCGTGTGGAGCGGCGGGTCGGTGACGAGCACCGAGCCGACCTTGTCGAACGGGTACCCCTCGGCCAGGATCGCCTCGGCTTCCGCGCAGAGCGGTACGAGCGGCTTGGTGCCACCCTCGCTCGAGAAGACCTCGACGTTGCGCACGACGTCGCAGATGTCGCGGTGGCGCGTCACCACCCACCCGTGGAGCGCGGGGCTGAAGAAGACGGGGCAGGACTCCCGCGCCTGCGCCATGACCGGATGGCGGTCGCGGGTCTGCGGCCCGACGAGCGGGTTGTAGTCGAGCGTCGGCCAGTCGCTCGGCGGTGCATCGGTCTGCGCCATGATCGTCCCCCCGAGATCGCGGTCGCTACTGCAGCTTCGGCATGTTGGTGAATCCGCTGCCGTCGGGCCGCCGGTACCAACCGGGGGCTGCGAGCGTCCCACCGTCGACGTTGATCGTCTGGCCGGTCACGAAGCGCGACTGCTCCGACGCGAGGAACACGGCGACGTCGCCGTGGTCGTCCGGGCGGCCGAAGCGGCCGACGGGCACCCAGTAGGGGATCATCGGCCCCACCTCCGGCGGCAGGACCTTCGACAGCGGCAGCTGCGGCGTGTCGGTGAGGTCGGGCGCGATGCCGTTGACGCGGATGCCGTGCACGCCGACCTCGGCCGCGAGGCTGCGCGTGAAGTTGATCGCGCCGGCCTTGAACGCCGAGTACACCGCGTTGTTCGGGATGCCCCGGAAGCCCTCGACGGACGACACGTTGATGATCGACCCACCGCCGCTCTCGACCATCACGGGCAGGAACGCCCGCGTCACCCGGAAGATGTGCAGCAGGTTGAGCGCGTAGAGGTGCTGCCAGTCGTCCTCGGTGCTCTCGATGAAGAGACCGTTGGGTCGGAACTCGCCGAC
Organism: uncultured Bifidobacteriaceae bacterium; assembly: GCA_964555735.1. Classification (GTDB taxonomy): domain Bacteria; phylum Actinomycetota; class Acidimicrobiia; order IMCC26256; family PALSA-555; genus CAZKTS01. The sequence goes on from CAZKTS010000042.1 coordinate 3,265, forward strand.
GTTGTTCACGAGGACGTCGACGCGCCCGCCCCCGAGCTCGCGAGCCGCGTCGACCATGCCCGCGACCGCTTCCGCTTCGCGCACGTCGCCGATGTGCACCGCGCCCGCGGCACCGCCGTCCGCTGTGAGCGCGTCGGCGGTGGCGCGGGCCCCGGCCTCGTCGACGTCGTTCACGAGCACCTGGGCGCCGTGGACCGCGAGCGCCTTCGCGATGCCCGCACCGATGCCCACCGCGGCGCCGGTGACGACGGCGACCTTGCCGGCGAGAAGCCGTTCGCCGGAAGAGGGCCGTGGAAGAATGCTGCTCGCAGGAGTGTCCATCGGGGGCGAATCCTCCCATGGTCCCGTCTGCATAGCAAGGTCTTGATATCAGCGATCGGGCGGGTAGGGTTCGGCCTTCGACGTCCTCGGTCGAGCAGCGCTCGCTCGAGGTCGAGAGCGGGGCGACGCGGGGGGCCAGGCCCACCCGTTGACGGACGGAGCAGGAACCACGTGGTGAAGCCGGACCAGTACACGCCCCAGGTCGGTCGTACCTCGTGGCTCATCAAGCGCACCGAGCGCGCGGCCTACGCCACCATCGCCGACGCGCTGCGCGACCTCGGCCTCACGCCGTCGCAGTACGCGGTGCTCCAGGCCCTCGTGCGCCTCAAGGTGGCGTCGTCGGCCGAACTGGCCCGCGCCTGCTTCGTGACCCCCCAGGCCATGACCGGCCTGGTCAGCGGGCTCGAGCGCTTGGGCTACATCAGCCGCAAGCCGCTCGCGTCCTCCCGGGTGATCGAGGCGACCGCCACCGAGCTCGGGGTGAAGATCTACGAGGACGCGACCGCCCGGGTGTCGGCCTTCGACATCCAGCTCACCAGCCGGCTCAGCGCCGCCGAGGTGGCGCTGCTCCAGGATGCGCTCGAGCGCTGCATCGACGCGCTCGAGGAGGGCCTGCCCGAGCCCGCCGACGCGCCCGACGAGGACGCCGAGGTGCTCGGCGCCTCGTCCGACTGACCGCTCCTCTCTCCTCTTCCTCTTCCTCTTCCTCTTCCTCTTCTTTGTGGCGCGTCGCGGCGACCCCTGTGCTCAGGGGATTGTCAACTCCTTGACTTGAGCACGCGGCGCGTGGAGACTCCCGGGCGACCGAGCGCCGCAGCCGCGGGCGGTCAGGGGGGAACGGACATGCGGACGATCGCGCTCACCGGATCGGCCTCGGGCATCGGCGCCGCGACCCGGTCCGCGCTCGAGGCCGACGGCCACCGGGTCATCGGCGTCGACCTGCGCGACGCCGAGGTCGTGGCCGACCTGGGCACCGCGGACGGCCGGGCCGACGCGATCGCCGGCGTGCTCGAGGCCTGCGGCGGCACCCTCGACGGCTACGGCGGCTTCGCCGGCGTGCCGGCGACGGTCGAGGCTCCCCTGCTCACCACCGTCAGCTACTTCGGCAGCGTGGCCATGCTCGACGGCCTCCACGAGGCGCTCACCCGCGGCGACCAGCCGTCCGCGCTGGCGGTGAGCTCGTGCGCGGCCACCGTCGCGCCGGTCGACGACGGGCTCGTCGAGACTCTGCTCGGCGGCGACGAACCCGCCGCGATCGCGCAGTCGACCGACAGCGGCGTCACCTACGCGAGCGTGAAGCTCGCGCTCGCGCGCTGGACCCGCCGTCAGGCTCCCGCGTGGGCAGCCGACGGCGTCCGCCTCAACGCGCTTGCCCCCGGCAACACGCACACGCCGCTCACCCAGGTGACGCTGGACGACCCTGACCTCGGCCCGCTGATGCGGGAGGTCCCGGTGCCGGTCGGCCAGTGGGCGGAGCCGCCGCAGATCGCGGCCGCGGCGCAGTGGCTCCTCAGCCCTGCAGCATCGTTCGTCGTCGGCAGCGTCGTGTTCGTCGACGGCGGCACCGACGCCCTCGTGCGACCTGACTCGTTCTGAACCGGACACCTCGACACACAGGGAGAAGCTGATGGCCTGGGACACTTCGGTCGACGTGCTCGTGATGGGTTCGGGCGGCGCGGGACTGTGCGCCGCGATCCGTGGCCACGACCTCGGGCTCGACGTCCTGGTCGCCGAGAAGGGTTCGACGTGGGGCGGTTCGACTGCGATGTCGGGCGGCGCGGTGTGGATCCCTGCGAACTCGAGCATGCGCGACAAGGGCATCGAGGACTCCGAGGCCGACGGCGTGAAGTACATCAAGCACCTCACGGGCGGGAAGGTGGCCGACGACTTCATCGAGACCTTCGTGCGCGAGGGCAACCGGATGGTCGAGTACCTCGAGGCCAACACCCAGCTCGAGCTCGAGGCGCTGGACTTCTACCCCGACTACCACCCCGAAGACCCCGGCGGTCGCGCCGGCGGTCGTTCGCTCGAGCCGGCGGCGTTCGACGGCGCGCGCCTCGGCGAGCTGTTCGCCACCCTCCACGAGCCCTACCCGCCCGCGCTCATCATGGGGAAGTTCATGATGACGATCCCGACGGCGCGTGGTCTGCTGCAGCCGGGCCTGAAGCCCAAGATGATCATGGTCACGGGCATGGCCAAGTACGCCATGCGCGCCGGCAAGCGGAAGAAGACCGGCGGTCGGGACCCGTTCCTCAGCATGGGTCAGGCGCTCATGGCCGCACTCGGCGCATCGCTGAACGACCGCAAGGTTCCGATGTGGCTCGACTCGCCGGTGCTCGAGCTGGTGTCCGAAGGCGGCCGCGTCACCGGTGCGGTCGTACGCCACGACGGCAAGGACGTCCGCGTCGAGGCCCGCAAGGGTGTGGTGGTCGCCGCGGGCGGGTTCGAGCGCAACGGTGAGATGCGCAAGCAGTACCAGCGCTCCCCGATCGAGGGGGACTGGACCGTCGGCAACTACGACAACACCGGCGACGGCATCGTCGCCGGGCAGAAGGTCGGCGCCAAGCTCGACACCGAGCTCATGCGCGAGGCGTGGTGGATGCCGGCGACCATGCCGCCGGGCCAGCGGTACCACAACGTCTTGATGATCGAGAAGAGCCTCCCCCACGGGATCTTCGTGAACCGGGACGGCAAGCGGTTCGTGAACGAGGGCGAGAGCTACAACGACCTCATCATCGACACCTACGAGCAGGACGCGAAGGACCACGCGACCATCCCGGCCTGGTTCGTCGTCGACAAGACCTACCGTTCCCGCTTCAACATCGGCCCGGTGCTGCCGTCGATGGTGATGCCCGACAAGAAGCTCCCCGAAGGCTGGCGTCCCGGCGACGGCTGGCTCCACAAGGCGGACACCCTCGACGAGCTCGCCGCGTCGATCGACGTCGATCCCGTCGCCTTGAAGGCGACCATCGATCGGTTCAACGGGTTCGCGAAGACCGGCGTCGACGAGGACTTCCACCGGGGCGAGAGCGCCAACGACCGCTACTACTCCGACCCGCGCGCGAAGCCGAACCCCACGCTCGGCCCGATCGAGACCGCGCCGTTCTACGCGGTCCCCATGGTCCCGAGCGACCTCGGCACCAAGGCCGGCCTGATCACCGACATCCACGGTCGGGTGCTCGACGAGGCCGGCACACCGATCGCCGGCCTCTACGCGGCGGGCAACTCGGCGTCGACCGTCATGGGCACCCGCTACGCCGGTGCCGGCGCGACCATCGGCCCGGCCATGGTGTTCGGGTTCCTCTCGGCCGAGACGATCGAGGCCGACAGCAAGGCCTGATCTAGAAGCGGAGGTTCTGGGTCACCGAGTGGGGGATGTCCAGGGTGTCGAGGACACCCGGCTCGGTGTCGCACACGAACGGGATGGCGTTGACCACACGCATGCCGTTCGCGATGAGACTCCCGTCGCCTCCGTGCTCGTCGGCCATCGTGACCGAGCACACGAGGTTCGGCCGACCCTCGAGCAGCACGCGATAGCCGCTCTCACCCGCAGACCAGCGCGGCCAGTCGGGAGCGGCGTCCTCGTGCACGCGCGTGTAGTGCTCGACACAGATGGCCGGCTTGCCGTTGACGATCCCCTGCACATCGAAGCGGCTCGCCGCCGTCGTGCCGGCACGAATCGTCCCGACGGCGATCTCGATGTCTCGATCCATCGCCACGCGCTCGTGGGTCTCTCGGATCTCCTCGAGCTCGACACCCAGCGTGTCGGCGATCAGGGTGATCACGCCGCCCCAGTACTGGGTCAATGCTCCACTCGAGAACAACAGGGCGTCGTAGTCGAGCGCCTCACCGAACCCCAACACCACCTGCATGGTCTCGGGCTGGTCGTAGAAGCTGTAGTCGATGATCTCCTGGATGCGGACACGGTGAAGGTCGTCCATGACGCCGAGCAACGTCACCGGCACGAGGTCGCTCGCAAACCCCGGGTCCGCGCCGTTGCAGAAGAACGTCGTGCCGCCCTCCGTACACGCCACCTCGATCGGCTCGCGCAGCTCTGGCGCGGCCGTCGGCGGGTACACCAATGGCAGCACCGACGTGGTGACGACGTTGCGCCCCGCCGCCAGGAAACGCGCCATCAGGTCAACGGACTCCTGGGTGTACTTCAAGCCGTCCGCCAGGTAGCAGAGGCAGTCGGCCTCGAGCGCGAGTGCCTCGTCGATGTCACCGATCGCGGCGACCCCGGTAGGCGCCACCCCCGCGAGCTCTCCTGCGTCGCGACCGACCTTCTCGGGCGAGAACGCGAGCACTCCCACGAGGTCGAGGTCGGGGTGCTGGATGACACCCCGCAGCGCGAGCTTGCCGGCGTTGCCCGTTCCGGAGTGCAGGACCCGATAGCTCATGGCCGTCTCCTTGCGTCGGTCCGCCGTGGACTCAGAACTTGAGGTTCTTCGTCACCACGTCGGGGATGTCGAGCGTGTCGAGCAGGCCGGGGTCGGTGTCGCAGACGAACGGGATCGCGTTCACGACGCGCATGCCGTTCGCGATGAGACCGCCGTCGCCGCCGTGCTCGTCGGCCATGGTCACCGCACACACGAGGTTCGGCCGACCCTCGAGCAGCACGCGGTAGCCGTTCTCGCCGCCCGGCCACTTCGGCCAGTCCGGCGCGGCGTCGGGGTGGACTCGGGTGTAGTGCTCCACGACGATCACCGGCTTGCCGTTGACGATCCCCTGGACGTCGAAGCGGATCGCGGCCGTCGTGCCAGCGGGGACCGGGCCGACCGCGATCTCGATGTCGCGGTCCATCGCCGCGAGCTCGTGGGTCTCCCGGATCTCGTCGAGCTCGACCCCGAGCTTCGTGGCGAGGAGGGTGATCACGCCACCCCAGTACTCCGTGAGCGCACCGCTGGAGAACAGCGGCGCGTCGTAGTCGAGCGGCATGCCGAACCCGAACAGGACGTTCATCGTCTCGGGCTGGTCGTAGAACGAGTAGTCGATGATCTCCTGGATGCGGACGGCCTCGAGGTCGTCCATGAGGCTGAGCAGCGTGACCGGCACGAGATCGCTCGCGAAGCCCGGGTCGGCGCCGTTGCAGTAGAAGG
>CAZKTS010000043.1:0-15887 GCA_964555735.1 uncultured Bifidobacteriaceae bacterium
ACCGTGAGTGAGGCCTTCGGGCTCACCTTCGACCTCCGCACCGCCCCGGAGCTCCATCCGCCCGGGCCGTACGGCCAGGAGCTGGCCGACGACATGGCCGAGTTCTTCGAGGCCACCTTCGCCGCCGGCGGCCCGGTGTTCTGCGGCGCGGTCGGCGGCCGGTTCGTCTACCAGCTCCGCGCCCGCTTCGACCTCTACTGCAAGCTCGTGCCCGTCCGACCGTCGCCGGCGCTCTTCGACGCATCGATCGTGCGGCCCGAGCGGCTGCGCGACGTCGACGTGATGATCGTGCGCGACAACATCGCCGGCCTCTACCTCGGCCGGTTCGGCCGCAGCCCCGATGGCAACACCGCCTTCCAGGAGCTCACCTACACGACCGCGCAGGTCGATCGGATCCTGCACGTGGCCGCGCGCGCCGCCACGGTGCGCGACCGTCGCCTGGCCGTCGTCACCAAGCGCGGCGGGATCCCCGAGGTCAGCGCGCTCTGGAACGAGCGGGCCGACACGATCGCGGCGGAGCACCACGTCGCGCTCGAGCACATCGACGTCGACAACGCGTGCTTCCAGCTCGTCGCGCAGCCGGAGCGCTTCGACGTCGTCGTGGCTTCCAACATGCTCGGAGACATCGTTGCCGACGCCGCTGCGCTCGTCCTCGGGTCGCGGGGCATGTCGTACTCCGCGAACTTCACCGACGACGGCCACGCCGTGTACCAGACCGGACACGGCGCCGCGCACGACCTCACCGCGTCGGACCGCGCGAACCCCGCTGCCCAGCTGCTCAGCCTCGCCATGATGCTGCGCGAGAGCTACGGCCGAGCCGACGCGGCCGACGCGGTCGAGCGCGCGATCGAGCAGGTCTTCGCCGACGGCTTCCGTACGGCCGACGTGGCGGGTCCGCACAGCACCGTCGTTGGCACGCGCGACCTCGCCGCGCGGATCGCCGAGGCCGTGGCGCACGCGCCCGCCCCGGCGGTCGTCGAGTGACCACACCGCCGGCGCGCGCGCTCGTCCTCGTCGATCTCCAGCACGACTTCCTCACCCGACCGGGCCTCACGCCCGACGCCACGACGCTCGTCGACCGGGTCGCGGACCTCCTCGAAGCAGCACGGAGCGCCGGCGTACCGGTGGCCCACGTGCACACGCTCACGAACGCCGACGGCACCGATCGCATGCCGCACTGGGTCGCCACCGACACCGCCGCGTGCGTCGCCGGCACCCCGGGCGCCGAGCCGCCGCCCCTGCTCGCACCGACCGCCGGCGAGCTGGTCGCGTCCAAGCAGTTCTACAGCGGCTTCGACGACCCGGCGCTCGACGCCTGGTTGCGCGAGCGCGCGGTCACGGACCTGATCGTCGCCGGCGTGTACCTCCACGCCTGCGTGCGGAACACCGCGGTCGACGCGTACCGGCAGGGCTACCGCGTGGTGATCGCCGACGACGGCGTGGGCACCACCGACCTGGTCCACGCCACCCTCACGCGCGACTGGCTCGACGGCCGCGCGGCGCGCTTCGCGCCCGTCGCCGAGCTGGTCGATCACCTGGCCGGCCGCCCGGCCCTCACCCCACCGGAGGACGACGCCGAACGGGTCGCCGAGGTGACCGCGCGTGCCCGGACCGCGCAGCTCTCGTGGGCCGCGCTCGCACCCGCTGCGCGGGCCGACGCCCTCGACCGCTGGGCCGCCGAGCTCGAGCACGAGCGGGACCGCATCGCGACGCTGATCGTCGAGGAGGTCGCCAAGCCCGTCGCCGCAGCGGAGGACGAGGTGGGCCGTGCGGCCGCGCACGTCCGCTCGGCCTGCGCCCTGGTGCGCGAGCGCTGGGCCGATGCGCGCGAGCTCGCGCCTCGCGTGCGCGTCCGGTACCGCCCGCTCGGCGTGGTGGGTCTCGTGATGCCCTGGAACAACCCCGTCGCGCTCGCCGTCGGCAAGCTGGCGCCCGCGCTGGCGCTCGGCAACGGCGCCGTGCTCAAGCCCCCGCCCGAAGCGCCGGGCTGTGCCGACGCGCTGCTCGACACGCTCCGTGCCGCCGGGATCCCCGACGGCCTCGTCGGGCTGGTGCACGGCGCCCGCGCCACCGCCGAAGCGCTCTGCGACGACCCGGGCATCGACGGCGTGGCCGTCACCGGCTCGATCGCCACCGGGCGCGCGATCGCCGCTCGGTGTGCACGAACGCCGAAGCCGGTGCAGGCCGAGCTCGGCGGCAACAACGCCGCGATCGTCCTCGCCGACGCCGACCTCGCGCGCGACGTGCCCGACCTCGTGCGGGCCGCGTTCGGCTACTCCGGCCAGCGGTGCACCGCGATCCGGCGGTTCGTCGTGGAGCGGTCGGTCGTGAGCGACTTCGAAGCCCGCGCGCGTACGGCGACCGAGGCACTGGTGGTGGGGGACCCGCACGACCGCGCCACCGACCTCGGCCCCATGATCTCGGTCGCGGCCCGAGACCGCGTGCTCACGGAGGTCGGCCGCGCCATCGCCGCAGGTGCGCGCCTGGTGACCGGCGGCGCGGTGCCCGAGCACCTCGGCCCGGGCCCGTGGATCACGCCGACGATCGTCGCCGACGCCGAGCCGGAGAGCGCGATCGTGCAGGACGAGAGCTTCGGCCCCGTCGCGGTCATCCAGGTGGCCGACGACCTCGACCACGCGATCGCGTTGGCCAACGGCGTGCGCCAGGGTCTGGTGCTGGCCGCGTGCACCAGCGATCCCGGCGCTCGCGCCGCCATCGCCGATCACGCCGACGTCGGCATGGTCCAGCTGGGCGCGGGGCCGCTGCCGGTGCACCCCGACGCTCCGTTCGGCGGATGGAAGGCGTCGGGCATCGGCCCGCCCGAGCACGGCGAGTGGGACGTCGCCTTCTTCGCGCGCACCCAAGCGGTCTACGGCGACCTGGGGTGACTCCGGGCGCTCAGCGCCCAAGCGCTCGAGGACGCCTCAACGCTGAGCGTCTGCGGGCGCGTCGCGATGGCGAGGCAGCTTCACGAGCACGAGGATGGCCACGACCACGAGCACCGCGACACCGACGATCACCGCGAGCCGAAAGCCGCTCGTGAACGCCGCGTCGGCCGCGTCGCGGAGCCGGGCACCCTTCGTGCCACCCAGGCGACGCGCGACCTGCTGCGCGCTGTGGATGCCATCGACCGCGCGAGCCCGTTGGCCGCGCGTGCCGGCGAGCGCGTGCTCGACCCGGTCGCTGAAACGGAAGGCGAGCACGCTCCCGAGCACGGCGACGCCGAATGCCGCGCCCGCCTCGCGGGTGACGTCGTTCATCGCGGAGCCGACGCCGGCCTTCTCCGGAGGGAGGCCGGACACGAGCATGGAGGTTGCGGGCGTGGTCGTCGACCCCATGCCTGCGCCGATCGCGGCCAGGCCCACGAGCACGGCCACCATCGTGATGCCGGTGTCGACCGCGAGGAAGCACGCGACGCCCGCCGCCGTCACCAGGAGTGCGGCAGCCATGACGCGACGCTCACCGACCTTGGCGACCACGCGCGGGATCAACGGCGCCGAGATGCTCCAGGTGACCGAGATCACGGCCATCACGACACCCACCGTCAGGACCGACTCGCCCTCGAGGAACTGGAGGTACTGCGGGATCAGGAACTGGATGCCCCACGCGACGAAGAACCCGAACGTGATCACGACGGCCGGCACGGTGAACAGCGCCGAGCGGAAGAGCCGGACGTCGAGCATGGGGGCCTCGTGGCGGAGCTCCCAGCGCACGAACGCGGCCGTCGCGATCGCGAACACGACGAGGGCACCGAGCACCGGTGCGCTCCCCCAGCCCCGCTCGGGCGACTCGATGAAGGCGAACACCGCCGTCGACACCGCGACGATCGAGAGGACCGCCCCGACCGGATCGAGCCGGTGGTGCTCGGGGTCGCGCGACTCGGGGACGAGCAGCACCGCGAGGACGAACGAGACCACGACGATCGGCACGTTCGCAACCATCACGGAGCCCCACCAGAAGCTCGAGAGCAGCACGCCGCCGATCGGTGGTCCGAGGATGAACCCGAGGCCGCCGACCCCGGACCAGATGCCGATGGCCTGCACCCGCTCCTGGGGTTCGGTGAACACGGTGGTGACGATCGAAAGGGTGCCCGGCATGAGGAGCGCGGCACCGAGGCCCATGACCGCGCGCGCGATCACCAGACCTTCGGCGGTCTCCACGAACGCACCCGCGAACGATGCGGCACCGAAGATCACGAGGCCGAGCAGCAGCAGTCGACGGCGCCCGTAGCGGTCGCCGAGCGCACCACCGGTGATGACCAGGCCCGAGAACACGATGCCGTAGGCCGCAAAGGCCCACTGGAGATCGCTGGCATCGGCGTCGAGGTCGCGCGCGATGTCGGGGATGGCCAGGAAGAGGATGGTCATCGCCATCCCCACCAGCAGCAGCGGGAGGCACAGCACCGCCAGGACCGCGAACCGCCGTCCCCGGCTCATCGTCGGCGCGACCATCGGGCGCAGGCTAGGCGCCGTCAGGGCTCGCCTCGCACGGTCCGGTCGTTGCCGCGTGCCGGCGCGCATGCCAGCCTGGTGAGGCGGGTACAGGGGCGAACGGTCCGCGACGAGAGGAATCCCACGTGCGCATCCCGCCCCGGCGCTCCCCACGGCGACTCACCGCCGCGCTGCTCGGCGTCGTCGCGATCGCTGTCGTCGCGGCCGGCTGCATCCCGGTCGCCGGTGGCGGCTTCGCCACCAACGGTCGCCTCCCCGACTCCGCGCTGTACACGGTCTCGCCGGAGTGCCGCGTCGCCAACGACATCGCGACGCAGTTCACGGTGATGTTGGCGCACGCGAACGCGCAGGGCATCGCGCTGGCGCCGGAGAAGGACGCGTACCTGCCGCCGGGCGTCGTGCCGCCGGAGAAGACCGCGTGCTACCGCAGCTACGACATGCAGGTCTGGTGGCGCAACTGGTACTGCTTCATCGGTCAGTGCAACCTGGCCGCGGTGCCCGGCACCAGCAAGCACGGGTGGGGGCGCGCGGTCGACCTCCAGGACCAGTTCGGCCAGATGACCTTCAGCTCACCCGGCTACCACTGGCTGGTCGCGAACGCCGCGAACTACGGCTTCTACCAACCGCCGAACAGTCAGCAGGGCGGCGGGAGCCCCGAAGCGTGGCACTGGGTGCACGACTGACGGCGCGGCGCGCCGGTCAGTGCGACGTGTAGTCGATCTCGGCCGCACCCTTCACGCCCACCGCGAAGCAGAAGCAGTGGATCGCGCCACCGCCCGTCGGGCGCAGGCTGTGGACGGTGTCGGGCGGGATGTACACGAGGTCGCCGGGACCGACCGGTCGCTCCTCGTCGGCCACGATCATCACGCCGCGGCCGGACATCACGAAGTACCACTCGTGCGTCGGGTGCTCGTGCGGGAACACGGCCCCACCGGCCGCGACCTCGAACTCGTTGATGAGCTCGAGGAAGCCGCCGTCGGTGATCTCCTTCATCTCGCGCGGGTGCACGAGGTACCAGACCGGCACGGTGCCGTTGTGCTCGACCTCGGGCTCGACCTCGACGATGCTGCGGACGTCCACGTGCTCTCCCCTCGTTCCGGGGAACAGTACGTTTCGGGCTCCGTCCAGCGGGGAACTTCCGGAGCGCACGAACCGCCCAGGGGAGGACTCCGATGAACGACCCGATCACGCTGCTCCGCAAGGATCACCGCGAGGCCGAGACGCTGCTGAAGCGGCTCGAGGAGAGCAAGAAGCCCGGACCTCGCCGCCAGCAGACCATCGACGCGCTCGTCGCCGCGATGCGCCTGCACATGGAGATCGAGGAGCGCATCGTCTACCCGGTCGCCCGGGAGAAGCTCGGCGCCGAGGAGGTCCAGGAAGCCGAGGTCGAGCACAAGCTCGCCCGCCAGGGGCTCGAGAAGCTCGAGCAGCTCGCGGACGCGCCGGGCTTCGGTGCCGCCGTCGACATGGTCAAGGCCGGCATCAAGCACCACGTGAAGGACGAAGAGACCGAGATGTTCCCGAAGCTGAAGAAGAAGCTCGATCGGGAGACGCTCGCCGACCTCGGCGATCGCATCGTGGCCGCGAAGCAGCAGGCCGGTCAGTCGGCGAAGGCCGCCTGAGCGACGCCCCGGCGTCGGTCCGGTCGGTGGCTGCCTAGGGTGGAGGCCGTGGACGGCTCGCTGGGTCTCGGCTCGCTCAAGGACCGCACCGGCCGGACCCCGTCCGAGCGCGAGGCCCCGGCACCCGAGGTCGCCGCGGCCCACGCCCCAGCACCCGCGTCGGCGCCGACCGGCTCGTTGGTCGACCTGATCCTCAACCGCCGCAGCGCGTCCAAGCTCGAGGAACCGGGCCCCACCGACGCCGAGCTCGACGTGCTCCTGCGCGCCGCCGCCACCGTGCCCGACCACGGTGGGCTCCAGCCGTGGCGCTTCGCGGTCGTGCGCGGCGCCGGCCGCGAGCAGTTCGGCGATGCGCTCGCAGCCGCCGCGGCCGAGGCCGGCGCCGATCCCTCCGGCGTGCGTGACAAGGCGTTCGCGGCACCGGCGCTGATCGCGGTCATCGCCGCACCGAAGACCGACGCCAAGATCCCGGTCTGGGAGCAGCTCACGACCGCGTCGGCCAGCGGCTACGCGATCACCCTCGCCGCGCACGCGCTCGGTCTGGGCGCCGCGTGGCGGAGCACGGCACACGTCGACGGCAGCGCGCTGCGCGCCCTGCTCGGCATGGGCGCGAACGACCAGCTGCTCGGCTGGGTGAACCTGGGCCGCCCCGGCGCGGAGCCCGACCCGGCGCCGCGCGACACGCCGGACATCGAGGCCCACGTCGTGCGTCTCGGGTGACGATCCGCGAGCGGCTGCGCGACGCGCTCGCCGTCGCGATGAAGGCACGCGACCGGAGCGCGATCACGGCGTTGCGATCGGCGCTGAGCGCGATCGACAACGCCGAGGCGGTCGACACCCCGGACACGCCTGCAGCCGTCGACGACTCGCCGATCGCCGGCTCGATCAGGGGGCTCGGCGCGGGTGAGGGAGTACGGAGAGCACTCTCGGAGGACGACGTCGCCGCGCTGGTGCGTACCGAGATCGACGATCGTCTCACGCACGCGGCGCAGTACCGCGAGGCCGGTCGTCGGGAAGCGGCGACCGCACTCGAGGACGAGGCCGCGGTGCTCCGGAGGGCGCTCGGCGAACCGCTCTGACCGCTACGCGGCGCGGCCGAACGCGACGGCCGCGAGGTCGATCGCGGTCTGCACCAGCTCCGGCGAGGTGTCGTCCCGCCCGTCCGGCAAGCGACCCTCGTACGAGACGGTGAAGAACGTGCCGTCGTGCAGCACGACGACCTCGTTCCAGACCGAGGAGTAGAACGCGTCCGGACCCAGGGCGGGGAGCTCCTCGAGCGCGTCGTCCTGCTCCGCGTCCGTGCGGGCTTCCCGGTACTGCCGCTCGGCCGCGTCGGCATCGTCGTCACCGCGGATCTCGAGCAGCCGGTTCTCGGTGTTGTCCGACTCTGCAGGCGGCTCGAGCACGTACTCGCAGACGCCGGCGCTGTCGCTCTCCCCCGGCTCGATCTGCCCGTTCGCACGCTCGACGACGTAGCCGGTGCGATCCTGGATCTCCGCGTCGGTGATCAGATCGCACGCCCGGAACCGCGACCCGAGACACCGGCCGCTGCGGCCACACTCTTGGGCGTCGGTGAGGTCTCCGCCATCGCCACCCGAGTCGCCGATGCGCTCGACGATGATCTCGGCGGCACGCCGCTCGATGTCGCGGAGCTCCGCCGTCGTCAGCGGGTGCAGCTCGTTGTCGCCGACGTAGACCGAGAACACGCGCGCGCCGCTCCGGACCGCCAGCCCGCCGCTCCGCTCGAAGTACGCGTCGTCGCCGAGGCCGTCGACGTCCTGGGTCTGAGGCTCGTCGTCGTCGCTCTCGTCGGAGCGCCGTCCCGACTCGAAGCCCTGGACCGCGTCCTCGCCGGTCTCGTCCTCGACGCTGATGAAGTAGGACGGGCCGCCCTCGCCGTCGTCGCTCGCCGCGTCGCCGTCGTCGTTGCTGTCCTTCGACACCCACTCGCAGTACGTGCCGCTGCTGCGGTCGGTGTCCTCCGATGCGCCACCGGTCGGGACGCCGAGCAGATCGTCGGCCTCGTCGGTGGTGAGCAGGTCGCACGCGTTGGTGGGTGCGGCCTCGCCGCCGCTCCCTCCACTTCCTCCGCCACCGCACGCAGTGAGCCCGAGCGTCACCGCCACCAGCGCGATCCCCAACCCCCGCCTCGCCATGGCGACACCGTACCGAGCGTCTGGTCGTCCCGGCGGTCGGGCCGCACGGTGTGACGGATGGTCAGCCGGCGAAGGTCGGGTCGATGAGGACGGCCACCGCGGCCGACTCGCACGTGACCTCGGGATCCGCGGTGATGAGGATCTCGCCTTGGGACGAGCGCACGCCGTTCTCGAACACGGTGCCGACCGGTCCGAAGCCGGACCCGCCACCGCCACCGCCACCCGCGATGTTGCTCGTGTCGTCGGCACCCCCGCCGCCACCGCCGAAGTAGCCGCCGCCACCGCCACCACCCGTCGTGAGCGTGCTCGCCGCCCCGGCACCGCCGATGCCCGACTGGCCGACTTCGCCATTCACGCCAGCTGGGTTGCTCACGCCGGACGTGCCGCCCCCGGATTGCGTGCCGCCACCGCCGGCGCCGACGGACGGCCCGCCGCCGGTGCCGGGGTCGCCGTTCTGGCCACCACCCCCGCCGCCGATGCCCTGGCCCGGGAACGAGGGTCCGGCCGAAGCGCCGCCCCCACCGCCGCCCGCGATCACCACGCGGTTCGCGAGGGTGGTGCCGCCCTGTCGGACGTCCGATGCCCCGCCGCCGCCGCCGCCGCTGCTCCCGGCCGCACCGCCTGCGCCGCCACCGTTGAACCCACCGGCGCCACCGGTGCCGATCGTGCCCTGCGCTCCTTGACCCCCGACGTTGACCTGGAGCACCTCACCCGGGGTGACGGGGATCGTCGCGGTCGCCCGCCCGCCGCGACCGCCGGAGTTCTTGTCGACCGGCAGCCGGCCTGCGCCACCCTGCGCGCCGAAGGCGTCGATCGTCACCTGGCACACGCCGGGCGGCACCGTGTAGCTCTGCGCGCCGTTGGTGAAGCCGAAGTCCTCGGTGATCGGCTCGGCCGTCGCCGGCGCGGCGGTGCCCACGACCGCGAGCCCTCCCGCCAGCACGAGCGCGCCCGCGAGGCACGCCACCTGCCTGATCCCGACCCGTCGACGCACGCTCGGCTCCTCCTGATGCGCGCCGAGGACCCACCCCAGGTCGACGCAGAAGGTGCGACCTTAGCAACCGGTGCCGGAGGACCATCGACCTCCGGGCGGACATAGCATCGACGCCATGGCAGCCACGAAGTCACCCGCGCAGCTCATCGACGATCGCATCGGGGAGCTCGGTGACTGGCGGGGGGAGACGCTGCGGCGGGTCCGCGCGCTGATCAAGCAGGCGGATCCCGACGTCGTCGAGGAATGGAAGTGGCGCGGCGTGCCCGTGTGGGAGCACGACGGGATCATCTGCACCGGCGAGACCTACAAGAGCGTCGTGAAGCTCACCTTCGCCAAGGGTGCGTCGCTCAGGGATCCGTCGAAGCTGTTCAACTCGAGCCTCGACGGCAACGTGCGACGCGCGATCGACATCCAGGAGGGCGAGAAGATCAACGAGCGGGCGCTGAAGGCGCTCGTCCGTGAGGCGATCGACCTGAACACGTCGAAGGCGAAGCCGGCGAAGAAGGCAACCAAGAAGAAGGCCCCGGCGAAGAAGACTGCGGTCAAGAAGAAGGCACCGGCCAAGAAGCGGTAGAGCGACGCGGCAGTGCGCCGCACCCGTCCCCGACGTGCAGGACGAGCGCGACGCACCGCGCGTGTGCTCGTTCGGTCAGGCCGCGAGCGCCGGGCTCAGCGCCGGCGAGTTGTCGACGACGACCGGCTGCTTGAAGCCCTTGACGGTCAGGTACACGCCGAGCGAGAACTCCCATGCCGCGATCGGCAGGGCGAACAGCGTCGAGGTCGACGAGATCTGGCCGTGCTCCCCGAACATGGCCGCCAGGCTCGATGCGAACAGGATCGGCGCACCGATGAGCCCGAGCAGCGGGATGATGCGCGGCACCAGGTTGGCGCGGTAGAGCACCGTGGCCAGGAAGAGCGCGTTCAACGCGGGCACGAACCCGGGCCCGAAGAGGAACGACCAGTCGTGCAGGGCGACGAGCGACGAGCTGGTCGTCATCAGCGACGACGGGTCGCTCCCGGCGAGGTCGTTGCGGAGCGTGACCACCGACAGCAGGCTGATCGCGCCGACGACGAGGATCGCCGCTTCGAGGGTCCGGGAGCTGAGGAAGCCGATCGCCGAGGTGCGGCTGTAGCGCCGCACGACGGGGTAGAGCGCCACCGCCGTCCCGATGCCGGCTGCCGCACAGATGAAGTCGAGCAAGCCCCCCAGGATGACGCTCGTCTCGCTGCCGTGGCCGAGCACGAAGTCGGCGTGGTCGACGAGCGGAGCCTTGAGCACGAGCGTCGGGATCGACGCGGCGAACGTGACGAGGTAGAGCACGCCGGCCGCGAGGGCGAGCTTGCGCGCGGTGTCCATGGTCTTCATGTCATTCCCCTTCGGGTCGGAGCTGCGTCACCGAGATCAGCGGGATGCCGAGGTCGCGCAGCTTCTGGAGCACGCCGTGCAGCGCGGCCTGGTCGACGACCGGGCCGCGGAGGACCGTTGTCCCGTCATCCGCCGGCGTGAGGGTCAGCCCGTCGAACCAGGCCGCCCACCGGGCGTTCAGATGTCCGGAGACTCGGATCTCGTACTGCACGAGCGGCAACGTACGAATCGATGTGGTGAGCCGACCTCACCACATGTGGTGATTTCGGTGGTGATTCTCGGCTGCGCCTTGCCGGTCAGAGGCCGAGCTCGTCGGCCCGGCGCACGGCCTCGCGCCGATTGTTGACGCCCAGCTTCACGTAGATGTTCTTGGTGTGGGTGCGCATCGTGTTCAGCGACACGGTGAGCTCACGAGCGATGTCGGGGCCGCTGAGCTCGCTCCGGAGCAGCCGAAGGACGTCGAGCTCGCGGTCGCTGAGCGGGTCGACGAGCCCGCCGCCGGTGCCACGGGGGCGGTCGCCGGTCGCCAATGACTCACGCAGCTCACGGAGCCGCGTGCCGAGATACGCGAAGACGCGTACGTAGCCCTCGGGTTCGGCGAGATCCAGAGCACGGCGCAGCGCGGCCTGGGCATCGGCCGTCTGGCCCCGCGCGTCGAGCACCAGCGCCTGCACCGCGAGGATCTCGATCACGCTGCCGCCGCGCCCGCCGGCCTCCGCGTCGGTCAGCAGCCGGGCGAGCATCGCGCTCAGCTGTTGGAGGTCTCGATCGGTCGGTCGGTCGTTGAGGACGACGATCGCCAGCGTGACGTGCTCGAACTCGGTGACATAGCGCGGCTCGTCGCTCGGGGCGAGGCCCCGCTCGCGCACCCACGCCCGCGCCGCGCTGATGTCGCCCCGCAAGACCTGGGTTCGGGCCCGGCGCGCACCAACCGGCCGGACCGCCGGCGAGAAGTCGGTGTCGTAGACCCGCTCCGCCTCCTCCAGGAGCCGCAGGCACCCGTCGAGGTCACCGTCCGCCAACCGAAGTCCGGCGAGCACTGCTCGCGAGCGGTACGCGAACTGCGGCGTCCCGAACGCCTCGAGCTCCTGCGCGCGTCGCAGCTGCTCCTCCGCGCCCTCACGGTCATCGCGCTCGCGCAGGATCTCGGCGAGGCCCACGTGCATGTCGGCGACGCCGCGCAGCGGTCCCGTGCCGAAGTCGTCGACGAGCTGCAGGCCCTGCTCGTAGAGTCGCTGCGCGTCACGCAGGCGGCCTTGCGCCACGCGGATGTCGGCCATCGCGACCGAGCATCCGAGGATGTCGGCGATGTGCCCGACTCGTCGCATCCCCGCGATCGCCTCGGTGTACGCATCGAAGGCCCGGTCGAGGTCGCCCTCGGTCCATGCCGCGAGCCCGAGGAGGGCCTGCGCGGCGGCGCGGCTCATGTCGTCGTCGTCCGGCGCGACAGTGAGGACTCGGTTGGCGTGCGCGACCGTCGCATCGGTGTCCCCGCGCATCAGCGCCAAGGCCGCGAGGTACATCTCGATCGCAGCCGGCAGCGCGCGCAGCTGGTCCTCGTCGACGACGACCAGGCCCGCGGCGGCCCGATCCGCAGGCGGTAGCGCCAGCCAGCGCCCCACCTCATCGAGGGTCGCACGGACGCGGTCGAGCTCACCGGCCGAGATCAGCACCCCGGCGAGGCCGACGGCGAGCACCGGTCGGGTGCGGAGCACCTCGCGCGGGATGAGGCCCGCCCACTCACGCAGGACCGCGTCGTGCCGGTCGCGCCGGAGCGCCGGCAGCGCGAGCTCGGCGACGTCGGCGGCGGCGCCGAAGTCCTCCGCGGCGAGCGCGTGGCGGACTGCGGCCGACGGCTCGTCGTGCGCGGCGAACCACGCGCAGGCTCGGCGATGGAGCTCCGCCGCGGCGCCGGGCTCCTCGTCGAGCAGCCTCGCTCGCAGCACGTCGCCGAAGAGGTGGTGATAGCGGTACCACTCGCGCCGGTCGTCGAGCGGGACCACGAACACGTTGTCGCGCTCGAGCATCTCGAGGGTGGCCTTCCCGTCGGTCGTTCCCGCTACTGCATCGCAGAGCGATCCCTCGAGTCGCTCGAGGACGGACGTGTGGAGCAGGAACCGGCGGACGGGCTCCGGTTGGCGGAGGAGCACCTCACCGACGAGGTAGTCGACGATGAAGCGGTCGTCGCCCGCGAACCTCGCGATGAAGCCGGCGACGTCGTCGCGCCCCTGCATCGACAGCGCGGCGAGCTGCAGGGCCGCGATCCACCCTTCGGTCCGCGCCTCGAGCGTCGCGACGTCGGCGGCAGTCAGCTCCAGGCCCATGGCGCCGTTCAGGTACTCGGCCGCCTCGTCGGCCGTGAACCGGAGATCCGCGGCGCGCACCTCGACCATCTCGCCCCGGGCCCGCCAGCGCGCCAAGGGCAACGGGGGATCGGCCCGGCTGACGACCACGAGCCGGGCCCGCGCCCCCAGATGGTCGACCAGATACGCGAGCCCCTCGTGGATCTCGCCGCGATCGATGACGTGGAAGTCGTCGAGGACGAGCACGACGTCCCGTTGGATCCCGTGCAGCTCGTTGACGAGGGTCGCGAGCACCGCTTCGGTCGGCTCGGTGCCCGCGTCGACGAGCGCGCTCGCGCCGGCGCCGAGGCCTGGGACCGCCACGTGCAAGGCGGCAAGGAGGTACGACCAGAACGACGCGGGATCGTTGTCGCGCTCGTCGAGCGAGAGCCACGCCGCCGCGGCCCCGTCGTCGACGGCTTCCTGCAACCAGTCCCCGACCAGCGTGGTCTTGCCGAAGCCGGCGGGCGCGGAGACGAGCAGCAGCTTCGCGTCGGCCGAGCGATCGAGACGCTCGCGCAGTCGCGGCCGCGGCACGAGCGTGCGTCGCGCCGCCGGACGGTGGAGCTTGGTCTCGATCAGGGGACTCGCCATCTGCCTTCGGGTCTCCACCCGACACCGCCAGCCTGGGGCGGTCGTCCGACGCTACGCTCTCGCCCCAATCGCACCTGGGGAGGGCTTCATGCGTCGGATCATCGCCGTGTCGTGCACGGTCGCCGTGCTCGCGAGCGCGCTGCTCGCAGTGGGCGCACCGATGGCCGGCGCGCAGGGCTCCGAGGGTGAGGCGATCGGGTACCCGGGTGGCCGCCTCGTCATGGTCGCGCCGAGCTCGACGTTCCAGGCCGGTGCCGCCGGCGCCCCGGGTCGCCTGACGATCGCGGCGCCGAAGGGTCGACCGAGCCTGTACGAGGACCTCGTGGGCAAGGACCGCCGCTTCAAGCTGACCCAGGAGCAGGCCGACGACATCATCCGGCAGTTCTCGGCGTCGCTCGACGCAATCGTGCGAGTGCCCGGGGCCAAGAAGAGCGAGGACGCCGCGGCCCTGACGCTCTCCAACGTCCAGATCGGCGACGACGGCTCGATCAGCGCCGATGCGACCGTCGAAGCGTCGGCCGACAACCCCATCCTCCAGGACGACGACGCCGGCATCGACCCGACGCTCCCGGCCGACGCGGGCGAGACCGAGGTCATCATCGCGGCACCGGCGCCGAGCTCCGCGAACCAGCCGCCCCAAGGTGGCGCGCCCAACGGCCAGATCGAGGTCACGGGCAACGTCGTGAAGTTCGCCATCAAGGCGAACCTCTCGCAGGGCGACCCGAAGCACCCGAACTTCTACTCGCTGCAGCCGGGGGCCCGTTCGTGCGCGGAGAACCTGCAGACCGTGGTCAACCTCTGGAACGTGGACACGAGGACGGCCGCGTTCTCGACGGCCACCAACCCGGCGTGCTGGTTCTCCGACAGCGACGCGACGTGGAACGTCACCTACCGCCGCTGGAAGAAGACCGGCCCGAAGGAAGACGACGGCTACTACGAGGACTACAAGTCCTTCCAGCTCCAGGCCGTGCAGTTCACCGCCGGGACCTGGTTCGCGACCTGCAAGCCCAGCGTGAAGGGCTGCGAGACGAGCACGTTCGGCGTCTACACGGTCGGGGCCACGTTCGGGGAGTGACGCCGCGCGCCTGACCGTTCGAGGCAAGGCGTGTGAGTGGTGGAGGTGATGGGACTTGAACCCACGACTTCTACGTTGCGAACGTAGCGCTCTACCGGGCTGAGCTACACCCCCGAAGGGACGTCCAACGTACCAAACGATGTGCCGCGGTCTCTTGTGGGAACCGCGGGCTTCGTGGGAGCGTCGAACCACCATGCGCCGCTCCGCCGCTCTGGTCGCCCTCGCCGTGCTCGCCACCGCGGTATCCGTGACCGGCGGGTCGATCGCCGGTGCCGGCGACGCGCCCCTCCGGATCCCCCGGGGCGACCGCCTGGTGATCCAGGCATCGACCGGCGGCGGCTACGTCCCGGAGGACATCGCCCGCAACCAGTACCCCGAGCTCACGATCACCGGTCGCGGTGAGGTCCTCACCCTCGGGCCGACGACCCTCCAGTACCCGCCGAACGCACTGCCGAACGTGCAGGTGGCCACGATCAGTCGGGCGCGGGTGCGCGCGCTGGTGGCGCGGGCCGAGCAGATCGGGCTGCTCGACGACGAGCACGGTGACTACGGCCAGCCCCAGATCACGGACCAGGCCTCGACGACGGTCACGGTCGTGGCGAACGGCCGGCACTCCACGACGTCGGTGTACGCGCTCGGGTACACGGGCGATGACCTCACCGAAGAGCAGCGCGACAACCGCGCGGCGTTGCGGAAGTTCCTCGATACCGCGTCCCGCGGGAAGCCGACGACTGCATACGAGCCGACCGCCCTGGCGGTGCTCGCCTGGCGCGCCGACGGGACCGATCAGGACGACGCGAAGGCATGGCCTCTGGCCGAGCCGCCGGTCGTCGCCGCGGGCGACGGCTACGGCCCGGGCTGCACCCTGCTCACCGGCGCCGACATGGCCGCGGTGCTCGAGGCGGCGGCGGGAGCATCGACGCAGACCGTCTGGACCTCCGGCGGCGACGCCTACGAGCTGGCCTTCCACCCGCTGCTGCCGTACGAGCGCACCTGCAAGGACGTCCTCGGCTAGCGAACCTCGACGCGTCGCGAGCCGCGGCCGTCGTGCCAGGACTCGACCACGAGGTGGTCGGCGGGGTCGCCGATGTGCACGAGCGAGACCTCGCTCACGTCGATGCGGAAGAAGTGCGAGCCCTCGTACTCCGCGGGGTCACGCGAGTCGGTGCCGAGGAAGCCGGCGATCGCGTCGATGTCGGTCACCTCGACCGCGCGCCCGCCGATCTTGGCGTCGCCGTCGGTGAGCTCGGGGTCGACGGTCGCGCTGTGGATCGCGACGCGGGGGTC
>CAZKTS010000044.1:0-14926 GCA_964555735.1 uncultured Bifidobacteriaceae bacterium
GGGGCTCACCGCCGCCTACATGCTCAACAAGCGGGGCGTGCAGCCGACGGTCCTCGAGGCCGACACGGTGGTCGGCGGGATCAGCCGCACCGCGACCGCCGACGGGTGGCGCTTCGACATCGGCGGGCACCGCTTCTTCACGAAGGTGCAGCCGGTCGAGGACCTCTGGTTCGAGATCCTGGGCGCCGACGAGTTCCTCCGCCGGCCGCGCCTCTCGCGCATCTACTACCGCGGCAAGTTCTACGACTACCCGATCTCGGCGATGAACGCGCTGAAGAACCTCGGACCCATCGAGGCGGTGCGGTGCGTCGGCTCCTACCTCTGGGTCCGCATCAAGAAGCCCAAGGACACGAGCACGCTCGAGGGCTTCGTGGCGTCGCGCTTCGGGTGGCGGCTCTACCGCCACTTCTTCAAGACCCAGAGCGAGAAGGTCTGGGGCGTGCCGTGCACCGAGATCCAGGCCGACTGGGGCGCACAGCGCATCAAGAACCTCTCCCTGTTCCGCGCGGTGTGGGAGGCGTTGAAGCCGAAGCGGGTTCGCAAGAACGCCGACAAGTCGAAGCAGGTCACGAGCCTCATCGAGGAGTTCAACTACCCCAAGTACGGCCCCGGCCAGATGTGGGAGAAGTGCACCGAGCTGGTCACGGCCAACGGCACGAAGGTCGTGTTCGACGCCAAGGTCACCAAGATCGAGCACGAGGGCGGCCGCGCCGTCGCGGTGACCGCGGTCACTGATGGGTCGACCAGTCGCTACGAGTGCACCGAGGTCATCTCCTCGATGCCGATCGGCGCGCTGGTGAAGGCGATGGACCCGCCCGCACCCGCCGAGGTGGTCGCGGCCGCGGACGCGCTGCGATACCGCGACTTCATCACCGTCGCGCTCGTGCTTCCCGAGGACGCCGGCTTCCCCGACAACTGGATCTACATCAACGACGCCACCGTCGAGGTGGGCCGCATCCAGAACTTCGGCGTGTGGTCGCCGTACCTGGTGAAGGACGGGCGCACCTGCCTCGGGCTGGAGTTCTTCGTGTTCGAGGGCGACCACATGTGGACGAAGTCCGACGAGGACCTCATCGAGCAGGGCAAGCGCGAGCTGCACGAGATCGGGCTGCTCGACGACCCCTCGAAGGTCGAGGCGGGCTACGTCGTGCGCATGCCCAAGGCGTATCCGATGTACGACGCCGACTACAAGGCCAACGTCGACACGCTCGCCGCGTGGCTCGGCGAGCACACCCCCAACGTGTATCCGGTCGGTCGCAACGGCATGCACCACTACAACAACCAGGACCACTCGATGTACACGGCGATGCTCTCGGTCGAGAACATCTTCGGTGCGCACCACGACGTCTGGACCGTGAACGTCGAGGACGAGTACCACGAGGAGAAGGCGGCCTCGGCGCCGCCGCACCCCAACCAATAGCCTCCGGGGTGTGACCGACCGACTCAACTTCGGCATCTTCCTCGCCCCGTTCCACGACGTCGGGCAGAACCCGACCCTCGCGATGGAACGGGACCTCGAGCTGCTCCAGCACCTCGACCGCCTCGGCTTCGACGAGGCGTGGATCGGCGAGCACCACTCGGGTGGGTTCGAGCTGATCGCCTCGCCGGAGGTGTTCATCGCGACCGCGGCGGAGCGCACGAAGCACCTGCGCCTCGGGAGCGGCGTCAACTCGCTCCCGTACCACCATCCCCTGCTGCTCGCCGACCGCTTCGTGCTGCTCGACCACCTCACGCGCGGGCGGGCGATGCTGGGGTGCGGGCCCGGCCAGCTCACGTCGGATGCGCACATGCTCGGGATCCCGCCCGACTCGCAGCGGCCGCGCATGGAAGAGGCGCTCGACGTCATCGTGCGGCTGCTGCGCGGCGAGACGGTGTCCCAGACCACCGACTGGTTCGAGCTGCACGACGCGCGCCTCCAGCTCGCGCCCTACTCCCCCGGCGGCATCGACATGGCCGTCGCCGCGTCGATCTCTCCCGCCGGACCGCGTGCAGCCGGCAAGTACGGGCTCGGGCTGCTCTCGGTGGGCGCGACCACGGAGGTGGGCTTCGACATCCTCGGCGCGCACTGGGACGTCATGGAGCAGCGCGCCGCGGAGTTCGGTCAGACCGCCGACCGCGCGAAGTGGCGCCTCGTCGGCCCGATGCACCTCGCCGAGACGAAGGAGCAGGCGCGTCGCGACGTCGAGTTCGGCATCGTGGAGTTCGGCCGCTACTTCCGTCACGTGCTCCCGACGAGCCCGGTGGGCGACGGCGACGATGTCGCGTCCATCCTCGATCACTGCGACCGGAGCGGCTTCGCGATCATCGGCACGCCCGACGACGCGATCCGTCAGATCGAGCGGCTCCAGGCGCAGTCCGGCGGCTTCGGCACCTTCCTCGTCTTCGGGCACGAGTGGGCCGACCGTGCCGAGACGTTCAAGAGCTACGAGCTCCTCGCCCGCTACGTGATGCCGCACTTCCAGGGCCAGCTCGAGCCCATCCGCTCGTCCTACGACTGGATCGTGGGGAGCGAAGGGCGCTTCGTGAACGCGGCGACCGGAGCCATCGGCAAGGCGATCGAGTCCCACGCGGCCGAGCAGGCCCAGAAGTCGTGACCGCGCTCGCGGGTCGCGTCGCCGTCGTCACCGGCGCGAGCCGCGGCATCGGCAAGGGCATCGCACTCGAGCTGGGCGCCGCGGGCGCGACCGTGTACCTCACCGGCCGGACGGTCGACGCGGGCAAGGGCTGGCTGCCCGGGACGATCGGCGAGACCGCGGCCCAGGTGACCGAGCTCGGCGGCACCGGCGTTGCGGTCGCGTGCGACCACCACGACGACGCCCAGGTCGCCGCGGTCTTCGAGCGCGTGGCCGCCGAGGAAGGACGTCTCGACGTCCTCGTCAACAACGTGTACTCCGCACCGGATCTCGCGCCGTGGCTTGGCAAGCCGTTCTGGGAGCTGCCGGTCGAGGCGTGGGACGAGGTCATCGACATCGGCGTGCGCTCGCACTACGTCGCGGCGCGCTTTGGTGCCGATCTCCTGCTCGGGGTGGCCGACGCCGGCGAGCGCGCGCTGATCGTGAACGTGTCCTCGTCGGGCGCGGTGCAGTACGCCCACAACGTCGTCTACGGCGTCGGCAAGGCCGCGCTCGACAAGATGACCGCCGACATGGCGCACGAGCTCGCGCCGCGCGGCGTCGCCGTCGTCTCGATCTGGCCCGGGCTCGTGCGCACCGAGATCGTCGAGCTCGGCGCGCGCACCACCGACGACGGCCGCTCGGTGCTCGGGCTCCCCGGCGAGGGCGAGTTCGACCTCGGCCTGGCGGAGTCGCCCCGGTTCGTGGGCCGGGGCGTCGTCGCGCTCGCCACCGATCCCGACGTCATGGCCCGCACCGGCACCGCGATCGAGACCGGCGCGCTCGCGGAGGCCTACGGCTTCACCGACGTCGACGGCACCACTCCCGGCGTCCAGAACCGCACCTAGGTCACGCCCAAGGGCCGGTTCTTGGCAGGTTGCGTGTCACTTGGACTGACGGACCGTGCCAAGAAGCGGCTCTAGTCCTTGAAGCCGGCGAGGATCTGCTTCCAGCGGTCGGGGTCGCTGCGGTAGGGGGCGTAGAACGAAAGGCGGTCGACGAGGTCGCCGTAGCGGGCGAGGAGCGCCTTCGGGATGTCCTCCGGCGCGGCCACCACCGCGAACGCGTCGAGCACGTCGTCGGTGATCAGCTCGCCCATCTGCACCCACTCGCCCTGCTTCGAGAGTCGGTTCAGGTCGTCCTGCAGGTCGCCCCAGCCGTGCAGCTCCAGGACCCCGCGGTACGCGGGCGTCGAGCCGTAGAACGCGATCTGCTGCTTCGTGCCCTGCGTCGCGCGCTCGAGCTCCTCGTCGGAGGTTCCGGTCACGACGAACAGCGGGCCGGAGATCTCGAACTCGGCGCGCGACTTGCCGGCGCGCGCCCACCCGCGCTCGAGCGCGGGGAGCGTGACCTCGCGCACGTACCGCTCGGTGGTGAAGCCGTGGAGGATGATCCCGTCGGCGACCTCGCCGGCCACCTCGGTCATCTTCTCGCCGACGGCCGCGAGCTGGATGGTCGGCACGCCGTACGGGTTCGGCCCGGGCACGAAGAACGGCGTCATGAGGGTGTGCGAGTAGAACTCGCCGCGGAAGTCGAGCTTGGTCCCCTCGTTCCAGCAGTCCCAGATCGCACGGATCGCGAGGATCAGCTCCCGCATGCGGGCCGCCGGGTGCGACCACGGCATCGAGAACCGCTTCTCGATGTGGGCCTTGATCTGACTGCCGAGCCCGAGCCGGAACCGGCCCTTCGAGAACGTGTGGAGGTCGTAGCCGACGTTGGCGAGCGTCATCGGGTTGCGGGCGAAGGCCACCGCGATGCCGGTGCCCACCTCGAGCCGCTCGGTGTGCTCGGCCGCGAGCAGCGCCGGGAGGAAGGGATCGTGGCTGGTCTCGGCGGTGAGGGCGCCGTCGTAGCCGACGTCCTCGAGCTCCCGGGCGACCCGCACGATCTGGTCGATCCCCACGTCCGGCCCGAGCCCGGGCAACCCCCCGTCGATCTTCATGCCCGGACCGTAGGCGGGCGGGAGGAGCAGCGTCATCCGCGGCGGTGTCACACCCCACCGGTATGTTCGACGCATGGGTCGACCGATCCCGTACTCGCTCTCGCCGAGCTCGATCTCGTCGTTCACGCAGTGCCCGCTCGCGTTCCGGTTCTCCTACCTGGAGCGCCTGCCCGAGCCGCCGTCGCCGTGGGCGAGCAAGGGCACGCTCGTGCACCATGCGCTCGAGCTGCTCATGTGCCGTCCGCCGCACGACCGCACGATCGACGCGGCCCTGGCCGACCTGGACCGCGCCCGGGCCGAGCTGGCCGACGACCCCGAGTTCACCGGCCTCGAGCTCACGGCCGACGAGCGGGCACTGTTCGACGCCGACGCCGAGCAGCTCGTGCGGCGCTACTTCGAGCTCGAGGACCCCACCGCGGTGCACCCCATCGGGCTGGAGCTGAAGCTCCAGGCCGAGGTCGGTGGCGTGCGGCTGCGCGGGATCATCGACCGGCTCGACCTCGACGCCGACGGCGAGCTCGTGGTCACCGACTACAAGACGGGCAGAGTGCCGTCGGAGCGGTTCGAGGCCAAGAGCCTCGGCGGCGTCCACATCTACGCCCTCCTCTGTGAGCGCATGCTCGGCCGTCGCCCGTCGAAGGTGCAGCTCTTCTACCTCCAGAAGCCGGAGATGATCATCGCGACGCCGACCGACCAGAAGGTCACCGGCATCGAGCGCAAGACGACCGCGCTCTGGCAGGCGATCGAGCGGGCCTGCGCGCGCGACGACTTCCGCCCGAACCAGAGCAAGCTCTGCGACTTCTGCGCGTTCCAGACCTACTGCCCGGCGTTCGGCGGCGATCCCGACCAGGCCGCCGAGCTGCACGGCCCGGGCACGGTGATCGAGCCCGCCCTGCCGCTCGCCTGACGCCCACCGGCGCCGGCAGCGCCCCGTAGCCTCGCGGGGTGGAGTCACCGAGTGCCGACGGGTTCGCGATGCCGGGCGAGTGGGCGCCGCACGAGCGCACGGTCGTCTGCTGGCCCGCCCGGGCGTCGCTGTGGGGCGCCCAGCTCGAACGGGCGAAGATCACCTACGCGATGACCGTGCGCGCGATCGCCGCGTACGAACCCGTCACCCTCGTCACCCGGCCCACGACGTCGGCCGACGCGATGCGCGTGCTCGAGGGCCTCGGCCGCACCGGCTGGCTCCCGGAGCTCACGCTGGTGGAGATCCCGATCGACGACTCGTGGGTTCGCGACAGCGGCCCGATCGTGGTCACGGGCGACGGCGGTCGTCGCGCCGCGATCGACTTCGGCTTCAACGGATGGGGCGAGAAGTTCACCCCGTACGCCGACGACGACGCGCTGCCGGAGCGGCTGAGCGATGTGCTCGGGCTGTCGACGTACCGCGCGCCGCTCGTGCTCGAAGGCGGCTCGATCACGGTCGACGGCGCGGGGACGCTCGTCACGACCGAGCAGTGCCTGCTGCACCCGAGCCGCAACCCCGACCTGACCCGCGCCGACATCGAGCGGCTGCTGATCGAGTGGCTCGGCGTCGAGCGCGTCGTGTGGCTCGCGGCCGGGCTGGTGGAGGACGCGCACACCGACGGTCACGTCGACAACGTGTGCGCCTTCGTCGCACCCAACCGTGCCCTCGTGCAGACCACCACCGACCGCGACAACCCCAACCACGCGATCCTCGAGGACAACCGGGCCCGACTCGACGCCGCGGGCATCGAGACCCTCGCCGTCGACGTCCTGCCCTACGACGACGTCGGCGGGCAGACCGTGGTGGTCCCGCCGCTCAACTGCTCACTCGTGAACGGCGCGGTGATCGTGCCCATCCCCGACGGCGACGCACGCGTTGCGTCGGCGGCGACTGCGGCGATCGCCGACCACCTCCCCGACCGCGACGTCGCCACGGTGCCGGCGTCGGTGCTCGCCTACGGGGGCGGCGGCGTGCACTGCATCACCCAGCAGGTGCCGGCGTGAGCATCGAGGTCCGGCGCAGCGGACCGCCGCCGGCGTCGCCCGCGCGGGTGGAGCCGTCGACGCGACCGCCGGTACGGATCGCGGCGGTGCAGGAGCGGTGGCACCCGGACCCGGCCGGGCACCGCACTGCGATCGCCGAGGGCGTGCGCATCGCGGCCGGCGAGGGCGCCACCGTGGTCTGCCTGATGGAGCTGACGCTCTCGCCCTACTTCGCGGTCGACCCCGCCGGGCCGGGCGCGACGGTGCTCGGCGTCCGCCCCGAACCGGAGCCACTGCCGGGCGGCCCCACCTTCGACCTGGCCGCGACGCTCGCCGCGACCCACGGCATCGCCGTGCACGCATCGCTGTATGAGGCCGCGCCGGACGACCGCGACCCCCGAGGCTTCAACACCGCGATCTGCGTCGCCCCGTCGGGTGAGCTCCTCGCCCGCACGCGCAAGCTCCACCTCCCCGTCACCGAGGGCTACTTCGAGGACCGCTGGTTCCGCCCCGGCGACGGCGGCTACCCCCCGGTGCCGGTCGGAGGCGCAACCTTCGGCTTCCCCACGTGCTGGGACCAGTGGTTCCCCGAGGTCGCGCGCGCCTACTCGCTCGCCGGCGCCGAGGTGCTCGTGTACCCGACGGCCATCGGCTCCGAGCCCGACCATCCGGCCTTCGACACCGAACCGCTCTGGGAGCACGTGATCACCGCGAACGGGATCGCCAACGGCACGTTCATGGTCGCGGTGAACCGCACCGGCGTCGAAGGTGGGCTCTCGTTCTACGGGTCGTCGTTCGTGAGCGACCCGTACGGTCGCGTGCTCGTGCAGGCACCGCGCGACGAGCCCTGCGTCCTCATCGCCGATCTCGACCTCGACGCGCGTCGCGACTGGCTCGCGTTGTTCCCCCTGCTCGACACCCGCCGGCCGGACACCTACGGCTCGCTCGTGGGCGACGCCTTGCTGGGCCGCCCGCCCGTCGATCGGTAACGTTCTCCGATGCCTCCCGCGTCGCTTCCGATGCCCGAAGCGGTGGTGCGCCTCGACGAGGCGGTCGACAAGTGGCTCGAGCCGCGCCGGAGCCCGGCCCTCGACCGTCTGTTCTACGGCCTGTCCAGCGCGGCCGACCACGGGATGCTGTGGCACGCGATCGGCATCGGTCGCGCCGCGAAGCGACGGGACCCCAAGGACGCGCTGCGCTTCAGCGCTGCGCTCGGTGTGGAGTCAGCGCTCACCAACGGCCTCGTGAAGTCGCTCTTCCGGCGGGTTCGGCCCGCCGAGCACTTCGAGCACGACGACCCGCTGCCCTACGGCATGCGGCGACCGGTCACGTCGTCCTTCCCGTCGGGCCACGCCGCGACCGCGTTCATGTGCGCGGCCGTGCTGGCCAAGGGCTCCAAGGCGGCGCCGGCCTGGTACACCCTCGCGGGGCTGGTCGCGTTCAGCCGCGTCTACGTGCGGATGCACCACGCGAGCGACGTCCTCGCCGGCGCCGCCCTCGGCGCGGCGCTCGGCGTCGTCGCGCGACGCGTCCTCGACTGAGCTCTCCACACCTGGCCCCGGAATGAGCGTCTGCGCGCCCGGGTTAGCGTGAGGACGACTGCCGAGGAGGCCCCCATGCCCGAGACCCCGCGCCGCGAGATCGCCGTGACGTTCGACTACCTCTGCCCGTTCGCGCGCAACGGGCACGAAGCCGTCGTCAACGCGGTGCGCGAGGGCGCACTCCCCGAGATCACCTGGCGGTTCGTGCCCTTCTCGCTCGAGCAGGCGCACGTCGAGGAGGGTCAGCCCGCACTCTGGACGCGTGAGCCCGACCAGTGGGGCTCGTCGCTCGCGCTGCTCTACGGGCTTGCGGTGCGCGACACGTTCCCGGAGCAGTTCCTCGACGCCCACCTCG
The DNA here is from genome assembly GCA_964555735.1 of uncultured Bifidobacteriaceae bacterium. Classification (GTDB taxonomy): domain Bacteria; phylum Actinomycetota; class Acidimicrobiia; order IMCC26256; family PALSA-555; genus CAZKTS01. The sequence goes on from CAZKTS010000044.1 coordinate 8,401, forward strand.
CGCTGTTCGCCGCCCGCCACGACCAGGGCCTGAAGCTGTCCCAGGAGGACGTGCTGCGCGACGCGGTGGCATCGGCCGGTCTCGATGCCGATGCGGTCACCGAGGAGGTCGGGAGCGGCCGGCCGCTGAAGACGCTCGAGGCCGAGCACACCGACGCGGTCGAGCGCTACGGCGTCTGGGGAGTACCCACCTACCTCGAGGGCGACGAGGCCGCGTTCATCCGCTTCATGGAGCGCGGTCACGTCGACGACCTGGCGCGCGCGATGGACCTGCTCCAGTGGTCGCGGCTCAACGAGTTCAAGCGACCGCGCCTGCCTCGCTAGCGCGTCAGCGCCGACCTCGCTCGGGAGCCAGCTCCGCGAGAGCCTCGGTCCACTCGGTCCGGCCCGGATCGCGCCACCGCTCGTGGCGGCAGCTGGTTGCGAGGTCTTCGAGGTAGAGGTGTCCGGTCGGGGCGTCGTCGGCGAGGGCGAGCAGGTCCGCGCCACGAGGTAGCGGCGGCGCGGCCTCGAGCACGTCGATCACCATCACGCACGAGACCACGCGGCTGCGACAGCTCGGGCAGGCGGAGACCGTCGCGGCGTCGAAGGTGTCGGTGAGGGCGGCGAGGGCATCGGCGTCCTCCCCGTCGAGCACCACCTCGTTGCCGTCGTCATCGAGCACCGCGAGCGAGTCCGCTGCCACGCCGCGACGGTAACGTCCGCCCCGTGCACGCGGTGACGATCGATCCCGAGGCGCCCGGCCGGCTCGCGTGGCGGACGCATCCGAACCCCGTGGCAGGACACGGCGAGCTGCTCGTCGAGGTGCGCGCGGCCGGGCTCAACGGCGCCGACATGATGCAGCGCAGCGGCCTCTACCCGGCACCGCCGGGCTCGCCCGCCGACATCCCGGGTCTGGAGCTCGCCGGCACGGTCGTCGCGACCGGGCCCGCGGTGAGCCGCTTCGCCGTCGGCGACCGCGTCATGGCCGTCGTCGGTGGCGGTGGCCAGGCCGAGCTCGCGGTGGTGCACGAGCGCCACGCACTCGCGGTGCCGGACGGCATCGACTGGCCCGAGGCCGGCGGCTTCCCCGAGGTGTTCACGACCGCGCACGACGCGCTCTTCACGCAATGCCGCCTGACGCTCGGTGAGCGCGTCGTGGTGCACGGTGCGGCCGGCGGCGTCGGCACCGCGGGCGTGCAGCTCGCGGCGCGGGCCGGGGCGAGTGTGGTCGCGACCGTCCGCAACCCCGAGCTCCGACCGGCCCTCGCCGAGCTCGGCGCCGCGTGCGGCGATGTCGAGGTGTGCGCACCCGACGCGTTCACCGAGCGCGGCCCGTTCGACGTGGTGCTCGAGCTCGTGGGCGCACCCAACCTCGCCGCCGACCTCGACGCGCTCGCCACCGGCGGCCGCATCTCGGTGATCGGTGTCGGCGGCGGCGCCAAGGCGGAGGTGAACCTGCTTGCGCTGATGGGTACGCGCGGCACGATCCACGGTTCGACGCTGCGCGCCCGCCCACTCGAGGGCAAGGCCGACGCCGCCCGAGCCGTCGAGCACTCCGTCCTTCCCCTGCTCGCCGACGGCCGGCTCCGGGTGCCGATCGCGGCCACGATCCCGATGGAAGACGCGAGTGCCGCCTACGAGCGCTTCGCCACCGGCGGCAAGCTCGGCAAGATCGTGCTGGTGCGCTGACCGCTCGGACGCGCCTACTGGTCGTGCATGATCAGCACGCTCACGTGCGGCACCGGCGCGTTCGAGGCGTCGACCGTGAACGGCATCTTGCGGTCGAGGCCGATGAGCCAGACGACCTTGTCGTCGGTGGGGTCCTCCGGCGTCGTGTCCTCGAGCTTCGACAGCCACTCGACGATCACGGTGTGCCGGATCTCCTTCGGGAGGCTCAGGCGCAGGTTGCCCTGGTACTCGTCGATGCTCCCGTCGGCGTTGCCGACCGCGCTCGCCGGCTGGAACTCGACGACGAGCACCGCCTTCGCTTCGTCGAAGCCGCCGGTGGAGTTCGGGATGCCGTCGTAGCCGAACGGATCCTCGCGGTACTCGACGTTGTATCCGGGTGGCAGGTTCTCGCCCGCACCCTTGTCGAAGACGAACGTGATCTTGTCGTAGCACTCGGTCGGCTCGGCCACCGCGGTCTGGAGGTACTGGACGTTGGGGAGCTTCTGGGTGAACCGCCGCTCGGTGCCCGCGACGATGAACTCGCAGCCCGGCCCCTTGATCACGCGCTCACCCGCGCCCACGGCGGCGCGCCGCTCCGACGCGGTCTTCTGGTCGGCAGCCCCACCGCACGCTGCGGCACCGACCACGAGCGCGGTCACCACGAGGAACCCCGCCACCCGGCGGACGATCGAGCTGCGCACGGTCAGCCCTCGATGTCCACGTACACGCGCGTGGGGCCGTCGAGCGTGTGGACCGAGAACGGCTGCACCCGATCGAGCCCGATCACCCACACGAGCTGCGCCTCGAAGTCGGAGAGCCGGCGCACCTCACGCACGTGGGACAGCCCCGACGGCGAGAGGACCGCGGGCCCGGTGTAGGTGGGCTCGGCCGAAGGCGACGTCAGGTCCACACCCGAAGCGGGCTCGAGGCGGACGACGAGGAAGGCGTTGCCCGCGACCGTGAGGGGCTGCTCCGACTCTCCCGCCGTGAACGGACCGGGCTGGTACTCGACCGTGTACCCGGGCGCGGCCGCCCCGCGGAACTCGAAGACCACGCGATCGGCGCAGGGCTGGCGCCCGGTCCGGACCGCGGTGAGCAGCGCGACCGGACCGGTGCCCGGCGCGGTCGCCGTACCGGCCGACGCACCGTCGGCCGAGCAGCCACCCGTCGTCGTCGTGGCCGTGGTCGTCGTCGTGACCTCGGTCGACGTCGTCGAGGACTCGGTGCGCACCTCGGCGCCGTCGTCACCGCACGCCGCGCCGATGAGCGCGACCACGAGGGCGGCGACCACGAGCAATGACCGTCGAGGGCTCCGGAGCACGGGCCAAGGCTAGGGGTCGGCCCCGCCGATCCGCGCGCACCCGTCCCGAGCCCCTGCGGGGCAACGTACGATCGCTGGCCACGGGTCAGCGATCGACGACCGACGATCGGACCGGCGGGAAGAGACGAGGGAGCATGGCGCTCGACGGCAACGACGTGGTGATCGTGGAGGCGGTGCGGGCCCCGCTCGGCAAGCGCAACGGCGGACTCGCGAGCGTCCACCCGGCCGAGCTGCTCGGCACGGTGCTCGGCGAGGTGGTCGAGCGCGCCGGTATCGACCCGGCTGCGGTCGGGCAGGTCGTCGGCGGCTGCGTGTCCCAGACCGGCGAGCAGACCTTCGACATCGCCCGCACCGCGTGGCTCACGCAGGGACTGCCGATCTCGGTGGCGGCATCGACGGTCGACGCGCAGTGCGGCTCGTCCCAGCAGGCCACCAACCTCGCCGCCGCACTGGTGGCCGGCGGCGTGGTCGACGTCGCGATCGGGTGCGGGGTCGAGTCGATGAGCCGGGTCCCGCTCGGCGCCGCGGTGCAGTCCGGGCCCGGGCGACCGCTCCCGAAGTCCTACTTCGAGCGCCAGGAGTACACGACCCAGTTCGAGGCGGCCGAGCGCATCGCCGAGAAGTGGGGCATCGACCGCGAGGCGTGCGACCGGTTCGGCCTCGAGTCCCAGCAGCGCGCGGCCCGGGCGTGGGAGGAGGGCCGCTTCGAGCGTGAGGTGCTGCCGATCGACGCGCCCGACCTCGGCGAGCCCGACGCCGACGGCAAGCGGAAGCCCACCGGCACCACCCACCGCGTCGCGCGCGACGAGGGGCTCCGGGAGACGACGTTCGAGGCGCTGGCCGCACTCAAGCCCGTCGCCCGCGACGACGGCGTCCACACCGCGGGCACGTCGTCGCAGATCACCGACGGTGCCGCGGCCGTGCTCCTCACCACTGCGGCCCGCGCCGAGGAGCTCGGGCTGCGGCCCCGCGCCCGGATCGTCGACCAGTGCCTCGTCGGCGTCGATCCGGTGCTCATGCTCACCGGCCCGATCGATGCCACCCACCGGATGCTCGAGCGCACCGGTCTGGCGATGTCGGACTTCGACACCATCGAGATCAACGAGGCGTTCGCCTCCGTCGTCCTCGCCTGGGAGCGCGAGCTGCACCCCGACATGGCGAAGGTCAACCCCAACGGCGGAGCGATCGCGCTCGGTCACCCGGTCGGGGCCACCGGTGCGCGACTCATCACCACCGCGCTGCACGAGCTCGAGCGCACCGACGGCACCTACGCGCTCGTCACCATGTGCTGCGGGGGCGGGCTCGGCACCGGCACCGTGCTCGAGCGCCTGTGAGGACGCACCCGTGACCGCGCCGCTGGCCGAGCGGCTGGGCTACCCGCCCGACTCGCGGCTCGTGATCGTCAACTGCGACGATCTCGGGTCGTCGCGCTCGGCCAACGTCGCGGTCTACGACGCGCTCCGCAACGGCGTCGCGACGAGCGCGTCGCTCATGGTCCCGTGCCCGTGGGCGCGCGACGCGGCGGCCCAGCACCGGGGCGAGGACGTCGGCGTGCATCTCACGCTCAACGCCGAGTGGGAGACCTACCGCTGGGGCCCGATCACCCACGCGCCGAGCCTGCTCGACGGCGACGGCGGGTTCCCGCGCACGATCGAGGACAGCTGGGACCACGCCGACCTCGAGGAGGTCCGTCGGGAGCTGCGCGCGCAGGTGGAGCGGGCGATCCTCTGGGGCTTCGACGTCACCCATCTCGACAGCCACATGGGGACGCTCCAGCTCCGCCCCGAGTTCTTCGACGTCTACCTCGAGCTCGCGGTCGACTTCGCGCTGCCGTTGCGGATGGGCTCGGCCGGCGGCGAGCACATCGTGGGCTTCCCGTACCGTGAGCTCGCGACTGCTGAGGGCATCGTGTTCCCCGACCACCTCGCGCTCTACACCGGTGTCGGTGCGCGCCGACACGTCGAGCGGGCGCTCTTCGACCTCCGCCCCGGCGTCACCGAGCTCTACCTGCATCCGGCCGTCGACACCGACGAGCTGCGCGCGTCGCACCCCGATTGGGCCGGGCGGGTCGAGGACCACGCCTTCCTGTGCGCCGACCCGTCGCTCCCCGACCTCATCGAGCGAGCGGGCGCGATCCTCGTCGGCTACCGCGAGCTGCGCGAGCTCCAGCGCGCCGCGGCCTGACGGAGTGCCATCGGTCGACCCCGACGCGCTGGCCGCGCTGTGTGCGGTCGCGATGCCGGCCGAGCGACTCACCGCCGACGACGTCCGCACCTGCTGCTTCGAGGACGGCGCCGAGGTCATCGGCGACGAGGCAGCGGCCGCCGCCTTCGTGATCAAGGACTTCGGCGAGCTCACCACGGCCTGGCTCCTCCTGCTCGCGGTGGCACCCGACCAGCAGCGTCGCGGTCGAGCCCGGGCGCTGGTCGACGAGGTGCTCGACCGCAGCCGCGCGCGTGGCGCCGTCGAGCTGCATACCGGCAACTGCGCACCCCGCTACGTCTGGCCGGGTGTCGACCTCGCCGCCACCGCCGCGCTGGCGTTCTTCCAGGACCTCGGCTTCGAGCCCTACGACCACGGGCTCAACATGCTCCTCCCCACGTCGTACCGGTCCGACCCGCCCGCCGGCGTCGTGATCGAACGAGAGTCGACCGACGGCGCCGTGGAGCTCGCGGCGCGGGCGTTCCCGCACTGGGTGGACGAGGTGCGACGCGGCGCCGAGCGAGGCAGCACGTTCGCCGCGCGCGACGCCGACGGTGCGACGATCGCGTTCGCCGCGCACTCCGTGAACCGAGCGACGTGGATCGGCCCGATGGCCACCGACCCCGAGCGACGGCACGCCGGCACCGGCCACGCACTCCTCGGCGCCCTCGCTGCGGACATCGAGGCCCGCCACGGTGTGCCAGCCGCGGAGATCTCGTGGGTCGCGCCGATCCCGTTCTACGCGAAGGCCGGTGCGGTGGCCCACCGGGCCTTCCGCATGCACCGCCTGGCGCTCTCGAACAGCCGCGGGAACGGCCGCTAGAACTCGGTGCGCTCCTGCACCTTGGCCTGGAGCTCCTTGTACTCGGGCGACATCGTGAGCGGCATGAGGGTCATGAGCTTGCCCATGTTCCCCGCCACCTTCACCTTGCCCTGCATGAAGCCGGCGTTGGCGTCGAGCTCACCCTTCGCGATCGCCACGGAGTCCGCGTAGCCGATCGTCATCGTGAAGTCGGCGTCGGCGATCTCGCCCAGCTCCGACTCGACGAGCTTGCCGTTCTCGAGGACCCAGTAGTACTTCACGTCGCCGTCGGGTCCGCCGGTGATGACGTACTGCATCTTCGCCGACGCACCCGCGCGCTCCGGTTGATCCTTCGCGAGCTCACGCCCCTCGTCGAGCCACTCCTGCGTCAGGTATCGGGCCATCTCGCCTCTCCTCAGTAGGAGGCGCCCGCGGGGGCGCGCACGCCGATGAACAGGTCGTCCTCGGTCTCGCCCTGCGGGGGCATGCCCACGAGCGATCGGGCGAGCACGTACTCGTCCCAGGGGAAGATCTCCCGGATCGTGTCGTCGG
>CAZKTS010000045.1:0-7586 GCA_964555735.1 uncultured Bifidobacteriaceae bacterium
GCGCGTAGACCGCGAGCGCGCTCGCCGGCACCGCGTCGTCGAGCGTGGTCACCACTCCAGACCGAGGGTGGCGCGCATCGCGGCTTCGAACTCCTCGTCGGTGCTCTGCGACCGCACCGCGAGCACCATCTCCGCGTCGGCACCGGCGGGCCACCGCAGCTTCGGCTCGGTGCTCTCGATCGAGTCGGCGATGATCGCCGCCACGACCTCGGCACCGGGTGCCTCTTCGCCGCCCAAGAGCACACCCCGCGCGGCCTCCCACTGACGCTCGAGCTCGTCGTAGGGCGCATCGTCGGTGCCGACCCGGTGGGCGCTGTCGGCGAAGCCGGTCTCGAAGACGCCCGGCTCGATGAGCCGCACACGGATCCCGAAGTGCGCCACCTCGTAGTGGAGTGCCTCGGACAGCCCCTCGAGCGCGAACTTCGACGCCGAGTAGAAACCGTCGAGCGGCGGCGCGACCCGCCCGGCCAGCGACGTGACGTTGACGATGGTCCCGCTCCCCCGCTCCCGCATCCCGGGGAGCAGCGCCTGGATCATGCGCACCGAGCCGAAGAAGTTGGTCTCCATCTGGCGGCGCGCGTCGTCGAGCGGCACCTTCTCCACCGGCCCGATCACACCGAAGCCGGCGTTGTTCACCAGCGCGTCGACCGCGCCCGCGGCACCGACCGCTTCGGCGACGGACGCGTCGTCGTCGACGTCGAGGCGCAGCCGCTGGGCGACGTCGAGGTCGTCGAGCACCTCCGGGCGCCGCGCCGTCGCCACGACGTCGTGTCCTCGCTTCGTCAGCTCGACCGCCGCGGCTCGCCCGAACCCGGTCGAGCATCCCGTGATGAGCACTCGCATGCTGTCCCCCTGCCGTCCGGTGCGTCCTGCGCGCTCAGTCCGCGATCGCGTCGAGCGCGGTGATCGTCCGATCGATGTCGGCATCGTCGACATCCTTGTGCGTGACGAATCGTACGGTGCGGGCGTCGAGCGTCCCACTGCGGATGCCGTGGTCACGCTCGAGCCGCTCCACGATGTGCTCGGGCACCCTGTCGGCCGCCACGCAGACGATGTTGGTGCGGACGTCCGCCGGGTCGACGCTCCCGGGGAACCGCTCCGCGAGCGCCGCGGCCAGGCGCGCGGCCCGAGCGTGGTCGTCGGCCAGCCGCTCGACCATCGTCTCGAGCGCGACGATGCCCGCGGCCGCGAGGACGCCCGCCTGGCGCATCGCCCCGCCGAGCCGAGCCCGCTCCTCCCTCGCCGCCGCGATCACGGCTCGCGTGCCGCAGAGCAACGAGCCCACCGGTGCCGACAGACCCTTCGAGAGGCAGAACATCACCGTGTCCACGTTCGCGACCAGCTCGGCCGGCGCCACGCCCAGCGCGACGGCCGCGTTCCAGATGCGCGCGCCGTCGCAGTGCACCGGGAGGCCGGCGTGCGCGGCGACCGCGGACACGGCGTCCACCTCCACCGGGGTGGCCGGACGACCGCACGCGGGCATGTGGGTGTTCTCGATCGCGACCGCCGAGATCGGCGACAGGTGGTGGGCCTGGTCGGCGATCGCGGCCGCGACGTCCGTTGGCTCGAGGCGGCCGGCATCGTCGGGAAGCGGGTGCAGCTGGATGCCCGCGTTGCCGGCCGACGCCGCGGCCTCGTAGCGGTAGACGTGGGCGCGGCGCCCGCACAGCACGTCGGTGCCGGGTCGGGTGAGCACGCGGAGCGCGAGCTGGTTGGCCATCGTTCCCGACGGGGTGAGCAGCGCCGCCTCCGTGCCGAGGAGCGACGCCGCGAGCGACTCCAGCCGGTTGACCGTCGGGTCCTCGCCGTAGACGTCGTCGCCGACCTCGGCGTCGGCCATCGCCGCGCGCATCTCCGGGGTCGGTGTGGTGACCGTGTCCGACCGGAGGTCGATCACGGGCTCGCGCCCCCGGCAGCAGTCATCGGGCGGAGGAGGCCCTCCTGGATCACCGTGATCGCGAGCACGCCGTCGGCCCGGAACACGTGACCGAGCGCGAGACCGCGGGCACCCGAGGCCGACGGGCTGAGCTGGTGGTACAGGAGCCACTCGTCGGCCCGGAACGGACGGTGGAACCACATCGCGTGATCGAGGCTGGCCATCATGTGCGCGCCGTCGTAGCCGATCGCGTGCGGGAGCGTCGCGGTGTCGAGCAACGACAGGTCGGAGGCGTACGCGACGACGCACGCGTGCAACAGCGGATCGTCGGGCAGCCGGCCGTTCGCCTTGATCCAGACGTCCTGCGAGGGTTGGCGCGGGGCGGGCTCGAGCCAGTGCGGGTCGTCGACCGGACGCGAGTCGATCGGCCGCTCGCGCACCAGCCACTCGAGCATGTCGGGCCCGAAGCGCGACTCGTACGGCGCCAGGCGCTCACGGAAGGTCGGGAGGTCCTCCGGCAGCGGGACGTCCGGCATCTCGAGCGCGTGGTCGGGGCCGGGCTCGACCACCTGGAACGACGCCTGGAGGTTGAAGATGGCCTTGCCGTGCTGGATCGCGACGACCCGGCGGGTCGTGAACGACCGGCCGTCGCGGATGCGGTCGACCTCGAACACGATCGGGATGTTGGGGTCGCCCGGCCGCAGGAAGTAGGCGTGCAGCGAGTGGACCGGGCGGTCGGCCTCGACCGTGCGACCGGCAGCCACCAGCGCCTGCGCGGCCACCTGGCCGCCGAAGACGCGCTGCTGGTCCTCGTCCGGGCTCACGCCGCGGAAGAGGTTGACCTCGAGCGCCTCCAGCTCGAGGAGGTCCAGGAGATCGGCGAGGGCGGCGGTGGTCTGCTCACCCACCTCGGGGCTCGCTCATCCGAAGAACACCTCGGCTTCGGCGAAGCGCTCGGGCGGCACGGTCTTGAGCTCGCGCACCGCGTCGGCGATGGGAACCCGCACGATGTCCGTGCCCTGGAGCGCCACCATCACGCCGGCGTCGCCGTCGTGCACCGCCTCGACCGCGGCCAGGCCGAAGCGGGTCGCGAGCACGCGGTCGAACGCGGTCGGCGTGCCGCCGCGCAGGAGGTGCCCGAGCACCACGACGCGCGTCTCGTAGCCGGTGCGCGACTCGATCTCGGGCGCGAGGAGGTTGCCGATGCCGCCGAGGCGCACGTGGCCGAACTCGTCGACGCCCGCCTCGAGCGTGGCCATGGAGCCCGCCGCGGGCACCGCACCTTCGGCCACCACCACGATCGAGAAGTTGGCGCCTCGCGCGTGGCGGTGCTGGAGCCGCGCGCACAGGTCGTCGACGTCGAAGGGGCGCTCGGGCACCAGGATCGCGTCCGCGCCCCCGGCAAGGCCGGCGTGCAGCGCGATCCACCCTGCGTGCCGGCCCATGACCTCCACGACGAGGACGCGGTCGTGGCTCTCGGCGGTGGTGTGCAGGCGGTCGATCGCGTCGCTGGCGATCTGCACCGCGGTGTCGAAGCCGAACGTCACGTCGGTGCCGCCGAGGTCGTTGTCGATCGTCTTCGGCACGCCGACGGCGGCGATGCCGTCCTCGACGAGACGCGCCGCGACACCCAGCGTGTCTTCGCCGCCGATGGCGATCAGCGCGTCGATGCGCTCGCGCTCCAGGGTCGCACGGACGCGCGCGAGGCCGTCGTCGTCCTTGTAGGGGTTGGTGCGCGAGGTGCCGAGGATCGTGCCGCCGCGGTGGAGGATCCCGCGGGTGGTGGCCACCGTGAGCTCGGCGGTCTCGCCTTCCATCACGCCGCGCCACCCGTGGCGGAAGCCGACCACGACGTCGCCCTCGACGGCCTCGGCCTTGCGGACGACGGCCCGGATCACCGCGTTGAGCCCCGGGCAGTCACCACCGCCGGTCAGGACTCCGATGCGCATCGCCACATTGTCGCTCACGATCGCTAGCGTGGTCGCATGGGTCAGCGGCGCGACCAGCGCATCACCGCCGCCGCCGAGGCGGTGCTCGGTCCCGACGAGCACGTGACCGCGGTCGGGCCGTGCTGGGCGGCGCAGCTCCGCGACCGTGTGCCCCTCCTCTTCTTGGGTCGACGCCAGCACGCGATGGCGCTCACCGACCGCCGGGTGCTCGTGTTCGAGCGCTCCCGCCGCGGCCCCACGCCTGCGGACCTCGTCGTCGGCAAGCGCTACGACACCTTCACCCTCGAGCGCGTGAAGCGGCGGCGGCCGCTGCTGCAAGTGCTCGTGCGCGCCGCCAGCGGGAACCGCATGGTGTTCGAGTTCCGGCCGGCCCAGCGCCGCATGGGCACCGACCTGGCGAAGCAGCTCCAGCCCCGGCGGGGTCGCGGGCGAGGCCAATCCCCCGAGCCGCCGGAGTCGCCGTCGCCGCCGCCCTCGGAGGGCGTCGAGCCCTCGGTCGCCAGCACGTTCTGGGGCAGTGCCTAGCCCGAGCCCGGCCGAGGACGCCGTGGTCCTCGCGATCGACGCGGGCACCACGGGTGTGCGCACCTTCGCGCTCGACGCCGGCGGTCGGCCGCGCGGCTGGGCGTACCGCGAGTTCCCCCAGCACTTCCCGCAGCCCGGGTGGGTCGAGCACGACGCCACCGACATCTGGGCCGCGACCCAAGCGACGCTCGCCGAGGTCGCCGACGCCATGGCGCGCGAGCACCGTGCGGTCGCGGCGATCGGCATCACCAACCAGCGCGAGACCGCGGTCGTCTGGGACGCGCGCGACGGCGCGCCGCGGCATCGGGCCATCGTCTGGCAGGACCGCCGGACCGCGCCGCGCTGCGACGAGCTGCGAGCGGCGGGCCGCGAGCCGCTGATCCGGGCGCGCACCGGGCTCGTGCTCGACTCCTACTTCTCCGCGACCAAGCTCGAGTGGATGCTCGGCCCGGGTGGGGTCGAGCGCACCGAGCACCTGCGGTTCGGCACCGTCGACTCGTGGATCCTGTGGAACCTCACCGGCGGCCCCGACGGCGGCATCCACGCGACGGATCCTTCGAACGCGAGCCGCACGATGCTCTTCGACATCGATGCCCTCGACTGGTCCGACGAGCTGCTCGACCTGTTCGACGTCCCGCGCGGCTGCCTGCCCGCGGTCGGCGCGAGCAGCGGCCGGTTCGGCACGACCGTGCCCGACCGTGCGGCGGGGCTCTCGGTGCCGGTGAGCGGGATCGCCGGCGACCAGCAAGCCGCGCTCTTCGGCCAGGCCTGCTTCGGGCCCGGCATGACCAAGAACACGTACGGCACCGGCTCCTTCGTGGTGATGAACCTCGGCGCCGAGCACCCGCCCCCGGTCGAGGGGCTGCTCACGTCGGTGGCGTGGACGATCGGCAACGAGGTCACGTACGCGCTCGAGGGCGCCATCTTCGTGACCGGCGCGGCGGTCCAGTGGCTGCGCGACGGACTCGGCATCATCAGCGACGCGGCCGAGACCGGTCCGCTCGCGGCGAGCGTCCCCGACGCCGGCGGGGTCGTGCTCGTTCCCGCGTTCACCGGCCTCGGCTCGCCGTACTGGGACCCCTACGCGCGCGGCACGATCGTCGGGCTCACGCGTGGCAGTGGGCGTTCGCATATCGCCCGGGCCGTCGTCGAGGCGATCGCGCACGAGACCACGGACGTCGTCGACGCGATGGTCGCAGCGTCCGGTCGGACCATCACCGAGCTGCGTGCCGACGGCGGCGCGAGCGTGATGGACGTGCTCGTCCAGCTCCAGGCCGACCTCCTCGGTGTCCCGGTCCGCCGCCCCGCGGTGCCCGAGACCACCGCGCTCGGCGCGGCGTACCTCGCCGGGATCGCCGAAGGCGTGTGGGACGGCCCCGCAGCGGCCTCACGCGCGTGGCAAGAGGAGGCCGCGTTCACTCCGGCCATGCCCGCCGACGAGGTGTCGCGCCGTCGAGACGAGTGGCACCGCGCCGTCGACCGCGCCCGCGGCTGGGCGACGGAGTCCGCGCCGATCGACTGAACCCGGTCAGGTCGAGAGCAAGAGCAAGATCAAGATCAAGATCAAGAGCAAGAGCCGGTTCTTGGCACGTTCCGTCAGTCCATATGACACGCAACGTGCCAAGAACGGGCTCTGAGCCCTCGTCCTTGGGTCTGCGCTAGGCGGTGACGAGGACGGGGACGTGGGCGGGCTCGGTCGGAACGTCCTCGGCCCGCTTCGTCGCGTAGGTGTCCTCGTAGTCGTAGGTGCCGCACAGCTGCACGATCTCGAACATGACCTCGTCCGTGAGCTGGCGCGCCGCGATGCCTTCGGCGTCGTGCGCATAGCGCTCGGGACTGATCGGCGCGCCGAAGCGGACGGTCACGTCGCGGAAGAGCCGCGGCAGCTTCTTGTCGGTGGGCTGGCACTCGTCGGTGCCGACCAGACCGACCGGCACGACTGGGGCACCGGTGCGGAGCGCGAGACGCGCGACGCCCGTGTGACCGCGGTGCGTGAGGCCGTCGCGCGTGCGCGTGCCCTCGGGGTAGATGCCGAACACGCCGCCGCGCTCGAGCACCTCGGTGGCCGACGCGAGCGCGCGGTCACTCGCGCTCCCACCCTCGCGCCGGATCGGGATCTGTCCGACGCCCCGGAAGAACCACGCGGTCTTCTTCGAGTCGAAGTACTCCGCCTTGGCGACGAACGTCATCCGCCGGCGCCCGATCGCGAGGGGCAGGAAGATCGAGTCGAGGAACGAGCGGTGGTTGGCGGCGACGATCACCGGGCCCCGCTTGGGCAGGTGCTGGCGGCCCTCGATGCGGATCCGGTACGAGACGCGCAGGACGGGCGTGAGCAGCGCCTTCAACGTCCAGTAGAGCATGGTCCCCCCTCTCCTGCTCCCCGCTGCGAGGAAGGGTACCTGCGCTCAGCCCAGCTTCGGGAGGCCCTTGCGGATCCCGCGGATGGCCTGGTTGATGCGCTGCTCGTTCTCCACGAGGGCGAAGCGCACGAAGCCTTCGCCGCCGGGACCGAACCCGACGCCGGGCGACGTGGCCACCTTCGCGTCGCGCACGAGCAGTTGCGCGAACTCGAGGCTGCCGAGCTCCTGGTACGCCTCGGGGATCGGCGACCACACGAACATCGTGCCCTTGGGCTTCTCGATCTCCCACCCGATGCGGGCGAGGCCGTCGATCAGCGTGTCGCGGCGCGAGCGGTAGACCGCGTTCGCTTCGGCCGGGTAGTCGGGCAGCTCGTTCAGCGCGACCGTTGCCGCGATCTGGATCGGCTGGAACGTGCCGTAGTCGAGGTAGCTCTTGAGCTTGGCGAGCGCAGCGACGACCTCGGCGTTCCCGACGAGGAAGCCCATGCGCCACCCGGCCATCGAGAACGACTTGGTCATGGTGTAGAGCTCGACCGCCACGTCGTCGGCGCCCGGCACCTGCAGGATCGACGGCGGGTCGTACCCGTCGAACCCGAGGTCGGCGTACGCGAAGTCGTGGACGAGGAGCACGTCGTGCTCCCGGGCGAAGTCGACGATGCGCTGCATGAACGCGAGGTCGACGCAGGTGGTCGTGGGGTTGTGCGGAAACGAGAGGACGATGACCTTCGGGTGCGGCCACGAGTCCTCCCAGGACTCGAGCAGGTTCTCGAAGAAGTCCTGCTCCGGACCGAGGCGCACGTGGCGTACCTCGGCACCGGCGAACAGCGGGCCCCAGATGTGGATCGGGTACGACGGGCTCGGCACCATCGCCGCGTC
>CAZKTS010000046.1:0-10615 GCA_964555735.1 uncultured Bifidobacteriaceae bacterium
GTGCAGTTCCACCACTGCGCGAAGTCGCGCACGAGAGGCATCGTCAGCTTCGGTCCGCCGCCGCCGATGTGGACCGGGATGGGGTCCTGCACAGGCGTCGGACGACCGAGTGCACCGTCGAGGTCGTAGTGCGCGCCGTGGTGGTCGAACGGCTCGCCCGCGAACATCAGCTGGAGGATCTCGAGCGTCTCGCGCAGCCGCGCCGAGCGTTCGGCCGCGGGGCGATCGCCGAACCCGTACGCACGCATCTCCTCGGGCACGGAGCCCCAGCCGATGCCCAGGTCGAGTCGGCCCCCACTCACGACGTCGAGGGTGGCGGCCATCTTGGCCAGCAACGCCGGATGCCGGAAGGTGTCGCAGAGCACGAGGTGGCCGATGCGGATCGTCGTGGTGTGCGCGGCCAGCGCCGTGGCGACCGTCCAGCCCTCGAGGTAGTCGACCTCGGGCGCAGCGGGCGCGGCCATGTGGTCGATGAGCCACACCGAGTCCATGCCCGCGGCCTCGGCGGCGAGCGTCCGCTCGAGGATCGTGGGATAGCTCATGCGCAGCTGCGGGAGCATCACGCCGAACCACGCACCGGGCGGTCGGGCCGGTGGCGGTGCGGCGGAGGTCACGACGGTGGCGTCCGGGTCGTCAGGCACGGCGGGAGGGTAGCGTCGCCCCTCGGCCGGCACCCGCGCCGGACCGAGCGAAGGAGAACGATCGTGCTGCATCCCGAGATCGACGCGGCGTCGACGCGCGCCATGCACTCCGTGGAGGGCCGGACGATCATCGTCACCGGTTCGGGGCAGGGCGTCGGACGCGGGATGGCGAACCACCTCGGCAAGGCGGGCGCGCAGATCGTCGTGGCCGACTACCAGCCGGAGAAGATGCAGCGGACCTGCGACGAGCTCTCGGGCATCGGGGTCGAGACCCTCGGTGTCGAGGTCGACATCCGAGACCGGGACCGCATCGAGGCGATGGTCGCGGCGACCATCGACCGCTTCGGGAAGGTCGACGCGATCATCAACAACGCCCAGACCTTCCGGGCCAACGTGCCCGTCGCCGAGGTGGACGCCGACGACGTCGACGTCTTCTACCGCTCGGGAGTCGTCGGGACGCTCTGGGCCATGCAAGCGGTGTACCCGCACATGAAGGCCGCAGGATGGGGCCGGATCGTGAACTTCGGCTCGTCGATGGGTCGCGTGGGCGGCGCAGGCTTCGGCGCGTACAACGCGTCCAAGGAGGCGATCCGAGGACTCTCGCGGACCGCCGCGCGCGAGTGGGCGGCCGACGGGATCGTCGTGAACGTGATCGCACCGGCGGCGGCTCCGCCACGCGCCGTCGGCAGCGAGCACTACGAGGAGTTCATGCGGACGTGCCCCACCGGTCGCAACGGCGACCCGGAGACCGACATCGGGCCCGTCGCGCACTACCTCTGCAGCGACGGCTGTCGGTTCGTCACCGGGCACACGTTCATGGTCGACGGCGGCAACTTCATGTGGTCCTAGCGGTGACCGGCGGTGAGACGGCGCGGCGCGGCGAAGGGGCCGACTGGCGCGACCCGTGGCCGGTCGTCGGCGTGCGTCAGGGCGAGCCGGCCCCGTCGGCGGGCGTCGACACGCTGCGCGCCGACGGCTTCCGCGCGGTGTTCGACGTCGACCCCGTCGAGGCCGACCGCGACCAGCATCAGGACCACCTCAACAACACGGCCGCGGTGCGCATGTTCAACGAGCTGCGGGTCGCGTACGTCGCCGCGTACCTCACCAAGGACTGGATCCGCTACATCCGACGCGGCCGCACGGTCGTGGTCCGGGAGATGCACGCGTTGTACGAGACCGAGGGCTGGATGCACGAGCGCTACGTCGGCGCGGTGCGCTGGGCCGAGCACCGCGGCAAGGCGGGTCTGGTGGAGCAGCGGCTCGTCGAAGCCACGACCGCACGACCGCTCGCCCGGGCGTGGGTCGTCCAGCTGATCGTGGGGCCCGACGGCGTCGAGGAGTTCCCCGACTGGTTCTGGGACCTCGTGGCCGACGTCGAGGGTGCACCCGTGCCGGTCACCACTCCCGTCAGCCGCGCACCCTGGGGACCACCCGCATGATCCCTGACCTCGTCCAGCACGCGCGCGCGCAGGCCGACGCCTGCCGAGCACTGGGCTCGGAGCTGCTCGGCGCGCTGGCGGACCGCGTCGGCGACGATCTGGAGGCGGACGGCCCCACGTACGCGCTGCTCGACCCGGCGCGCGACCACGCGGTGCCGCTGCTCGGCCTGTTCGGCTGGGTGCACCGCCTCGCGCTCACCGGGCGTGCGCCCGAGGTTGCCGCACACTTCCCGTCGACCGGCGGTGACGGCGACCCGGACGCCGCGTGGGCCGCGATCCGGCCGTTGTTCGCAGCGCCGACCGACGAGATGCGGGCCGCGCCGCTCACCACCCCGCAGACCAACGAGGTTGGCCGGTCGTCGGCCCTGGTGGGTGGCTTCCTCACCGTTGCGCGCGAGCTCCTGCCGAAGGTTCGGCTCCTCGAGGTCGGCTCGAGCGCGGGGCTGAACCTGCGCTTCGACCGCTACCGCTACGAGCAGGGCGGATCGGGATGGGGTCCGCCCGACTCGCCGGTCGTCTTTGCCGACCTGTGGCAGGGCGGGACACCGCCGTTCGACGCGCCGCTCGACGTCGTCGACCGTGCGGGATGTGACCTCTCGCCGATCGACCCCGCCAGCGAGGACGGTCGACTCACGCTCCTCTGCTACGTCTGGCCCGACCAGCTCGAGCGGTTCACGCGACTGCGTGCCGCGCTCGACCTCGCGCCGACGCTCCCCGTGCCGATCGAGCAGCGGGACGTGAACGACTGGCTCGACGCGCGGCTCGCGACCCCGACGCCCGGCGTCGCGACGGTGGTGTTCCACTCACTGGTGTGGTGGTACTTCCCGGAAGCGACGCAGGCCGGGATGGTGGAACGGCTCGAGCGCGCGGGTGCGCTCGCCACCGAGGAGGCGCCCCTCGCGTGGCTGCGGCTCGAGCCGACCGGTGGCAACCTCTCCGGCCGCGGGCCGTTGCGGCTCACCACCTGGCCTGGTGGCGCGGAGCGCGATCTCGCCGAGTGCTCGTTCCACCTCGGCCCGATCACCTGGTCGGGGTGACGGTCGGGCGAGGGCGGCCTCAGACCGCGCCGACGTCGTCGAGCAGCGCGCCGAGGTTGGCGATCGACCGCGTGCTCGCGGCTTCGTAGCCCTCGTCGTCGATACGGGGGCCGATGAGCTCGAGGTCGAAGCAGCCCTCGTAGCCCGCGTCGACGAGGTGGCCGATGATCCGAGCGAGCGGGATGTCGCCATCACCGGGTACGAGCCGGTTGGGCGTGGACAGCGTGCCGATGGCGAAGTCGCTGATCTGGACGATGCGCAGGACGTCGACCCCGTCGCGGATCGTCGTCGCGAGGCCCCGCTCGGCCCAGCAGGCGTTGACCTCCATGCACACGCCGATGTCGAGGCGTCGTGCGAGGTCGATCACGTCGCGGAGGGTGTGGACGAAGCCGACGTCGACGCGCAGCGAGTTGGTGTGCTCGAGCCCGAACGGGAGGCCACGCGTCCGTGCGTCGGTGATCACGGGGGCCAGGGCGTCGGCGAGCGCGTCGGCCGCGTCCTCCCACGTCAGCTGACCCGCGGGCCCGGTGGTGAGGATCAGGCACTCGGCGTCGACCGCCTCGGCCGCGTCGAGCGCCCGGCGAACGCGGTCCTGCTGCGCGGGCCACTGCGTGGAGTCGTCGAGGCGGAACGGCCCGATGCCGATGAGGTTGGTGACGCGCACCCCCGCGTCCTGCAGACGCCGGGCGCCGGCCTCGACGCCGGCGGCCTCGAGCTTCGCGAGCGACGCGCCGATCGCGGTGATCCCCGCCCGGTCGTAGAACGCGAGGTCCTCGTCGAGCGACCACGAGAAGGTGGAGATCGCGGAGAGCGAGATCCTCGGGTGCACGGTGATCACCTCTTCGGGTCGGATTCGTTCGGCGCCGGGATACCCGGCGCCGCCCTGCGGGCCACTGCTCCTCCTGCAGGCCTAGCCGAGCGACGCGGCCCGGGCGTTCGATCCGCCGCCGTCGAGCTGGAGGTTGATGCCGGTGAGGAACTCCGACTCCTTGCCCGCGAGGTACACCGCGGCGTAGGCGATGTCACGCGCTTCACCGAGGCGCGTGAGGTGCATCCGCTCGAGTCGCTCGCGTCGCTCGGCGGTCATGTCCGCGTCGCGTCGTTCGTTGAACACATAGCCGGGGCTGATCGTGTTGCACCGGATCGCATCGGGTGCGCCCTCGACCGCGATCGCGCGGGTCAGCGCGTTGAGGCCGCCCTTGCTCGCCGCATAGGCCGCGAGCCCGGCACTGGGCTTCTCGCCCTGACGCGACGAGATGTTGATGATCGAGCCGTGGCCCGCGGCGCGGAGGTGCGGCAGCGCGGCGCGACACAACCACATGGGCGCGGTCAGGTTCACGCGGAGCGCCTGCTCCCAATAGGCGGTGTCCATCTCGGCGACGGACGAGTCGTGGCCGTCCGGACTCGCGACCGCATTGTTCACGAGCACGGTGAGGCCGCCGAGCGCCTCGACGCTTCGCGCGACGAGGTCGTCGCACGCCGCCTCGGTGCCGAGGTCGGCGGCGAGGAACGTGGCCGTGCCGCCCGCGGCCGTGATGCGGTCGACGACGGCCTGCCCGCGGGTCTGGTCCCGGCCGTGGACCACCACGCCGGCGCCCTCGGCGCCGAGCTCGACCGCGATCGCCGCGCCGATGCCCGACGTCGAGCCGGTGACGAGCGCCCGCTCGCCGGCCAGCCTCACGTTCCGGCGGTCCCCATGGGCCCGGCACAGTAGTGCCGGCGCCCGGGGGGCCGAGGGCGTGCGCCGCCGCCGTTGTGGGGTGCGGGTGGGCCGAATAGCCTGGGCGCACCGCCCTCCCGCCGGATCCCCCCGGTCGTCGGTTCGGCGCACCCTGCTGATGTTGCTCGTGTTGTCCAACCGTCGCCGTGTGGCCCGTGTGGTGTCGCTCCTGGTGGTCGGCGCGCTCGCCGCCGGGATGCTCGGCGCCACCTCGACCGGCGCGGTCGCGGCCCCGATCGACGACGCGACGACGGCGGTCCAGGAGGCCCAGCGAGCCGCCGACGCCGCCGCCGCGAAGTACGAGGAGGCGGTCGGGCGCCTCGAGGAGCTGAGCGCACGGGTCGACGCACTTCGCCAGCAGATCGACGCCACCAAGGTGGAGGTGGCGCGCCTGCGCGCCCTCGCCCGCGACCGCGCCGTAGAGGCGTACGTGAAGCGCGACGTCATCGACGCCGAGCCGTTCCTCGAAGGATCCGACCCCCTCGAGAGCGTGCGGCGCGACAAGTTCCTCGAGCGGACCAAGGCGAAGGAGGACGCCGACGCCGACCGGCTCGTCGTGCTCACCGAGGAGCTCGCCCGCCAGCGCCGAGACCTCGAGGCGGCGAAGGTCAAGCAGGAGACGGTGCTCGCGCAGGTGGAGCAGGAGCAGGTCGCGGTGAACGCACAGCTCACCGCGGCGCAGGCCGCGCTGGACGCGCTCGAGGAGCAGCTGCGCAAGGAGCAGGAAGCCGAGAAGGCCCGGCAGCTCGCGGCCGAGGTCGCGCGGTCCGCGGCCAACGACAACGGTCGTGACTACTCCGGCACGTACGTCGCCACCGGGCTCGTGTGCCCGATCCGCGGCGCGGTGTCGTTCATCGACTCCTGGGGCTTCGCGCGCCACCAGGGCGCGCACCAGGGCGTCGACCTCATGTCACCGCGCGGCACCCCCAACGTCGCGGTCGTGTCGGGGAACGTGACCTTCAAGACCGGGGGGACGTCGGGCAACGGCGCCTACCTGCGCGGCGACGACGGCAACCTCTACTACTACTTCCACCTCGACGCCTGGGAGGGCGGCCCGCGCCACGTCTCCCAGGGCGAGGTGATCGGCTATGTGGGCAACACCGGTGACGCGCGCTACACCGCGACGCACACCCACTTCGAGATCCACCCGGGTGGCGGCGCGGCGGTGAACCCCTACCCCTCGGTCCGGGCGGTCTGCTGAGGGGCGGCTAGTGATCGTCGTCCTCGCTCGGCGGCTGCTTGCCGACGCCCACGAGCGGCGCAGGGTTCTCGGCGTCGTGGCCGGTCTCGATCCAGCGCACCGAACCCTCCTCGCAGCCCTGGACGACCTTCCACGCGAGCACGGTCTTCTTGCTCGGCGCGGTGAAGGTGATCCCGAAGCTGGCTTCGTCGTGGTACGGGAGCGTGCCGCCCTCGAACACGATCTTGCGACCACTCGTGGAGGCTTCCCAGCCCTCGGGGGCCACGCCCTCCGCGTCGGTCACGCCCTTGGGCACCTGGAACGTCATCTTCGTCGTGGGCGAGTCCTCGCCGCACCCGTGCTCGGGGGTGAACTCGACCGTCACCTGCTTGCCGGGCTTCACCCGGTTCGGCTCCGGCTCCACGTGCGCGAAGGCGGGCGCCGCGGCCACGGCCAGCGCGCCGGCCGTCAGCACCGCCACCGCCACGGCCCGTCCGCCCTTCGATCGTCTGCTCATGCGTTCCGTCGACTCCCTGCTCCGGTCGGGCGACGGTCGGTCGTCGCTCGCTCGGGTGATAGTCGTTCCCGACCCGAGTTTGGTTCCCACCCGGTACCGTCGCTCCGTGGCCCACGACCACTCGCACGCCCCGTCGGCCACCGCACCGCGCGCCCGGCGCATCCTCTGGATCACCCTCGCGCTCAACGCGGCGCTCCTGGTCGGCGAGGTCATCGCCGGCGTCGCCTTCGACTCGCTCGCGCTGCTGGCCGACGCCGCGCACCAGGGCTCGGACGTCGCCGCGCTCGGGATCGCCCTCGTCGCCCAGGCGCTCGTGCGTCGACCCGGCTCGGCCCGGCACACCTACGGCCTGCGGCGAGCCGAGGCGCTCGGGGCGCAGGCCAACGCGGTCCTCCTCCTCGCGGCGGCCGTCTGGATCTTCGTCGAGGCCGTGCAGCGCTTCGATCAGCCCGAGCCCGTCGAAGGCGCGGGCGTCATCGTGGTCGGGACGATCGCACTCGCGATCAACGCGCTGAGCGCGGTGCTCCTCGTCCGGGTCCGCGGCAACGACCTGAACCTCCGCGGTGCGTTCCTGCACATGACCGCCGACGCCGCCGGCTCGCTCGGTGCGATCGCGGCCGGCGTCGCCGTGGTCGCCTTCGACGCCACGTGGGTCGACCCGGCGGCGTCGATCCTCATCGGCGTCCTCGTCGTGCTCGCGTCCTGGGGTCTCATCCGCGACACCACGAACGTGCTGCTCGAGGGCGCGCCCCGCGGGCTCGATCCCGCCGAGGTCGAAGCCGCCCTGGGGCAGCAGCCCGGCGTGAGCGCGACGCACCACCTGCACCTCTGGGAGCTGGGCTCGGACCTGCCCGCGCTCTCGGTGCACGTGGTGCTCGACGGCGAGCCGAGCCTCCACGAGGCCCAGGCCCAGGGCGAGGGGCTCAAGGCGATGCTGGCCGAGCGCTTCGGGATCGAGCACGCGACGCTCGAGCTCGAGTGCCACGACTGCGAAGCCGCGATCGAAGGCCTGGGCATGCGTACCAAGGTTGGGGGATCGGGAGCCGGACATGACCACCACGACCACCCCGCCTGAGGCGGACGACGCCGACGACACCGCGCCCGAGCCGGTGCGGTGGCGGCTGCCGTGGGTCCGCACGATCGTCCTGATCGTCGTGCTGTGCTTCGGCGCGGGCGTCGTGGGTTGGATCATCGGACAGCCGACCGACGAGAGCTCCAACGACGTCGACGTCGGCTTCCTCGCCGACATGATCGAGCACCACTCGGGCGCCATCAACCTGGGGTTCACGTACCTGCCGAACGCGAGCGACCCGACGATCGAGAGCATGGCGCGCGAGATCATCGTCGACCAGAGCCAGGAGGTGGGCTTCATGAACACCCTGCTGGCGGGGGTCGACGACACGAGCACCGTGGGCGACGGCGTGTCCATGGACTGGATGGGCGAGACCGTCCCGTCGAGCGAGATGCCGGGGCTCGCGACGAAGGCCGACTTCGCTCGCCTCGGCGCCGAGACGGGGATCACCGCCGACGACGACTTCTCGCGCTTGATGATCGAGCACCACGCGGCCGGCATCGAGATGGCCGACTACGCGGCCGAGCACGGCGAGAACGAGAAGGTGCGCCGGCTGGCGCGCGCGATGGCGAAGGCCCAGCGCTTCGAGATCCACGAGATGAACCTCCGGAGGGTCGCGCTGGGTCTCCCCGCCGTCGAGGTCGCGAGCTCAGGGCACGGGAGTCACTGACGAGCTCGGCGGCGCGACCGGCACCATGCCCTCGCGTCGCTCCCGTCGCAGCTGGAGCCCGGCGGCGATCGCCACGCCGACGCCGGCCCCGAGCGTTGCGGCGACCGCGGCGCGGTCGATCCAGGCCGGGATGGTGCTCGGCACCTGCGAGCGCGACAGCGTCGTGATGTCGGCGAGCCCGCCGGCGAGCGCGAGGAACAGGCCGGCCAGGAGCACCACGGGCGTGGCGGCTCGTGAACCTCGACGCGCGAGGAGTACGAGTGCGACGGTGGCGAGGGCGATGCCGGCCAGCGAGTACGCGCTCGCCCCGAGGCGCGAGCCGGCGGATGCGGTCGAGGCGCCCCACAGCCCGACCACGTGCACCACCTCGGCGCCGATGAGCACGCCGAGGCCGATCGCGTACGCGAGTGCGACGCGCTGCCGCACCGCGAGGACCACGAGCGCGCCGGCCAGCGCCGCGGCGCCCGCGAGCCAGGGCCACGGCGATGGTGGCGGTACCCAGCGGACGTCCCCGAACACGGTGACGTCCTCGCCGCCGGTCCGCAGCTTCACCCGGAACGGCTGCACCAGGTGCGGCCGGTCGGGATCGTCCTGGACCGCGGGCGGGTCGTCGTTGCCCATCCAGTGGGCGCGGTGGTCGTGCCAGCGGACGGTCGGGCCGTCGCCGGTGCGGATCCACCGGGGCGGCGCGTCGGCGTCGGCGGACTTCGGGACGCGGGTCGTGCC
The DNA here is from genome assembly GCA_964555735.1 of uncultured Bifidobacteriaceae bacterium. Classification (GTDB taxonomy): domain Bacteria; phylum Actinomycetota; class Acidimicrobiia; order IMCC26256; family PALSA-555; genus CAZKTS01. Next base: position 9,003 of record CAZKTS010000046.1, read on the forward strand.
GCGCAGGGTGCGGTTGATGTACCGAGCGGGGGACCGTGCGTTCACGAACACGCCTCGCGGGCCGACGCGCAGGTAGGGCTCCTGCTCGTAGCCCAGCACGACGACGTCCCGGTCGGACTCGTTGGTGAGCTCGAGCTTCTGGCCCAGATCGACCGACGTCACGGTCACGCCCGGGACCGCGGGGACCATGCGTACGACACGCGTCTCGTAGTTCGTGGGCTCGAGCCCGCCGACGCCGTGCGCGGCTGCCGGCGCCGCGCTCACGGCGACGCCGCCCACGGCGACGGTGACGACCAACAGCGCGCGCGGGACGAGTCGGCGCGCGTGCATCGTGACTACGCGGTCTCGGCCGCGCGGACCACCCGAACGAGGTCGTCTCGTGCGCGCGCGACCCGCGAGCGCACCGTGCCGACCGGGACGCCCAGGACGGCCGCGGTCTCCGCGTAGGAGCACCCGACCACCTGCGTGAGCACGAACGCGGCGCGCCGGTCGGGCTCCAGGTCGGCCACCAGCCGAGTGATGGCGTCGGCGCCCTCGCCGTCGGCGACCGACCCGACCTCGGCGTGGGTCCCCAGGCGGCCGAGCAGCCGCCGGTGCCGCACCCGACGGCGAAGCGCGTCGGCCGCGGCGCGGCGCGCGATCGCGAGGAGCCAGGTGCGCGCACTGGCGTCGGCCCGGTACGCGGGGAGCGCGCGCCAGGCTCGTACGTAGGTGTCCTGGGCGATGTCGTCGGCCTCGTCGCGGCTCACGAGGGCGGCCACGAGGCGCCAGACGTCGGCCTGGCTCGCTCGGACGAAGCGGCGAAAGGCCTCGGCGTCGCCATCCCGTGCTGCGACGAGGACTCGCGTGAGGTCGTCCACGGCGAGCGACGATACTGGGGAACCATTCGCCTTCGACCATCGACTATCTCCTCATGGACGACACCTCCGCTCTCACGCCCGCCGGTTGCGCCGACGTGCGCGCCGCCTGCTCGGCGCACCTCGACGGTGAGGAGTCGCCGATCGCGGCAGCCGCCGTCGACCTCCACCTCGCCGCGTGTGCCGACTGCCGCGCGTGGATCGAGTCGGCGGGCGAGCTCCACGGCCGGGTCCGCCTCGCGCCCGCGCCGGTCGTCCCCGACGTGTCGGACGCGGTGCTGGCGGCGGTCGGCGGTCGACGCCCACGGGCACGACTCGCGCCCACCCCGTTCACGCCCGCCGACCGTGGGCTGCGCCTCGCGCTCGCGCTGATCGCGCTGGTGCAGATCGGGGTCGCCCTGCCCGCGTTGGTGCTCGGCGAGGACGCCGGGCTCCCGGCGCACACCGCCCGACACCTCGGCTCGTTCGCGGTGGCGCTGGGGATCGGCTACCTCGTCGCCGCGTGGCGGCCGTCGCGGGTCCCCGGGCTCTTCGCGGTCGCAGCCGCGGTGGTGGTCTGTCTGCTCGTGAGCTCGGCGCTCGATGTCGTGTCGGGCAGCGCGACCGCCGCGAGCGAGGTGGCCCACGCGCCGGAGCTCGTGGGGCTCGCCGCACTCTGGCTGCTCGCGCGCGCCGAGCGACCGGGCGTGCTCCCGCTGAGGCCGGCATGAGCCTCCGTCGCCTCCTTGTGGTGATCGTCCTCGCGGTCGGCGCCGT
>CAZKTS010000047.1:0-13063 GCA_964555735.1 uncultured Bifidobacteriaceae bacterium
CGCGTTCGACGCGCCGCCGCCGGGGGCCGGGTTCTCGACCGTCACCTGCACGGCGCCGGGCGTGGCGAGGAGCGCGCCCGGCACGTCCGCGACGAGGTGGCTCGGGTCGGTCAGCACCGTGAAGACGGTGGTCGAGCCGAAGCGCAGCGACACGCCGTCGACGAAGCCGGAGCCCGTGACGCTCAGCGCGAGCGACGTGGCGCCCGCGGGGATCGACGTCGGCGAGAGCGACGTGAGGACCGGCCGCGGGTGCGGCGTCACCACGATGAGGTTCGCCGGGGCCGACGCGCCGCCACCAGGCGCCGGGTTCGTCGCCACGATCGCGAGCGGCCCCGCGGAGCCGAGGAGCGTCGCGGGGACGGTGATGTCGAGGATCTGCGCCGTGGCCATGCGCACCGGCACGGGCGTTCCCGAGACGGCGACGGTCGTGGCGGGCAGGAAGCTCGAGCCGCGCAGGCGCACGGCCAGGTCCGGCGAGCCGGCGGCGACCTCGGAGGGCTCGACCGAGGTGATGATCGGCCGCGGGTTCGCCTCGACGCGGAACACGTTCGGGCTCTCGGCCAGGCCCCCGGGGCTCGCGAGCTGCACGAGGCCGGTCTGCGCCGCGGCCGGCACCTCGACCTGGATCGACGTCGGCGTCCAGGCCATCACGCGCGGGGCGAGCGCGCCCGCGAACGTGATGCTGCCGTGGCCCTGGCTCGCGCCGAACGCGCTGCCGGTGATCGTGATGAGCGTGCCGGGAGGGCCGTGGTCGGGCATGACCTGGTTGATCACGGCGACCTGCGACTGCACGGCGACGACCTCGAAGGTCGCGGGCGCGCTGACCATTCCCGTGGCGTTCTCGACGCGCACCTCGACGTTTCCGGCCGCCGCGAGGGCGCTCGCGGGCACCGTCGCGACGAGCGTGTTGCACGTGACTAGCGTGGCGTCGAGCGTGGCCTGGCCGAACCGGATCTTCGAGCTCGGGAAGAGGCCGTCGCCGACGACCGCGATCGGCTGCGCGCCGCCGCCGACCAGCGCCGAAAACGGCTTGAGCGCGCCGATCGACGGCGTCGCCTGGCGCAGGTCCGAGAACGCGAGGGCGAGCATGCCGCCCGTCTGGCGCGGGGCCATCCCGCGCGCGGGATCGAGGCAGGCCCCGATGGCCTCCGCTGTCACCTGGCCGCCCTGCGGCAGGTAGACCCCGGGGAGCGCGGCCTCGCCGCCGCCGTTCGTGCGCGAGGAGCACGCGCCGAAGCACGGCGCGAGCTGCACCGGTACGCCGTGGAGCGGCGTCCCCACCGCGCTCTGGGCCGAGACGGCCACGTCGGTCCTGACGAGGGGCGTCGCCGTGTCGACCACGACGTCGCCGACGTCGGTGTCGGCCGGCCCCTGCGTGCCGATCTCGTCGGTGCGGCCGCCGAACACGTCGCCCGTGCGCATGAGCAAGGCCTCGACGCGGAGCTGGCACGAGCGCACGCCCGTGATGGCGAACGTGCCGTCGGCGCCGCTCGTCGCGATCGCGCCGGGGACCTCGCCCTCGGCGCGCGAGTCCGTGGTGGGGTCCGCCACCGACGGCGACTTGACGCGCACCTCGACGCCGGGGAGCGGCATGCCGGCGGGGTCGACCGCGCGGCCGCGCACGACCGTCGGGCGGCAGACCGGGATCTTGAGCGAGAAGCCGCGGATGCCGGCGCCGTCGTCGGTCTTGATCTCCGTGTCGCCGGGGAGCTGCGCCCCGCCGAGCGCCGACTTGCCGGTGCGTCCGTGGAGCGGCACGACCTCGGCGTCGCCGCGATCGCCCGCGCCGATTCGGCCGAGCATGCCGCTCGTGTGATCGAGCGACCACACCTCGAGGCGTGTCCCGATCGGGATGCGGCTCGGGTTCGGGAAGTGGACCGGCAGCGGCAGCGAGGCGGTGAGGCCGCTCGGCTCGAGCACCACGACGATGGGCGCGCCGTAGCCGTCGAGCGGCATCGGCGTGCGATCGAACGGGATGCCGGTGACGGAGATCGTCGGGTCGGCGCCCTGCGGGAAGGACACGGTGGCGCCCGCCGGGAACTCGACCGTGAGGCCGGGGCCCGCGGGGCTCTCGATCGTCGCCTCGGGGCCCATCGGGCTCACCTGGCCGGACAGATCGATCGGCGGCGACAGGGGCGTCAAGAAGATGGGCCGCACCAGCGTGCGCCGCTCCGTGGGATCGAGCGGCGGCCGCAGGCGCTCGACGATGCGCGGGAAGGTCCTGCCGCGCAGGTTCGCCATGCGCCCGTCGATCGTCAGCTCGTCGCTGCCCGCGCGCGCATCGGCCACGCCGAAGTCGCCGGCGGGCGCGATGGAGCCGGCCATCGCGCCGCCGATCGAGACCGTCACGTTCGGCAATGGGTCGCCGTCGAGGTCCTGGACGGTGCCCGTGAGCGAGGCCGGCGCCGCGTCGGGCCCTCCGTCCCGCGCGGAGCCGCCCATGCCGCCCATGCCCCCTCGACCGCCCGTGCCGCCACGGCCGGCGCCGCCGCCGCGACCGGCGTCTCCACCGGGAGGCTGCGCGTCGTCACTGCACGCCGATACGGCGACCACCGCCGCGAGGACCGCGACCCAGATGCTGCGCTGCGACTTCATGTTCCCTCCACCGGGCTTCCGCCCGGCCCTGCCGTTTCGACCGTCCCCCGACGGCCGTGATCACCGAGCGCGGGGCTCAGTAATCGATCTGCACGTTGTAGCCGCCCGTGGGGATCGTCCCGCCCCCGGCATTCCAGTCGATGCTGAGGTACAGGGTGCCGAAGTTCCGGTTGATGCGCGTCGTCGGTCCGACGCCCGGCTCGAACTGGTTCGACCCGGTCCCCGTCGGCGTTCCGTTGAAGACCATGCCGACGAGCGCGCCGTTCCTCGACATCGAGACCGGACAGTCCGGCTCGTTGGTCGGGATGCCGTCGGCGCCCGCCAGCGTGCTTCCCCGCTCGCAGGTCGCGAACGTCTGCGTCGGGTTCAGCACGCGGATGGTGTAGCGGTGACACGCGCTCAGCGTCACCCCGGAGTTCACCCACTGGACCATGCCGGTCTGCGGGTTGAAGAGGTCCACCGCCGAGAAGTTCAGCGTGATGCGCTGCGACTGCCCCGAGGTCCTCAGCACCGGGCAGCGCCAATCGGCGTCGGGCTCGAGCAGCCACAGCTCATTGGTCCACGTGGGCGTGCGGCCGCCGAGGTTGATGCCGCCGAAGATGGCGAACACGCCGCCGTAGTCGCCGCTCGCGAACGTGCCGCCGTGCCAGGCGCGCACGGCGGGACCGCCGGTGAGCGTCGTCTCCTGCTGCCAGCCACCGGACAGCCGGTCCCAGAGCTCGCCCACGACCGTGGTCGTGGTGGTGTAGCCGCCGTGATAGAGCTGCGTGCCCGGGCCCGGATCGGTGAGGTACGCGCCGAGCTGCCGTCCCGTGGGCGTCGGGGTCAGCGTCGCCGCCTGCCAGTCGAACGAAGCGCCCGCGTTGCTGTAGATGTAGGACGTTCCGACGAAGGTACTGCCGTTGCTGCCGCCGAACGCCGTGCAGTCCGCGGCGTTGCTGTCGCAGGTCAGGCGCATGCCCGTGTTGCTGGGCGAGTACGGCGTGTACGCGCCCGACCAGCGGACGCCGTTCCAGAACCACGTCGAGGCGCCCCCCGTGACGTACATGGAGCGCTTGCGAGCCGCGTCGTAGGCGAACGCGGGCTCGGACACGGCGGCCGGGCCGTTGCCCGTGCTCACGGTGACGTTGCCGGCGCTGTCGATCATGAGGAGCTGATCGGTCGCCGTCGAGGTCCCGCCGACGTTGGTCTCGCCGCCGAAGACGACGATGCGCTGGTTGGCCTCGTCGAAGGCGTAGCCCGACTTCCAGCGGCCATAGCCCGCCAGCGTGATCGGGTTGTCCCACGTCGCGGTGGCGATGTTGTACCGGTACATGGTCTCGCTCAGCGTGAGCGCCGGCGAGTTGGTGATGTAGCCGAACAGGACGTTGACGTAGCCGAAGGCGTTGACCACCACCGGCGCGACGAGCGCGGGGGGGACCCGGCCGCCTGCCGTCTGCGTGCGATTGTCCCAGCCGGTCCACGCGAAGTAGGCCGGACCGCTCGTGCCGCCGCCGAGGCCCGAGACCTGCGGGTTCGTCACCGTGAGCTGCTGCATCGAGATGCGCGCCGAGCGCGGCAGGAGCGCGGTGAGCTGGGTGGCGTTGACGAACGTCGTCGCGAGGTTGGTGGTTCCGTCCACCGTCACGGTGCTGTTCCGGGTGAAGTAGGAGCCATCGAGCGTCACCGTCACATCGCCGCCCGCCGCCGCAGCGAGCCGGCTCGGCGACAGCGACGTGATGATCGGCACCGCGTTGTACCAGGTGAAGCTGGAGCTGCCGGCGCCCGCTGCCGGCGCGGGGTTCGTGACCGTGACGACCACGATCGCGCCGGTGTCGGGCACCATCGCCGGGTCGACGCTGGCCACGATCTGCGTCGGGCTCTGCGAGCTGATCGTCATCGCCTGCCCGCCGAAGGTGACCGTGGCGGGGTTCACGAACGTGCCGTTGATCGTCAGCGTGAAGCCCTGCGTGACGATCGAGCTCGAGGCCGGGCTGAGCGACGTGATCGTCGGCGCGGGGTTCTCGACCGCGAAGGTCTGCGCGCCCGAGGTGCCCCACGTCTGGTTGTTGACCGTGACGCTGACGTTACGCGCCGTCGTGAGCTGCGCGGCCGGGACGACGGCCGTCATCGTCGTGTCGTTCGTGACCGTGGGCGTGATGCCGAAGGCGCCGAAGGACACCTGCGTGCCCGAATAGAACCGCGAGCCGGTCAGGGTGATCGTGGTGGCGCCGCTGTTCACGCCGATGTGGTTGGGCGAGATGCTCGTCAAGATCGGCGTGCCCGGGTTCACGGTGAAGGCGCGCGTGCCGTTGCCCGCGCTGGGCGCGGGGTTCCGCACCGTGATGTTCGGGGTGCCCGGCACGACGCCGATGGCGGCCGTGGTGACGGTCGCCGTCAGCCGCGTGGAGCTCACGAAGGTCGTCGCGAGGGCCGTGCTGCCGAGGTCGACCACCGCGCCGCTCACGAAGCCGGTGCCGTCGACCGTGATCGTGAAGTTGCTCGCGCCCACGCTCGCCGAGGACGGGGTCAGCGCGGTCACGGTGGTGGCCGGGTTCTGCACGTCGAAGGTCCGCGCGCCGGAGCTGCCGAAGGCACCGTTCGACACGGTGACGTTCACGGTGCGCGCCGTCGCGAGCTGCGCGGCCGGGATGCTGGCCGTGATCTGCGTGTCGTTCCCGGTGGCCGCATAGGACGTGCCGTCGAAGACGACGCTCGAGCCGGAGTAGAAGCGCGTGCCGTTCGCGGTGAGCGTGAACGCTCCGCCGCCGGCGGCCGCGCTCACCGGAGCGATCGACGTGAGCGTCGGCGTCCCGGGGTTGACGGTGTAGCTGCCGGTCGCGTTGCCCGCGCTCGGCGCCGGGTTGCGCACCGTCACGGTCAGCGTGGACGGCGTCGCGCCGAGCATCGCGGTCGTGATGGGCACGACGAGCTGCGTGGCCGTCTGCGTCGTCGGCACGACGCCGGTCGAGCCGCCGAAGTCGACCACGACGCCGGAGACGAAGTTCGTACCGTTGATGGTGAGCGAGAAGGCAGCCGCGCCCACGTTCGACGAGGCGGGCGAGTACGTGGCGATCGTCGGCTGCGGGTTCTGCACCGCGAACGTCTGGCCGCCCGAGTCGTTGCCCGCGCCGTTCCTGACGAGGACGGTCACGTTGCCCGCAGCCGCGACCTGCGCCGCGGTGATGCCCGCGGTGAGCTGGTTCTGCGTGACGAACGTCGTCGTCAGCGGCGTACCTCCCCACACGATCTGAGAGCCCGTCGTGTAGCCGCTGCCGTTGGCGGTCAGCGTGAAGGCCCCCGCGCCGACGAGGACGTTCGCCGGCGCGATCGACGTCAGGACCGGCGCGCCGGCCGTGACGTTGAAGCTGGTCGTGCCGTTGCCCGCGTTCGGCGCCGGGTTGCGGATGGTGATCGCGATCGGTCCGGTCGAGTTGCCGAGCATCGCGGTCGTGATCGCGACCTGGAGCTGCGTGGCAGTGATCGAGGTGGGCACGAGGCCGGTCGCGGCGCCGAAGTCCACGAGCGCGCCGGCCACGAAGCCGGTGCCGTTGATCGAGAGCGTGAAGTCGGGCGCGCCCACGTTGTTCGAGCTGGGCGAGAGCGAGGACACGACCGGCTGCGGGTTCTGCACGGTGAACGCCTGCGTCCCCGAGCTGCCGAACGCGCCGTTCGACACGCTCACGACGAGGCTCCGGGCGGTCGCGACCTGCGCCGCCGGCACGGACGCGGTGAGCTGCGTCGCGGAGACGAAGGTGGTGGTGAGCGGGGTGCCGTCGAAGACGATCGACGAGCTGCTGTAGAAGAGGGTGCCGCTGGCGGTCAGCGTGAACGCCGCCGCACCGGTGACGGCCGTGGTCGGGCTGATCGAGGTCAGGGTCGGCGTTCCCGGGTTCACCGGGAACGAGCCCGTGCCGTTGCCGCCGTTCGGGGCCGGGTTGCGCACGGTCACGCTCACGTTGCCGGGCAGGGTCCCGAGCATCGCGGTCGTCACCGGCACCTGGAGCTGCGTCGCGGTGACCGTCGTGGGCACGAGGCCCGTGGAGGCGCCGAAGTCGACCACGGCTCCGGCGACGAAGCCGGTGCCGTTGATCGAGAGCGTGAAGGCCGCCGCGCCCACGTTCGACGACGCGGGCGCGAAGCCCGTCACCGTCGCCTGCGGGTTCTGGACGGCGAACGTCTGCGCGGCCGAGTCGAGCCCGGCGCCGTTTCTCACGAGCACCGGGGCGTTGCCCGCCGTGGCGAGCTGCGCCGCGGTGACCTGCGCCGTCACCTGCGCCTGCGAGACGAAGGTCGTGGCGAGCGGCGTGCCGTTCCAGACGACCGCGCTCGTGGTGTGGAACGGGCCGCCGTTGGCCGTCAGCGTGAACGCGGCGCCGCCCACCGGGGCGCTCGTCGGGGCGATCGACGTCAGCGTCGGCGCGGTGGCGGCGACGGTGAAGCTCGCGCTGCCCGAGCCCGCGGCGGGCGAGGGGTTTCTCACCGAGACCGTGAGCGGGCCGACGACGTTGCCGAGCATCGCCGTCGTGACCGGGACGACGAGCTGCGTCGCGGTCTGGCTCGTCGGCGTCACGCCCGTCGTGGCGCCGAAATCGACCACCGCGCCGGCCAGGAAGCTCGAGCCGGTGATGGTGAGGTTGAAGCCCGCGCCACCGACGTTCGCCGTGGCGGGCGCGAGCGTGGTGACGACAGGCGCCGGGTTCTGCACGGTCAGCGAGGCCGCGGGCGACGAGAGGCCGCCGTTCGACACCACGACTGACAGGGTTCCGGCGGTGGCGATCATGCTGGCGGGGACGCTCACCGAGAGCTGCCCGCCCGAGATGAACGTGCTCGGCAGGCTCGTGCCGCCCACGATGACGACCGAGGTGCCCTGGAGGAACCCTGTTCCGGAGACGGTGAGCGTGAACGTGCCGCCACCGACCGTGACCTGCGACGGCGAGAGGTTCGAGATCGCCGGCGACGGCGTCTGCACGTTGAAGGGCGAAGCGGCCGAGATGGAGGCGCCGTTGGCCACCGTGACGTCGAAGAAGCCCGCGTTGACGAGGAGGCTCGCCGGCACGGTCGCGCCGAGCTGCGTGCTGTTGACGAACACCGTCGCGAGCGGCGTCCCGGCCCAGCGCACCACCGAGGAGGTGAGGAAGCCCGAGCCGTTGACGATGAGCTGCAGCGTGCCGCTGCCCGTCGCGGTGCTGCTCGGTGCGAGCGAGGAGATAAGCGGCGTCGGCAGGATCACCTGGAGCGGAACCGCCGGCGTGGACACGTTCATCGCGGAGTTCGCGACGGTGATGTCCAGGGTGCCGGCGGTCGCGACCAGCGTCGCGGGGACCTGGGCCTGCAGCTCGGTGGCCGAGACGAAGGTCGTCTGGAGCGCCGTGGCGCCCGCGCGCACGGTGGCGGCGGCGACGAAGCCGGCTCCGCGCACCGTGAGCGTGAAGGCCGGGCTCTCGACCTGGATCTGGCTCGGCTGCAGCGAGCCGACCACCGGCGTGGGCTCGCCGATCGTGAAGGGCGCGGGCGCGGAGTCCCCGACGCCCGGCTGGCGCACGACCACGTCGAGCACCGCGACGGTCTGGAGCGACGTCGCGGGGATCGTCGCCTGGAGCTGCGTCGCCGACACGAACGTGCCGCCGAGGTCCACGCCGCCGAAGCGCACCGTCGCGCCCTGGGCGAAGTTCCGTCCCGTCACCGTGAGCGCCACCTGGGCCGAGCCGGCCGGCACCGAGGCCGGCGACAGCGAGACGATCTCCGGCAGCGGCGGGCCGACGGAGAACGTCAGCGCGTTGGACGCGCCGCCACCCGGCATCGGGTTCGTCACCGTGACCATCTTCGGGCCCTGCGTCGCGAGCTGCGCCGCGGGCACCGTCACCTGGAGCTGCGTGTTCGAGCGCAGCGTCGCCGGCAGCGCGGCGGAGCCGAACTGCACCATCGACGAGGCGGAGAAGCCGCTGCCGTCGATCGTCAGCGCGAGATCGGGGCTACCGACCATCACCGACGAGGGCGAGAGGCGCGTGAGCACCGGGCGCGGGTTCGGCTGCACGACCGTGATCGACGCGGGCGTCGACGTGCCACCACCCGGGACGGGGTTGGTCGCGGTCACCGACAGCGTGCCCGGCGCGACGAGGAGCGCCTGCGGGACGTCGAGCTCGAGCGACGTGCCCGAGAGGACGCGCGTCGTCACCATCATGCCGTTGACGGCGCAGCGCGTGTCGGGGACGAAGCCGGTGCCCGTCGCCTGCACGGTCGTCTGCGCCGAGCCGGCCGCGAGCTGCGACGGCGAGAGCGACGAGAGGACCGGCGTCGGGTTGCCCTCGAGGTGGAACGGCCCGGGGCTCTCTGCGATGCCGCCCGCGGTGGTCACCTGCAGGAGGCCCGTCTGCGCGCCCGGCGGCACCACCACCTCGACGGCGGTGTCGGTCCAGCGGACGACGTTCGTGGCGACGGCGCCGGGGAACGTCACGGTGCTCGCGCCCTGCGTGGCGCCGAAGCCGGTGCCGACGAGCAGGACGTGCTGCCCGGGGGCGCCGTGGTCGGGCTCGACGCTCGCGACCGTGGCGGCCGCGGGTAGATCGGGCAGGATCTCGAAGCGGGCCGCGGCGCTCGTGCCGCCGCTCGGGTTCTCGACGCGCACCTCGACGTTGCCGGGCGTGGCGAGCGAGCTCGCGGGGATCGCCGCGAAGAGCGCGTCGCACGTGACGAGGCGCGCCTCGAGGGTCGCGCCGCCGAAGTGGATTCGGCTCGACGGGAACAGGCCCGCGCCGAGCACCACGATCGGCTGCGCGCCCCCGCCCGCCTTGGCGGCAAACGGCTTGAGCGCGCTGATCGACGGCGAGGTCGGCCGGCTGTCGTGGAACTCGAGCAGCAGCATCTGGCCGGGCTGCGACGGGGCCACGCCGCGCGCCGGCGGAAGGCACGCGCCCACGCCCTGCGCGGTGATCTCGTCGCCCGGGGGCAGGAGCACGCCCGGCAGGCGCGCCTCGCCGCTCGAGGCGGTGCGGGCCGAGCAGTCGCCGAAGCAGGGCTCGACCGCGACGGGGACGCCGCGGATGGGCGTGCCGAGCGAGCTGATGGCGCGCACGAGGACGTCCACCGCGACGAGCGGCGTCTCGGTGTCGATGCGCAGATCGCCGACGTCGGTGTCGGCGGGCCCCTGCGTGCCGAGCTCCCCCGTGCGGCCCGCGAAGGTCATGCCGCCGCGCTGCAGGATGCCCTCGACGCGGAGCTGGCACGCGAAGAGGTCCGGGATCTCGAAGCGCCCGTCGGCGCCGGTCATCACCGCGCCGCCCGGCACGGTGGACCACGACTTGGCCGACGTCGCGGCGTCCGCGGAGGCGGGCGCCTTGACGACGACGCTGACGTCGGGGAGCGGCAGGCCCGCCGCGTCGACCGCGCGACCCGTGACGGAGGTCCGCCGGCAGACCGGGATCTTGAGCGAGAAGCCGCGGATGCCCTTGCCGGGATCGGTCTTGATCTCCGTGTCGCCCGGGATCTGCGCGCCCCCGAGCAGGTTCTTGCCGCCGGACTTGCCGCGGAGCGGCACGACCTCGGCGTCGCCGCGGTCCTCGTTGCCGATGCGCGACAGGCCTCCGTGCACGTGATCGACGGACCAGATCTCGAGCCGGGTCCCGAGCGGGATGCCGCCTGCGTTCGGGAAGCTGACCGGCATCGGCATCGAGACCTCGAGGCCGCTCGGCTCGAACACGCCGACGACCGACGCGCCGTAGCCGTCGAGCGCGAAGGGCGTGCGATCGAACGGGATGCCCGTCAGCGAGAAGCCCGGCTCGCTGCCAGGCCCGCTCGGGATGCTGACGACGCCCTGACCGGCCGGGATGTCGATGCGCAGGCCCGGCGTGCTCGAGCTCTCGACGGAGCTCTCGAAGGACGGGCCCATCATCTCGATCGCGCCCGACAGATCGAGCGGAGGCTGGAGCGGCGTGAGGTAGATCGGGCGGACCAGCGTGCGCTGCTCGTTCGGGCCGAGCGCGCCGTGGAGCTGCTCGACGATCTTGCTGTAGCGCTCCGCGCCGACGAAGCCCTGGCCGTCGACGTCGATGACGCTCGTGCCCGGCGCGATCCCGCTGACCGCGAAGTCCGCCGCGGGCGCGATCGCCGACCCCATCGCCGAGCCGAGCCCGATGCCCACTCCGGGCAGCGGGTCGCCGTCGATGCTGAGCACGGTGCCGCGGAGCTGGGCCGGCATCCCGGCGTCGGGCATGCCGCCTGCGCCCCCATCGGGCCGCCTTCCCCCGTCGGGGCGAGCTCCCCCGGTGCCCCCGGCGCCCCCGACGTTCATGTCGGGGCCGTCGCCGCACCCGGCGAGCCCGAAGGCGAAAGCGAGGGAGAGCGAGGCGACCGCGAGGCAGTTGCGTGGGGTCATCAAACGAGCCACTCCATTCGTAAGCTGGCTGCCGGTCGGAACATCGTGTGTTCGCGCGTACTTCGCGAAGGATGCCGGCGCGCCATTCGGCGGCGGTTGAGCATGATCCATGCCGCGGAGCGGCACGGATCCGCCGACGTACTTACGAAGAGTTGGGTGCTGGCGCGGCCGGCGCGGGTCACGCCTGCGCAAGGTTTGCCTGACGAGGTGGCCACCGGACACGCCGGCTCTGCGTGGTGCCAGACGGTCAGGCGAGGAGGCGCTCGAGGCGGCGGGCGCCGCCCACGACCGCGCCGAGCGCGCGCCGGTGCCACTCGGGGAGCTCGGCGGCCGGCACGGTGGGGAACAGGAAGGCGTTCAGGCGCTTCTGCCCCGTGCGCGAGACGCGGAAGATGCCGCGCGTCCGGGCGTCGTCGGCCGCGCCCCGGCGGCCGCTGCCCTCGCGCATCCCCGCGAGCACGTCGTGCTGGAGCTGGAAGCCGTAGCGCTGCATCTCCTTCTGGTCCACGCCGAGGCACGCGAAGTCCTCGCGCATCGACATCCCGCCCAGCATCGACAGCACGTTGACCTTGAGCTGGAAGAGGTAGAGGCGCGCCGCCTCGAGCTCGCTGAGCTCGGGGAGCACCGCCGGCAGCGCGAGCACGCCGAGGCCGACGTGGCGCGCCTCGTCGCGCTCGAAGTAGGGCAGGAGCTCCGTCAAGACCGGCTCGATGCGCGCCGCGGCGAGCTGCTTGAAGAGCGCGAGCGCCATGTTCTCGACGAGGAGCTGCATGCCGACGATCTTGTGGAGGAGGTTTTGCGTCTCGAGCACGTCGACGAGCAGACGCCGCGCGTAGCCGCCGAGCTTCGGCAGCGGCACGTCCGCCTGCCAGAGGTAGTCGCGCAGCACGTAGAAGTGCCGCGCCTCGTCGAAGGTCTGCGAGGTCGCGGCCATCTTGGCCGAGGGATCCTCGATGCGGAGCGCGATCTCCGCGCTGATCGACCACGCGGCGAGCTCGCCCCAGAGCAGCACCGCGCTCACCTTGCCGAGCGCCTCGCGCTGCGCCGCCGGCACGCGCACGCCGCCGTGACGCTCGACCAGCTCGGCGAGGACCTTGCGGCCGTCCCACGCCTGCTCCTGCGACACGTGGTAGATGCGCGCGAGGCGGCGCGTGCGCTCCTCGGCCCGCGCGACGAGGTCGCGATCGCCGAGCTCGTACGGGGGAAAGGCGTCCCTGGCCCGGCGCGGGCGCAGCCACTCGCGTGCGTTCATCGCTCACCTCCCACTCGATCCGACAGCAATCCCCGCGCGTGCATCGTGGCGGCCTCGAGCGCGAGCGCGTCGAGGTCGACCTCCGCGCTCGAGGTGAGGGCCCGCAGCGCCAGCTTCTCGACGCCGCCCACGACGAGCGTGGCGGCCGTGCGCGCGTCGCACGGGCGGACCAGGCCCGCGGCCTGCGACAGGACGAGGTCCCGCTCGACCAGCGCGATGAGGTGGTCCTCGATCTCCGCGAGGAGCGCGTCGATGCCGAGGTCGAGTCCGACCGCCTCGCGGAGGAGGATCCGCAGCGTGCGACGATCCTCGAACACCGCGCCGAGGATCCCGCGCAGGCGCGAGGCGCTCCACGCGATCACGTCGTCGACGCGCAGCCGCTCGGGCCGGGGCAGCGGCAGGCCGTCCTGGCGCTGCAGCTCCACCAGTCGGCGGACGCGATCGAGCGTCTCGCGCAGGATGGCCTCGAAGACGTCGCGCTTGTTCTGGAAGTAGACGTAGAGCGTGCCCCGGCCGATGCCGGCCTCCGCGCACAGGTGGCTCACGTTCGCCGCGTGGTAGCCGCGCTCGGAGAACACCTTCTTGGCGCACTCGAGGATCTGGCGCGCGCGGTCGTCGGCCTTGAGGTAGCTGCGCCGCCGTCGGCGGCGCGCGGGAAGAGCAACAGGGGTGGTCGAGACGTGTCTCATTCGGCTGCGCTTTCAAGGTCCTGCAGAGAACTGATGTGTCAATTCTTGGATCCGAGAGGGGGTGGGGTCAAGAGAATTGACACGTCAGTTCAAGGGTCAGCCTAGGGCCGATGCCGGTCGGATAATGACGGAATCCGTCCGCTGACCACCTGGTCTTGGTCTTGGTCCTGGTCT
>CAZKTS010000048.1:0-1680 GCA_964555735.1 uncultured Bifidobacteriaceae bacterium
GGTGTCCTGGAGCGCGTTGGCGACGATGGTCACCGAGTCGGTGACGCGCCGCTCCGCGACCTCGAACACGAGCGACTCGGCACGGTCGAGCGTGTCCTGCACCTCGCCGGAGTCGTCGTAGCCCATCTCCGAGATGTCGCCGGCAACCGCGATGAGGCGGCGCAGCAGCGCGAGCTCGTTGACGATCTTGGCGTAGTGCGACGCGTTCGCCGACGCCGGCGTCTGGGCCTGGAGGCGGAGCAGCGCCTGACGACCGCCGAGGTTGTCGAGCAGCTCCGCGCGACGGAGCTCGTCGGCGACGGTGACGGGGTCGACCGGCTCGCCCTGGCCGTAGAGAGCGAGGATCGCGTCGAAAATGTGCGCGTGCGCGGGCTTGTAGAAGTCGGCGGTGTCGACGTTGGCTTCAGCCGCGGCGCTGATCGCGTCACGCGACAGCAGCATGGCCCCCAGCAGGGACTCCTCCGCCTCGAGGTTGTGGGGAGGGACCCGTCCGGCCGCGCGCCTGCCCGCCGGTTCCAGCGCCTGAACCACCGACCCTGCCTTCCTCGTCCGTCACCGCTCGTCGCCGTGGTGTTCACCCGGCGTTCACCGCCCCCGGCGGAGCCGCATCTTCCGCGGTCGCGCCTGTGGATCGGTAGACCGATTTCCCTGTGAATCCAGGCCGATGCTGTCCCCAGGGCTGTGGACGACCGCGTTGCCCGCCGTTCACCTCGGCGGCGCACGGCACCATCGAAGCGCCCGGGTGTGACAGTCCTCTGGGCCCGGAGACCCCTTGTCCCACAACGAGAACGGCCCCGCCGGAGGCGGGGCCGTCGTCGTTCGTGCGTGGAGGCGGCGCTACTCGGCGACGCCCTCGACCGAGAGGGTGGCCACGACGTCGGGGTGCAGGCGGACCGGGAGCTCGGCCGGGCCGAGCTCCTTGATCGGCTCGGCGAGCTCGATCGTGCGGCGGTCCAGCTCGACCTCGGTCGCGGCCTTGACCGCGTCGGCGACGTCGGCGTTGGTGACCGAACCGAAGAGCTTGCCGCCCTCGCCGGCGCGGGCCTTCACCTCGATGCGCACGCCGTCGAGCCGCGCCGCGATCTCCTGCGCCGACTCGCGGTCGCGGACCTCACGAGCCTCGCGGTTGCGCCGCATCGCCTCGGCCTGCTTCGCCGCGCCCTTGGTGGCACGGATCGCGAGGCCACGCGGCACGAGGAAGTTCCGCGCGTAGCCGTCGGCGACGTCGACCAGGTCGCCCTTGCGACCGAGGGTGTCGACATCCTCGCGGAGCACGATCTTCACGACGCCTCCACGATCTCGGGCGACGCGGTCTCGACGATGTCCTCCATCACGTCGTCGCGCTCCGCAGCTGCGTCCGGTGCGCCGACACCGTCACCGGTGGGCGGCGGCTCGCTCGGTCGGCTCGGGGGCCCGCTGTCGATGCGCGGCTCGCGAAGCTCACCGCGGTCACCACGGTCCCGGCCGCCCTTGCCGCCCTTGTTGCGGTGCGTGACCTGACGCACGGAGTACGGCAGCAGTGCCATCTCCCGCGCGACTCGGATCGCCCGGGCGACCGCGCGCTGCTGCTGCGCGTCGTTGCCGGTGACCCGCCGGGCCCGGATCTTCGCCCGCTCGGACATGAACCGCCGGAGCAGGTTGACGTCCTTGTAGTCGACCCAATCGATCCGCTCCTGGTCG
>CAZKTS010000049.1:0-1770 GCA_964555735.1 uncultured Bifidobacteriaceae bacterium
ACGAAGCCGCCGAAGGAGATCACGCTCACCTTCACCGAGCCGGTCGAGACGACGGCGCGCTCGGTCCGGATCTTCGACACCGACGAGCAGCGCGTCGACGGCGGGGAGATCGACGTCACCGGCAACACCGTGCGCGTCCCCGTGCCGGACCTCGACGAGGGCGCCTACGTCGTCACCTGGCGCGTCACCTCGACCGACTCGCACCCCATCGAGGGCGCGTTCACCTTCCAGGTCGGCACCTCCGGGAACGCGTCCAGCCCCGAGGTCACCGGGCTCGCGCAGCGGCTCCTGGCCTCCGAGTCCGGCGACCAGACCGTCGGCGTGCTCTGGGGGGTGATGCGGTGGATCGTGTTCGCGTCGCTGGCGCTCCTGATCGGCGTGATCGCGTTCGGCGTCCTGGTGCTCCCGAGCGGTCGCGCTGCGCGCTGGACCCGCCGGTTCGTCTGGGCGGGCTGGATCGGCCTGGCGGCCTCCACCGTCCTCGGGCTGCTCCTGTACGGGCCCTACGTCGCGGGGCTCGGACTCGGCGACATGTTCTCGACGTCGTTGCTCGGCGACACGCTCGACCAGCGCCTCGGCACGGTGTGGGCCATCCGGCTCGGGCTGCTCCTGCTGGCGCTCCCGGTGGTGCTCGCGTTCTTGCGGCGCGACGGTGACGAACCTCGGCGCCTCGGTGGTTGGTGGGCGCCGGCCGCCGTCGTCCTGGGCGTCCTGCTCGCGGCGACCCCCGGCCTGTCCGGCCACGCGAGCTCCGGCGACTGGCAGACCGCGGCCGAGATCACCGACACGATCCACGTGCTCGGGATGGCGGTGTGGCTCAGCGGCCTGGTCGCGGTCGCGGCGGTCCTGCTGCCGAAGCGAACGGCGGCCGAGCTGCACGCGACGCTGCCGCGCTGGTCGCGCCTCGCGATGGTGTGCGTGATCGCGATCGTCGCCACCGGCGCGTTCCAGACCTGGCGCCAGGTGGGCGGGCTCGACGCGTTGCGCACCACCGACTACGGACGCATCCTGATCGTGAAGCTGGTGCTGTTCGCGGTGATCATGGTGCTCGCCGCGTTCAGCCGCGAGATCGTGTTCCGGCTCTACCACCGGCCGACACCGGTCGCGGGCGGTACGCCGATCGTCGCCGGCGGCTCCGACGACGACGAGGACCCGCCGCCCGCCGCGTCGTCGGCCCTCGTCGTCGACGAGCGCGTCGAGCTCCAGCGCCTGCGCCGGTCGGTGTGGGCCGAGGTCGCGGTGGCCGCGTTGGTCCTCGCCGCGACCGCGCTGCTCGTGAACGCGGCGCCGGCCAAGGCCGTCGCCGACAGCCGGACCGCCGGCGCCGTCGGCGTGACGCTCGAGTCCGACCAGGTCACGGTCGACGTCTCACTCACGCCCGGCACCGCCGGCACCAACGATGTGCACGTGAGCACGCTGAACGCGAGCGGAGCACCGAAGGTCGTCAAGGAGCTCACGATCACGTTCGCACTGCCCGATCGCAAGGTGGCACCGATCGACGTGCCGCTGCGCGACCTCGGCAGCGGTCACTACCTCTCACCCGGGTTCGACGTCCCCTTCGGTGGTGAGTGGAGGGTGACCGCCAAGCCGCGCCTCACCGAGTTCGAGCAGCCCACGCTTCGCGGCACGATCGACGTCGGCTAGCAGGCAGACGTGTCCACGACCTCCACGGCCGACGCGATCTTCACCGCGCTGACGCTCCTGGCCAACGTTGCGCTCCTGGTGCTCGTCGTGGTGGGGATCGCCGCGCTGCTGGGCGGGAAGGCCCAC
>CAZKTS010000050.1:0-5371 GCA_964555735.1 uncultured Bifidobacteriaceae bacterium
CGGCGAGATCCATAGGGCTGGCCGATCACGGTAGGCCCGGTTGGGCATATTTGCAAGACGGCTACTGTTTTTATCCGGTGAGCTCATGAGCCTCCCTCCCCCCAACCCCGACGACCCCGGCGCACCGGTCCATGCGCCCGAGGGCCCGGCACCCAGCGCCGACGACGTGCGCGGGATGCTGGCCGGCGTCATCGACCCCGAGCTGCACGCCAGCATCGTGGACCTCGGGATGGTCGACGCGGTCGACGTGGGCACCGACGGCCAGGTCACCGTCCGCATCGCGCTCACCACCGCCGGATGCCCGCTCCGCGGACAGATCTCCGCCGACGTCGAGTCGAAGGTGCGCGGCCTGCGCGGGGTCACCGGCGTCCATGTGGAGTACGGGGAGATGACGGCCGAGCAGAAGTCGGCCGCGATGCAGCGCGCCCGGTTCCAGGCGCGCGAGAACGCCGAGCCCACCGAGGTGCCGGCCACGACGCGGGTGCTCGCGGTGGCCAGCGGGAAGGGCGGCGTGGGCAAGTCGTCCGTGACCGTCAACCTCGCCGCCGCGCTCGCGGCGCGCGGGCTCACCGTGGGCGTCCTCGACGCCGACATCTGGGGCTTCTCCGTGCCGCGCATGCTGGGCGTCGACGGCCGCCTCGGCGGCGCCGACGGCAAGATCCACCCCAACGTCGTGCCCGTGCCCGCCGCCGACCCCGACGCGTCGCCCGGCGCGCTCAAGGTCGTGTCGATGGGCTTCCTCGTCGACGACGAGTCGACCGCGCTGATGTGGCGCGGGCTCATCCTCACCAAGGCCGTCGAGCAGTTCCTCACCGACGTGCGGTGGGGCGACATGGACTACCTGCTGATCGACATGCCACCCGGCACCGGCGACATCCAGATGGGCCTCGCGCGGATGCTCCCGCAGGCCGAGATGCTGGTCGTCACCACCCCGGCGCTCGCCGCCCAGAAGGTCGCGACCCGCGTCGCCGACATGGCCCGACGGTCGTACATGAAGGTGGTCGGCGTGGTCGAGAACATGACCGAGTACGTCGCGCCCGACGGCAGCCGCCACGCCGTGTTCGGGGCAGGGGGCGGTGCGGCCCTCGCCGCCGAGATCGAGGCACCGCTCGTCGGGCGGATCCCGCTCGAGCCCGCGGTGTCGCGCGGTGGCGACGACGGCACGCCGGTCGCCCTCGCGGCCCCCGAGAGCCCCGCAGGCGCGGCGTTCCACGAGCTCGCGGCGCGCATCGTCGACGACCTCTTGCCGCCGATCGAGATGGAGGGCTGCACCGCGCGCATGCTCGACCTCGTCGAGCAGCTCACACGCGACTGAGGCGGGCCCGGCGACTGCGCGAGGGCTAGGCGGGCTTCCAGACCGCGGTCGCGGTGGTGCCGCTGACCTTGCCTTCGGCCTTGAGCTTCAGCAGGTGCGCGTGCACCTGCCAGCCGGCCGCCTCCACCAGCTCGGGCGGCAGGTCGTCGGCGCCGTAGAGGTCGGCGACCAGCTCCTTGACCCTCGCCTGCTCACGCTTCTGGAGCGCTTTGAGCACCTGGCGCTCGCGCTGCTTGCGGTGCGCCAGGTAGTCCTCGATCCGCGCCCGAGCATCTTCGATCGCGTCGCCGTGCCCCGGTGCGATCGATCGGAGTCGAAGCTTGCGCAGCCGCTCGAGCGACTCGAAGTACTGCGCCATGTCGCCGCCGCGCTTGGTGCTGACCACCGAGTACATGCCGTCGAGGATCGTGTCGCCCGAGAAGAGCATGCGCTCTTCCTCGAGGAGGAAGCACAGGTGGTTGGCGGAGTGGCCTGGCGTGTGCAGGACCTCGAGCCCGAACTCGGTGCCTTCGATCACGTCGCCGTCGGTGAGCGTCCGGTCGATGGTGAAGTCGCCGCCGTCCTTGTCGCGGTGCTTGCCGTAGGCGAGGACCTCCGCGCCGGTGGCCTTCACGAGCCGGGTCGTGGCGGGTGAGTGGTCGGGGTGGGTGTGGGTGAGCACGACCCAGCGCACCCGCTCCTTCATCGAGCCGCCCACGATCGCGTCCACGTGCCCCTTGGCGTCGGGGCCGGGATCGATCACCGCGACCTCGTCGATGCCGACGAGGTAGGTGTTCGTGCCCGGCCCGGTGAACGGTCCCGGGTTGGCCGAGACGATCCGGCGCACGAGCGGCGACAGGGCGCTCGGCACGCCCGGGGTGAGGTCGGGCATCAGCCGGCGGTTCCCGAGCGGGTCGGCGGTCGGCCCGCCGAGGTCGTGGAGTGCTGGATGGCGTCCGCGACGCCGTCGCGCCCGTGGTCCACGCCCGGCAGGTCGACCACCCAGCCCTGCTCCGGGTTGACCGTGAGCATCGGGTCGGAGCGCTCGGCCCAGACTGCGCGCACTGCCTCGAGCACGGCCGTGGAGCTGTCGAAGTGCGCCAGCATCTGGAGGCTGCGGAACGTCGGGTAGATCAGCTCGATCTCGCGCGTGCGGGCACGCTCGAGCGCGACAGCCGGCTCGATCCACTCCGACGCCACCGTCTCGGTGTCGTCGTGCTCGTACACGTGTCCCTCCGGCGCGGCGGCGACGAAGAACCAGGTGTCGTAGCGACGCGGGTTGCCCTCGGGGGTGATCCAGTGCGCGAACGGCGCCAGCGCACCGGCATCGAGGTCGGCCCCGCGCTCGCGGACGATGCTCGGGAACGACGCATCACCGGACGCGAGACGCAGCCGGTCGGCGGCGAACGAGTCCCGGTCGCCCGAGATCGGCCCGCCGGACGACGCGTCGCACGCCAGCAGCACGCCGGCCTCCTCGAAGGACTCGCGGATCGCCGCGACCCAGAACCCCAGCGCCTGGTCGGTGCCGAGGCGCGCGTCGGCCTCGGCCGGGGTCGGAGTCGCGACGAGCGAGAGGGTGTCGGCGGAGCGGTCATCGGCATCGACGGCGCCGCCAGGAAAGACGTACGCCCCGGCCACGAACGCGGCGCTGAGCGTGCGGCGCAGCATGAAGACCTCGAGCTTCGGTGCGTCCCGGAGGAGCATCACCGTGGCCGCATCGCGGGGCTCCACGGACCCATGCTACGCGTTCGACCGAGAACGCCCGGTGCGGTGCGCGGCTGCGCGCCGCACGCGCGTCGCGACGGGCGATCAGGCCGGTTCGAGCAGCGAGCGACGCTCGGACTCGTTGAGCCCGCCCCAGATGCCGTGGGGCTCACGGATCCGAAGGGCGTACTCGAGGCACGCCGGGGTGACCGGGCATCCCGCGCAGATCGCCTTGGCCCGCGCCTCCCGCGCCTCGCGATCCGGCCGCGGCTCGGGCACCGTCGGCGCGAAGAAGAGGACCGACTCCGGTCCCCGGCACGCCGCATCGCGTTGCCACGCCTCTTCGACCGTGTGAACGGCCACGTGTCCCCCTTGTTCGCCCGGCGGAGTGCCAGGCATGCGGTGCCCGCCCGGGCCAGCGCGCGGAAACTAGCCCCGGCCGCGGGCAGCCTCAAGAGGGGAATCGCCCGGACGGGCGTCGGGCGTGGCAGCCGGGAGGAAGCGCCTCAGGAGGTGGTGCCGGCCTCCGCGCCCCGCTTCTTTCGCCGGGCGCGGTCCCGGTAGTCCTTGGCGCCACCCGTCTCCGGCTCGACCTCGAGCACGAACCCCAGCACCGACACCACCCGACACGGCTCGCCCGCGGCGATCGGTGTGGCCCGGTTGGTGCGGGCCCGCCAGCGCGCCCCACGGACCAGCACGAGACCCTCGGGCGCGACGTCGTCCTCGGCCGTGCCCATCTCACCCACCATCCCCTCCCGGCCGAGCACCGGGGTGGAGAAGCGGGCCCGGATGAAGGACGGCACCGCGAAGGCATAGAAGAGGATCGTCCCCGCGCAGACCACGACGAGGACCCACCACGACGGACGCAGCGACGAGTCCCCGCCGTAGAGGGTGATCGAGCCCGCGACGAGTGTGACCACCCCGACGCCGGTCCAGAACCCGAGCCCACCAACCTGCGCGTCCACCGCGAACCCGATCGCGGACACGACGAGCAGTCCGATCGCCCACCAGTGGACCGGGAGGTGCGACATGCCGTAGCCCGCGCCGACGACCGCGAGCGCGCCGACGACACCGGCGAATCCCACGCTCGCCGCGAAGAACTCGAAGACGAGCAGGGCGAGACCCGCGACGAGGAGGAAGTACGCGGTCGACGGGCTGATGAGCGCGTGCTGGAGCTGGCCGCCGAGGCTCAGGCTGTCGAACACGACGTCCTGGTTGGGCTGGCGTCGGCGGTCCTCGCCCTTGCCGATGACCTTCGCGGTCGAGAGCTCGACGTCGCCGGCCGCGGTCGCGACCGTCTTCCCGTCGAGCGTGACGATGACCTCACCGATCGTGGGTCGCGCGCCGTCAGTGGCGCCGCGGCGCGCCGCCTCTCGCGCGTCCATCGAGGTGGTCGCGAGCGCGGCCGCTGCCTTCGGGTCCCGCCCGCGCGACGCGGCGAGGGTCGAGAGCTCGGTACGAGTGGTCGAGACGGAGGTGGCGTCGGGCTCGTCGGCCCGCACCGGATCCGCCGGCCCGATGTCGGACCCCTGCGAGACGTAGGCCGCGTGGGCAGCCTGGACGACGAGCGTCGCGCCTCCTGCCGCTTCGGCGCCCGACGGTCCGACCCACGCCACCACCGGCACCCGCGAGCGGTCGATGGCGCGCACGATGTCGTCCACGCTGCTGACGGCACCACCCGAGTCGATCTGCACCACGAGCATGGTGAGACCCTGCTCGTTGGCGTCGGTGATCGCGTCACGCAGCAGCGTCACCGTCGGCGGGTCGAGGAGGCCCTCCACCTGCACCACGCCGATGCCCGGCTGCGAGGTCCCTCCACCGGCGCTCGGCATCGCGAGGAGCAGCACCGCGCCCGCGAGCAGCACGCCCGCGAGCAGCCGACGGCGGCCGCGGCCCGACCGACGGATCTTCGGGGATGGCCCCGTAGCATGCGGTCGATGGAGCTCCATGACTTCTGCTCCACCTCCCGGGTCGTCGTCGTTGCGGGCAAGGGCGGGGTCGGCAAGACCACCGTGACCGCGGCCATGGCCGTCGCTGCGGCTCGCGCCGGCGCAAGCGTGCTGATCGTGGAGGTCGAAGGCAAGTCGGGGCTCGCGAGCGCCTTCGGCCTCGGCCGCGGGCTGGAGTACGAGGAGGTGGAGGTCCGCCCCGGCGTGCGCGCCCGGACGCTCACCCCGGACCAGGCGTTGCTCGAGTACCTGGAGGAGCGAGGTCTGCGGCGAGTGTCGAAGCGTCTCGTGCGTTCGGGTGCACTCGACGTGGTCGCGACCGCCGTGCCGGGGATGAAGGACATCCTCGTGCTGGGCAAGGTGAAGCAGCTCGAGCGCGCGCGAGCAGCCGACCTGATCTTGATCGACGCCCCGGCCGCCGGCC
>CAZKTS010000051.1:0-13362 GCA_964555735.1 uncultured Bifidobacteriaceae bacterium
AACGAGGCGCTCTACGCCTTCATCCACGAGCAGGACCGCTCGATCCTCGACGACGCGTTGGGCAAGAAGCTGGTGTTCTGCTCGCCGTTGACGCTCTACGCGGTGCTCGCGGTCGTGCGTCAGGCGGTCGACAACTTCCACGTCGAGCGGACGTCGAACGAGATCCTCGGCCGGCTCGCCGCGTTCAACAAGCAGTGGCACGCGTTCGTCGAGCGGATGGACAAGCTCGACCGCTCGCTCAGCACGGCCCGGAAGGACTACGACGAGCTGGTGGGCACGCGCCGGCGCGGGCTGGAGCGGGAGCTCGACAAGATCGAGGACCTGCGGCGCGCGCGCGAGCTCGACGCCGACGACGGGCCGCCGAGCCTCGCGCTCGAGGCCTGAGGCTTCAGTAGGGCCCGTCGCAGCAGGAGTCGCGCCACCCGCACGCGGGGCAGCGGTAGTGGGCGTGCTCCTCGCGCATCGGCGTCCCGCAGGCGAGGCAGGTGGTCGAGAGGTCGCACTCCGTGGTGCGCTCGAAGCGGGCGGGAACGGGCTCGGGCATCGGTCCCGACCGTAGCGAGCGGCCGGGCGCCGGACGCGGACTTCAGAGGTCCGGACTCAGAGGCGCAGCAGCTCGGGCGCCGCGGGGCAGTCGACCCGGTGCACGAGCCGATCCGGCGTCTCGATCCCCGCATGGGTCACCACCTGCGCGGCGCGCCCGACGTCGATGCTCTCGACCGCGAGGTCCTGGCGCTCGACCTCGCTGCGGAGCACGCCGTAGAGCCGCTCGGGGAGCAGCCGCCCGGCACCGATCACCAGCCAGAGCGTCGTGCGATCACCGAGCGACCAGAGCAGGTCTTCGGTGCCTGCGGGCACGACCGACTCGTGCGGGCCGGTGGCGAGCACCTCGAGCAGCAGATGGCTCGGGGACAGTGCCATCACCTCGGTCTCGTCGACGACGCGGACGGGCTGCTCGGCCCGGGTGAGGCGCGCGCGCAGATGGGTGTCGCCGTCGCGGCGCCGGACGGCCACGACGTCGAGGTCAGGACGCTCGGCGAGCGCGGCTGCGACGGTCTCGGGCCAGCCGAGCACCGCGATGGGCTCGTCGTGAGGGAAGGGGAGCACCGACGCGAGGCGTGCCGCCGTGCGGTCGGTCTCGATCGTCCGCGCCGCCGCCCGGGCACCCTCGGCGGGGTCGGAGGCGGCGATGACGTGCGCGCACAACCACCAGAGCGGACCCGACGCGGGATGGTGCGCGAGCAGGCGACGGCACACCGTCAGGAGCTGCGTGGGGTCGTGCGAGAAGTCGGCGAGGCAGTCGGCCGCCTCGAGCACGAGGTCGGTGTCGTCGCCCGAGTACCGGGCCAGGGCGCGGAGCCGCTCGAACGGGAGCACGAGCAGCGCGTCAGCCCGGACCGGGCGTGGCGGTCATGCCGGGAGGCTACCGAAGAGGTCGCCGACGGCAGCCAGGGCGTCGGCGCGCGCGGCGAGCGCGCCGACGCTCCCGCGCACGGTGAGGCGACCGGCGGCGAGGGCGCGCTGCGCGTTGGTCGTGGCCGCACCGAGCGCGGCCGCGGTGTCGGCGTCGGTCGTCACGATCAGCGTCGGCGCGGCCGCCGGTCCTCGGCGCACCCGGGCCTCGGTGCCGTCCGCGTCCAAGCGGAAGACGATCGGTCCGTCCGGGGCGCCGGTGACGCGGACCTCGACGCTGAAGGGCCGAGTGGCTCCCGTGCTCGCGAGGGCGGCACTCCGACGCGCCCGGTCGTCGAGCGCGGCGATCCACTCGTCGGACAGGAACTCGGCGGCCGACCGGGCTTGGGTGTCGGGGGGGACCTCGGGCACGGTCGGAGGGTACCGGCGGTTGCGCGTCGCGCCGACCGGTGCTCGGGGCGGTGACGGATGGGGAACGATCGGAAGGCGGCGCCTACCATCGCCGGATGGCCGCGCCCGCGCGTCGCTCGCCCGGCCTCCCGCCGAGCCTCGTCGACGTCGGCGGCCGGGCCGAGGCCCGGATCATCGCCCTCCTCGACGGGGAGCTGGCGCGCTGGGCGGAGGTGGATCCCGCCCTCGTCGCGCCCCTGGACTCGCTGCGTGAGCTCGTGGTCGCGGGTGGGAAGCGCCTACGACCCGCCTTCTGTCACTGGGCGTACGTGGGTGCCGGCGGCGATCCCGACGACGCCGGGGCCGTGGATGCGGGTGCTGCGCTCGAGCTGCTGCACACCTTCGCCCTGGTGCACGACGACGTCATGGACGGCTCGGCCCGCCGCCGAGGGCTGCCGGCGGTGCACGAGCAGTTCATCGCCCGTCATCACGACGCGACCTGGCACGGCGAGGGGCGCCGGTTCGGCGAGGGCAGCGCGATCCTGGTGGGCGACTTCGCGTTCGTCTATGCCGACATGCTGTTCGGTGACGTGCCGGCGCCGGCGCGCGCCATCTACGACGAGCTCCGCGTCGAGCTGTGCGTGGGGCAGTACCTCGACCTGGTCGGCACCGCCAGCGGTAGCCGCGACGCGCGCCAGGCCGCTCGCATCGAGCGCTACAAGTCCGGCAAGTACACCGTCGAGCGTCCGCTGCACCTCGGCGCGGCGCTGGCGGGCCGCCTCGAGGCCCTGCAGTCGCCCCTCAGCGCATTCGGGCTGCCCCTCGGCGAAGCGTTCCAGATGCGCGACGACATCCTGGGCGTGTTCGGCGACGAGGACGTGACCGGGAAGCCCGTGGGGGACGACCTGCGCGAAGGCAAGCTCACACCGCTGGTCGCCGAGGCCGCGGCGCGCGTCGACCCCGATGGCGCCCGGCTGCTCGCGCGCCTCGGATCGCCGGATCTCGATGACGCGACCATCGCTGCGATCCAGGCCCTACTCGTCGACTGCGGCGCGCGAGCGGAGGTCGAGGCGACGATCGAGCGACTGGTCGACGAGGCGCTCGACGCGCTGGCTCGTGCGCCGATCACCGACGAGGCGCGGGCGGCGCTCGAGGATCTCGGCACGTACGTCGCCTGGCGAGACCGGTAGCGCGTGCACGTCGTCGTCGTCGGTGCCGGCCTGGGTGGGCTCTCGGCCGCGTGTCACCTCGCCGGTGCGGGGCACGAGGTCGTCATCGTCGAGCGGCGCGGCGGCCCGGGCGGCGTCGCCACGACCTTCGACGCCGGTGGCTTCCGGATCGACGCCGGACCGTCGGTGGTCACCATGCCCGAGATCCTCGCCGCGACCTTCGGCGCGGCGGGCGCGGCGATGGAGGACCACGTCACGCTCCGGCCGGTCGACCCGATGTACCGCGCCTGCTTCCCCGACGGCAGCGAGCTGCGCGTGCGGCACGGGCTCGAGCCGATGCGAGCCGAGGTCGCTGCCTTCGCGGGCGTGCGGGAGGCCGATGCGTTCGTGCGCTTCTGCGCATGGTTGCGGGACCTCGCTGCGGTGGAGATCCCGGGCTTCATCGACCGCAACTTCGACTCGCCGGTCGATCTGGTCCGGGAACCCCTGGCCGCGTTGACGCTCGTGCGCCTCGGCGCGTTCCGCAGGCTCGCGCATCGCGTTGCCGCGTTCTTCGACGACCCCCGCCTCCAGCAGGTCTTCTCGTTCCAGTCGCTGTACGCGGGGCTGTCGCCCTTCGAGGCCCTCGCGGTGTACTGCGTCATCACCTACATGGACACCGTCGAGGGCGTGTTCTTCCCGGACGGGGGAGTGCACGCGGTCGCCACCGGCCTCGAGCGTGCGGCACGCGCCGCGGGGGTGGAGGTCCGCTACGACACCGAGGTCGAGCGGGTCGTCCGCGGCGCCGACGGCCGGGTGACGGGGATCCGGACCGTCGGCGGCGAGGAGATCACGGCCGGAGCCGTCGTGGTGAACGCCGACGTTGCCGCCACGTACCGGACGTTGCTCGGCATCGACGCGCCGCGCGTCGTCCGCCGGGGCACGTACTCACCGTCCTGCGCGCTCTGGCTCGCCGGCATGCGCGGCGCGCTGCCCGACGCGGCAGCCCACCACAACATCCACTTCGGCGGCGAGTGGCGCGATGCGTTCGATGCCCTCCTGCGGCGGGGCGTCCGCATGCCCGACCCGTCGATCCTCATCACCAGCCCGACCCACAGCGATCCGGGGCTGGCGCCGGAGGGCGGCACCGCCCTCTACGTGCTCGAGCCGACCCCGAACCTCGACGGGCACATCGACTGGGACCGTGACGGCGAGCAGCTGCGAGATGACCTGCGCGCCCGCGTGGGTGCGCTGGGCTACCCGACCGCCGACGTCGTCGTGGAGCAGTTCACCGATCCTCGCGACTGGCGGGCGCAGGGTCTCGAGCGCGGCACCCCGTTCTCGCTCGCGCACCGCTTCTTCCAGACCGGTCCGTTCCGTCCCCGAAACGTCGACGCTCGGGTCCCCGGGCTCGTGCTCGTCGGGATGGGTACCGTTCCCGGCGTGGGGA
This sequence comes from uncultured Bifidobacteriaceae bacterium, assembly GCA_964555735.1. Taxonomy (GTDB): domain Bacteria; phylum Actinomycetota; class Acidimicrobiia; order IMCC26256; family PALSA-555; genus CAZKTS01. Next base: position 4,402 of record CAZKTS010000051.1, read on the forward strand.
TCCCGATGGTGCTGCTCTCCGGGCGTCTGGCCGCGGCTCGCGTGGAGGCGATCGCGGCCTCGTGACCACCCTCGACGAGTCCTACAAGCGCTGCCGGGAGCTCAACCGGGCCTACGGCACCACCTACTACGCCTCGACCTACCTCCTGCCGAAGGTCAAGCGCCACCACGTGCACGCGCTCTACGGCTTCTGCCGGCACGCCGACGACATCGTCGACGAGCTCGGCCCGGTGCCGGTCGAAGCGCGCGAAGCGGCCCTCGACGCCTTCGGCGAGCGCTTCTTCAGCGATCTCGATCGCGGCGACTCCGACGACCTGGTGCTGAAGGCCGTCGTCCACACCGTCGTGGCGTTCGACATCAACCCCGACTGCTTCCGCCGCTTCCTGCGCTCCATGAGCATGGATCTCACGGTCACCGAGTACGAGTCGTTCGACGACCTGCTCGACTACATGGACGGTTCGGCGGCGGTCATCGGCGAGATGATGCTGCCGATCCTCGAGCCCACGTCCGCGGAGGCGTTCACGCATGCCCGCGACCTGGGCATCGCGTTCCAGCTCACCAACTTCCTGCGCGACGTCGGCGAGGATCTGGATCGCGGGCGCGTGTACATCCCCCAGGAGGATCTCGAGCGCTTCGGGGCCGATCCGCACCTGCGCCAGGCAACGCCGGAGTGGCGCGCGCTCATGGCGTTCGAGATCGACCGCACGCGCGAGTACTACCGCTCGGCGGACCTCGGCATGCCGATGCTCCCGCCCGCCTCGGCGCGGTGCATCGCGACCGCCCGCGCGCTCTACAGCGAGATCCTCGACCGCATCGAGCGCGCCGACGGCGATGTCTTCTCGGAGCGGGCCCGCGTGCCGTCCGCCCGCAAGGCGCTGGTGGTCGGCCGGAACCTGCTCAAGCGCGACCGCGGCTGACGTCGGCCGAACGGTCGGGGTTCCGACCGGACGGCGCAGGGTCGAGGCGACGGTCGGTGTGGTCGATGCCCCGTGCCCGGGCGCGCTCGGCGAGCGCGGCAGGGACGACGGGCGCGAGGAAGCCGAACGGCTCCCGGCCGAACAGGTGGTGCACGTTGTGCGCGGCGCGCAGACGAGCGCCGAGTCGGTCCGGGATGCGGATCCACGGCACCCGTCGGTGGATCACCACGTCGTGCACGACGAGGTAGGCCGCGCCGTACGCGGTGATGCCGACGCCGATCGGCACGAGCACATCACCGCCGCCGACCCACACGCCGACCGCCAACAGGATGATCGTCGCGATCGCGAACACGACGGGGAAGAGGTCGTTGGCCTCGAAGAGGGTGCGCGGGGGCTCGTGGTGTGACCGGTGCCAGCCCATCCCGCGTCCGTGGAACACGATCCGGTGGGTGAGCGCGGTCACCGGCTCCATCACCACCAGCGCGAGGAGCGCGAGCAGCACGTCGGTCATGCCTCGGGGACCTTCGCTCGGGCCTCCCGACGGCCGGCGACGTCCCAGAGCAGCATCGCCAGGGTCAGCAGGCTGAACCCGAAGAGGTAGTCCTCGACGGGGATGTCGAACGGGAAGCGCAGCTCCGAGAACTCCGACGGGTCGTAGGTGACGATCGGGGCACTGAGCTTGGTGAGCCAGCCGTCGACCAGGATCATGAACCCGACGCAGATCGCCAGCGAGAGCCAGTAGGCGCGCGAGGCGAGGAGACCGGTCCGGAGGACGAGCAGCTCGAGGCCGACCACACCGGCCACCGACACGAGGGCCATCAGCGAGTACTCACGGACGTGCACCGGCCGCCACCTCCTCTCGGGGACGGTCGCCGAGGAGCGTGCGAACGGCTTCGAGGGTGAGCAGCCCACAGATCGGGATCACGATGAAGAACGTGAGCTCCTCGACCGGCAGGTGGCCCGGCAGCTCCCAGCCGGTCACGTAGCGGTCCACGAAGTCCCACTGGTCGCGCGCGATCGCGACCAGGTCCCACACCACGAAGATCGCGACGGTCGGGACGAGCGCGGCGAGCAGGCGGCGGGGGCGACGCCACACCCGGGCCCCCAGCACGAGCTCCAGCGGGAGCGTCACGACGAGGCAGCCGGCCATGAGCGCGAGGTACTGGTAGCGGTCCGGCATGCGCGCCCATTCTGGCTGGTGAAGGCGCTCCGGTAGGATCCGCCGCCGATGTCTCCGGCGACTCCAGCGATCTCGGTCGCCGCGCTCGAGAAGAGCTACGGCGCGACGCGCGCGGTCGACGGTCTCTCGCTGACCGTGGCGCGGGGCGAGGTCTTCGGCCTCCTGGGTCCCAACGGCGCGGGCAAGACCACGACGGTCGAGATCCTCGAGGGCTACCGCACACCCGACGCCGGTCGGGTCGAGGTCCTCGGCCTGGATCCGATCGCGGACGGCGCTCGCCTCCGGCCCCAGATCGGGGTGATGCTCCAGGACGGGGGCATCGCGCCGGGCATGCGGCCGCTCGAAGCCCTCCGGCTCTTCGCGGCGTTCTACGAGGACCCGGACGACCCGGAGCGCCTGCTCGACGCGGTCGGGCTCGGCGACGCCCGCCGCACCTTCGTGCGCCGGCTCTCGGGCGGCCAGCAGCAGCGGCTGTCGCTCGCGCTCGCGCTCGTGGGGCGGCCGCGCCTGGTCTTCCTCGACGAGCCCACCGCGGGGATGGATCCTCACGCGAGAGCGGCGACCTGGGAGCTGGTGCGGACGCTGCGGGCCGACGGCGTCACCGTGGTGCTCACGACCCACGCGATGGACGAGGCCGAGCAGCTCTGCGACCAGATCGCGATCGTCGACCACGGGCGCGTGGTCGCGTGCGGGTCGCCGAGCGAGCTGACGAGCGGTGCGATGGACGACGAGGTGCGCTTCTCGGCCGCGCCGGCGCTCGACTCGGCGTCGCTCGCTCGCGCGCTGGGGGTGGAGGCCAACGCAGTGACCGAGCCGCGGCCCGGTGAGTACCTCGTGCGCGCCGCGGGGACGCCGACGCTCGTTGCCGACCTCGCGACGTGGCTGCGCGACCACGACGTCCGACTCGGCGAGCTGCGCGCCGGGCGCCGTTCGCTCGAAGAGGTGTTCCTGCGGCTCACCGGGAACGGTGACGCGTGAGTGCCGCACCGACCGACGCCACGGTCGCGCCGGCGCGGACACACCGGGCCCGGGCGATCGGTGCCCAGGCGCGCATGGAGCTGCTCCTGACGCTCCGGCGCGGCGAGAGCCTCGTCGTCTCCTTCCTGATCCCGATCGGGATCCTCGTGTTCTTCACGAAGGTCGACGTGGTGAACACCACGCTGAAGCGCCCGGTCGACTTCCTGGTCCCGGGCGTCCTCGCCCTCGCGGTCATGTCGACGGCGATGGTCAGCCTCGGCATCGCGACCGCGTTCGAGCGCCGCTACGGCGTCCTGAAGCGGCTGGGCTCGACGCCGCTGTCACGTGGCGGCCTGCTTGCGGCCAAGACGATCGATGTGCTCGCGATCGAAGCGCTCCAAGCCGTCGTGATCGTGGTCACCGGCGTCGCGTTGGGATGGGACGTGGACGGCAACGTCCTGCTCGGTGTCGTGGTGCTGCTCGTGGGGACGATCGCGTTCGCGGGGATCGGCCTGTTGATGGCCGGCACGCTGCGGGCCGAAGCGACGCTCGCCGCCGCCAACGCGCTGTTCCTCGTGCTCCTCTTCCTCGGCGGCATGGCGTACCCGCTGCACAAGCTGCCCGACGCGCTCGAGACGTTCGCCCGTGCGTTGCCTGCGGCGGCACTGTCCGAGACCCTGCGCGACGTGCTCCAGGGGCATGCGTTCCCGTGGGGGAGTGCGGGCGTGCTGGTGGCATGGGCGATCGCCATGCCGGTGCTCGCCGCCCGGTGCTTCCGCTGGGAAGAGGAGTAGCTGGGCCTCCCAACCCTTCTCAGTCGCCGAGGATCTTGGCGAGCTCGGTGTCGAGGTCGTCGGCGGTGAGTGGTCCGTAGAAGCGCGCCGTGATCGTGCCGTCGCGGGCGATGAAGATGGTCTGCGGGATCGGCTTGACGCCGTAGGCGTCGGCGACCAGCTGGTCCGGGTCGGTCGCGAAGGTCCAGGTCGCGTCTTGGTCGGCGACGAAGGCGCGGGAGTCGTCGTCGATGTCGCGGTAGGTGACCCCGACCAGCTCGAGTCCGTCGCGCTGGTGCTCGTCGTAGGCGGCCTGGAGCATCGGGAACTCCTGGCGGCAGGGATGGCACCACGACGCCCAGAAGTTCACGACCAGCGGCGCACCTTCGAGACGCTCCAGGCGCACGCAGCCGCCGTCGAGCCCGGGAAGGTCGAACGTGGGCGCGGGGTCGCCCACGGTCGCTCCCTCGCCGTCGACCGTCGGCGTGCAGCCGGGCCGGCCGTCGTCGGTCGCGGACTCGGAGGACTCGCCGCTGGACACCGCGAACGCGGTGATCGCGATCACGGCGAGGAGCACCGCGCCCGCGATCGCGAGCAAGAGCAGCCGCCGACGCGGCGCGTCCGGCGACCCGTCAGGCGGCGCGGACGAGGGTGTCGATGGCAACGGCCGCGAAGACCAGCGCGAGGTACGTGTTGGAGAACGTGAAGAACTTGATCGCGCGCTCGGGCGTCGGGTCGCGACGCAGGCGCTCGGCCTGCCAGACGAAGAGCACGCCGAGGATCGCTGCGGTGGCGGTGTAGAGCACGCCGACGTCGGACACCGCAGGGAGGACCAGCGTGGTGGCGAGCACGACGACCGCGTAGGCGAGGATCTGCTGGGTCGCGACCTTCGTGCCCCGCACCACCGGCAGCATCGGGATGCCGGCCGCGGCGTAGTCGTCGCGGTAGCGCAGGGCGAGCGCCCAGAAGTGCGGCGGGGTCCAGAAGAACACGATGGCGAAGAGCACCCACGCCGGGGCCGCGAGGTCGCCGGTGACCGCGGCCCAGCCCACGAGGGCCGGCACCGCACCGGCTGCGCCGCCGATCACGATGTTCTGCGGGCTCCGGGGCTTGAGCCAGATCGTGTAGACGAAGACGTAGAACAGCATGGCGCTCACCGCGAGCACGGCCGACAGCAGGTTCGCCGTGAGCCACAGTCCGGCGAAGGCGACGGCCTCGAGGACCAGCCCGAACACGAGCGCCCGCCGGGGGTCGACGTCGCCTTGAGGGAGCGGGCGGTGCTGGGTGCGGCGCATGACCTGGTCGCGGTCGCGCTCGATGTAGCAGTTGATCGTGTTGGCACCACCCGCCGACAGGGCGCCGCCGATCAGGACCGCCACGATCAGTCCCGCCGAGGGGAAGCCGTCGTCGGCGAGGATCATCGCCGGGAGGGTGGTCACCAGCAGCAGCTCGATGACGCGCGGCTTGGTGAGCAGGAAGTACGCCCGCACGGAGTCGCCGAACCGGCGCGCTCGCGAGCGCGCGACCGAGACCGGTGGTGATTGGGCGACGAAGTCCGACAACACCTGCTCCCAGGGGGCGAGGTCCGACGCGCACTCTAATCGCAGGCCTCTCCAGGCCGATCATCGGCCGGGAGCGGCTGGCCGACCCCATGGGGGGTCGCCGCCCGCGGGGCAATAGCCTCGCGTGATGGCCGAGCCCGACGACCGCCCCGACGACGTCAAGCAGTCGATCACGATGACCGCGGACCGGATCCTGGTGCGGCCGTCCGAGGAGATCGGCGAGCGCAAGTCGCGCACCGGCATCCTGATCCCCGCGACCGCGAACGTCGATCGGCGCCTCGTCTGGGCCGAGGTCGTGGCCGTCGGCCCGACCGTGCGCCACGTCGAGGAGGGCGATCGGGTGCTGTTCGCCCCCGACACCGGGTACGAGGTCGAGATCCGTGCCGACGAGTACCTGATCCTGCGCGAGCGGGACGTGCATGCGGTGGCGTCCGCGCGCTCCGAAGGTCAGACCGGCCTCTACCTCTGACGGTCAGCGCCGCTTGGCGCGCTTCTTCGTCAGCCCGATCGCCACGTGCGTCTCGGCGGGGTGCTGCACCGGGCGCGGGCGGGCGGTGCGTCGCTGGTCGAGGTACTCGGCGATCTGGGCGTAGAGCCGCTTGCCGAGCATCTTCCGCAGCTCTTCGCGAAGGGTCACATAGACAGGCTCCCGAGCGACGAACGCGAGCTTGGACTCCGTGCACCACCAGTGGAAGTCGTCGCCGCCCTCGCCCCAGCCGTCGCGTCCGAACTCGCTGAGCGTCGAGATCACCGTGCCGTCCTCTTGCTCTTCGTCGACGCGTCGGAGGGGCAGCTGCCAGCAGACCTCGGGTTTGACGTCGCTGTGGTGCGCACCCGTGCGCATGGCGTGCACGTGCAGCGCGCACCCGGCACCGGCGGGGAAGCCCGGGCGGTTCAGGAAGATGCAGGCATCGTCGACGAGACGGGTGCGCCACTCCTGCTTGCCGTCCTCGTCCTTGCCGCACTTGGCGTAGATGCCCTTCTTGGCGCCGTTCGCCGCGAACTGCCATTCGTCCGGGGTGAGTCGCTTCGCGACCTTCACGACGTGGTCGCGGTCGGCCTTGTCGGAGAAGTGGGCGCCGTACGAGCAGCAGCCCTGGACCATCTCCGGCGCGGGACCGGTGAGCACGCCCTGGCAGCCGCGCCCGAAGATGCAGTCCCACGACGAGAGGAGGAAGGTCACGTCGACGTTCCAGCGTCGGCCGTCCTCGGTCGGGTCGTCGAACGAGACCCACTCGCGGATCGGTCCGGCCATCGGGTGCTGCCTCCTGGGGATGTCTCGTACGCGGGGGACGTACGCGCGGCGAGCGTACTCAGGCGATCGGTAGGCTTCGCGAATGGAGCCCGCCGACCAGCAGCTCCTGCGCGACCTCGAGCGCGCGGTCGGCCCCGACCGGGCACGCGCGCAGTCGCTGGAGCTTGCGCTGTACGCGCGAGATGCCGGCGTCGAGCGGGGCGCGGCCGCGGCGGTGTGCTTCCCCAGAGACGCCGCCGATGTCGCCGCGGCCGTGCGCGTCGCCGCGGAGCACGGGCGTCCGTTCGTGGCCCGCGGCAGCGGCACCGGCCTGGCCGGTGGGGCGACGCCGCTCGTCACCGAGGCCGGGGCGCCGGTGGTGATCGTCACCACGCAGCTCAACGCGGTCCTCGACGTCGATGCCGACGAGCGGGTCGCCTGGGTCGAGCCGGGTGTGCTCAACCTCGACCTCAGTCGTGCCGTCGCCCACCTCGGACTCCACTACGCGCCCGACCCATCGTCGCAGGCGGCGTGCACGATCGGGGGGAACGTCGCCACCAACGCGGGCGGGCCGCACTGCCTGGCGTCGGGGGTGACGTCGGCGCACGTCCTCGCGGTCGACGTCGTCCTCGCCGACGGCTCGACCACGACGCTCGGCGGGCTCGAGCCCGACCAACCGGGCTACGACCTGCGCGGGTGCTTCGTGGGCAGCGAGGGCACCATGGGCATCTCGACCCGGGTGGCCGTCCGGCTCTCGCCGAACCCACCGGTCGTGCGCACCCTGCTCCTCGACTTCACCTCGATCGAGGCCGCCGGGGCGACGGTCAGCGGCATCATCGCCGCGGGCATCGTGCCCGCGGCCCTGGAGATGATGGACGCGGAGATCACGCGGGCCGTGGAGGACTTCGTGGGTGCGGGGTACCCGCGGGACGCGGCCGCAGTCCTGCTCGTCGAGCTCGACGGGCTCGCGGACGGCGTGGCGGCAGACATCGACGCAGTCCGCGCGGTGGGCCGTCGCAACGGCGCACGCGATGTGCGCGTCGCCACCGACGACGCCGAGCGCGCGCTGCTGTGGAAGGGCCGCAAGTCCGCGTTCGGTGCCATCGCGCGCATCGCCCCCGACTACTACCTGCACGACGCGGTCGTGCCCCGGACCCAGCTCGTCGACGTGCTCCGGCGGGTCTACGAGATCGCCGCCGAGCAGCGCCTGACGATGATGAACGTCTTCCATGCGGGCGACGGCAACCTCCATCCGCTCATCGTCTTCGATGCCCGGGAGCCGGGCATCTGGGCGCGGGTGCACGACGCCGGGGACGCGATCCTCCGTACCTGCGTCGACGCCGGCGGGGTGCTCTCCGGGGAGCACGGCATCGGGATGGAGAAGCGCGACGCGATGCCCATGGTGTTCGGGCCCGACGACCTCGACGCCCAGGCCCGCCTCCGCGACGCCTTCGATCCGTCGGGTCGGGCGAACCCCGACAAGGTGCTGCCCCGCGGCAGTCGCTGCGGTGAGCTCGCACGAGTCCCCGAGGGCGCGTGGATCTGATCCGCGAGCTCGACGTGCCGGCCGACGAGAGCGACGTCGGTGCGGCGATCGCCGATGCCTCGACCGTGGTGCCGACCGGCGCCGGCACGCACCGGGAGGTGGGTGGACCGGTCCCGCGGGGGTCCGAGGTGCGCGCGCCGGTCGGCGTGGTGACCTACGACCCTGCCGACCTCACCGTCACGGTCCGGGCGGGCACCACCGTCGCCGAGCTCGCCTCCGTGCTCGGTGCGTCGGCCCAGGAGTGCGCGCTGGACCCGCGCGACCCCGACGCGACGGTCGGAGGCACGCTCGCCGTCGGTCTCTCGGGGCATCGCCGCCTGCGCTACGGCCCGCTCCGCGACCGCGTGCTGGAGGTGCGCTTCGCGACCGCCGACGGACGCATCGTGCGCGGCGGCGGACCGACGGTGAAGAACGTCACCGGGTACGACCTCCCGCGCCTGCTCGTGGGTTCGTTCGGCACCCTGGGTGTGCTGACCCGGGTGATCCTCCGGTGCCAGCCGCGACCGGCACGGGCCGCGTGGTTCGGGTCCGAGGCCGACCCGGCGAGGGTGCGCGGCTCGGTCTTCCGTCCGTCATCGGTGCTGTGGGACGGCACGACGACCTCCGTGCTGCTCGAGGGCAACGACGCCGATGTGACGTCGCAGGCACGGGCGGCCGCGCTCGCTCCGATCGACGCGCCGCCGGCCTGGCCCGAGGGGCCGCACCGCGGACGGGTCTCGGTGCGGCCGGCACGCCTCGCTGCGGTTGCCGCCGCGCTGGACGCCATCGCGGGCTGCCGGTGGCTCGCGGAGTG
>CAZKTS010000052.1:0-27701 GCA_964555735.1 uncultured Bifidobacteriaceae bacterium
ACGTCGGCGGCCTCGACGGGCACGTTCGGGTCGAGCCAGCCGTTCACGTCGGTCCCGGGCGCGACGTCGGCCGAGGCGCGGTCCCAGGCCGTGCCGAGCGCGACCCGGTTCGAGATCGCCGCGCCGTCGTCCACCCGGCGGGCGGCCCACGTGCGGTCGCTCGTCTCGAGGACCCACGCACCGCGGGGATCGGCCACGAGGAACGAGGACCAGTACGGCTCGTCGGCATGCTCCTCGCCCGAGCCTCCCTGGCCGTGGCGCTCGATCAGCCGGGTGAGGACGTCGAGCGCCTCGTCGGCCGTCGCGCCGCGCTCGAGGCCGAGGCGCACGAGGTCCATGCCGGTGAGCGCGGGCGGCGCGGCCTTCGGGTCGGCGGTGGTGAACACGCGCTCGTTGCCGATCGCGACCCGATGCTCGTTCACGCCGTGCTCGAAGCCCCACATCCACGCCGGGCGCGACCCGACGAGCGCGTGCGCGCCGGCGTCGTCGAGCTCGAGGTACGTGGTGCGGATGCGGCCGCCGGCGTCGCGGCGCTCGTGGGCCTCGAGCACCTGGGGTTCGTCGCGCGGCCGATCCGAGTTCTTGCCGAACAGGGTCCGCCCGCTCCCGACCACGCACAACGTGTCACACACGTCGCCTCTCCACCGTGTCAGGAGAGCTGCGCGGCGAGGTGGGTGGCGGTGAGGGGGTGACCGGTGGCGCGCTCGACGAGGTGGTCCCAGCGCAGCGAGGCGCCGGGCGCGAAGAACTCCGTCGCGAGGAAGCGGCCGGCATCGGCGTGGTCGACGATGCCACCCGCGCGCGCGGTGATCGTCGCGTCGAGCTGCGACGCGACCAGCTCGCCGTAGAGGTAGTTCTGGTAGTAGACGGGCACGACCGCGAGGTGGATCTTCGACGCCCAGTCGGGCGCGTGCCGTCCCTCGGGTCGGCGCAGGAGCTGGTACCGCTCGACGAGATCCCACCAGAGGGTGTCGAGGTCGGCCTCGGGGTCGGCGTAGAGCCGCTGCTCGAAGTGCGTGACGACGAGCACCCAGCGGGCGAAGGTGAGCAGCGCGGCGCGGCGCGCACCGGCGAGCCGGTCCCTGAGCGCACCGACGTCGGCCGCGGGCACGCCGGCGACCGTCGTCAACCACTCGGGGTCCCGTACGAGCCGGCCGAAGTACATCGCGACACCCTCGGTCGTCAGCGGGTGCGCGGCTTCCCGCAGCAGCCACGGGACGGAGCGGTCGACCTCGCGGTCGTACGTGCCGTGGCCGAACTCGTGGAGCATCGTGTCGGCCCATCGCTCGTTGGGCTCGACGTTGCAGAGCACGCGCACGTCGCCCTCACGGTCGATGTCGATGCAGAACGCGTGCTGGCTCTTCCCGGCGCGGGCGTAGAGGTCGCTGTGCTCGAGCACCGGCCGCACATCGAGACCGATGCCGTCGTAGGTCCGGAGCGTCAGGGCCTCGAGGTCTGCGTCGGCAAAGAGCGGATCCAGGTCGACGGCGCCGCTCGACGGCGGATCCTGGAAGAACGGCTCATCGAGGTGCCACGGCGCCAGCTCGTCGACGGAGCAGCCGAAGCGGACCGCGAGCGCGTCGTCGAGCGTCGCCTTCCACGCCCGGAACGGCCCTGCCGTGGCGGCGTCCACCTCGTCGAGCGTCGCCATGAGCCGTGCCTCGTCCATCTCGCCGGTGGCGAGCGCGAGCGCGAAGTGGTCGCGGTACCCCACGTGTCGAGCGGCTTCGTTGCGCAGGCGAGCGAGCTCGCGCACTCGTTCGGCGACCTCGGCGCCGATCTGCTTCGACGCCTCCCACGCGCGGCGCCGGAGGCCGGTGTCGTCGCTGTTGCGCAGGATCTCGAGGATCGTGTTGTCGTCGACCCGCTCACCGTCGAGCTCGCCGCGGAACGTGTTGTACGTCGAGTCGACCGCGGTCTCGAGCTCGACGAGCCGGGCGCGCAGGTCGTCGGGCACCTGCTGGGTCGCCAGCGCGTCGTGCAGGACATCGAGCTGGCGCGCGACCAGCGGATCGTGGCCGCCCGCGGCGCGAGCTTCGCGGACGGCCGCGAACGCGTCGGCGTCGGCGAGCGCGTCCCGCCGCGCGAGGTCGGCGGCCGTGCGGCGCCGGTCGGCGGCCTCCGAAGACTCGGTGCTCGACGCCCACCACGCGAGCCCGAGCTCGACCTCGAGCGGACGGAGCCGCCCTTCGAGGTCGCGGACGAGCTCCTGGGCGGTGGTCACGGCTCGGGAGTGTACGAGCCGGCCGGTGCGCGCAGGCCCTCGAGCAAGGAGGCGGTCGCGCCGTTGGCGTTCGCCTCCTCCTGCGCCCGACGGATGCTCCAGCTGCTCGGCGCGTCGCGCACGTAGGCCGGGATCGCGGCCAGGACCGACACGCCGAAGACCCACGGCTCGTAGGTGATCGCGGCACCGGCGAAACCGAGGATCGTGCCGCCGCTGGTGAGCGCGAGGGCGAGGATGAAGCGACGTTGGTACTCGGCGGCGAGCGTCGCCGGGGTGGCCTCGGGCCCTCCGAGCTGGCGCTGGCGGATGATGAACGAGAACGTCGAGTGGTCGACTGCGCGCACCGCGATGATCAGGACGAGCACCGGCACGACGGCCACCGGATCGGTGTCGGCCGGTGGGTCCGAGAAGACCACCACGGCAACCACCGCCAGCGGGAGCAGCATCAGGACGAAGGCCCCGTAGAGCATCCACTCGAGGCGGAGGAGCATGCCGAACGGTACCCGGACACCGTGGCGGTAGCGTCGACCGCCGAGAGCGCCTGGCTCGATCGCTTCGACCGAGCACTTCGACGAGAGGACAGTGCCGTGCCCGACGCAACCCCGATCCGCTTCGGCGTGTTCGCACCGCAGGGATGGAAGACCGAGCTCATCGACATCCCCGACGTGCAGGACAAGTGGACGGTGTGTCGCGACACGGCGGTGCTCGCCGAGGGCCTCGGCTACGACTCGATCTGGGTCTACGACCACTTCCACAACGTGCCGGCGCCGGCGCACGAAGCGGTGTTCGAGTGCTGGACCGTGATGGCGGCGCTCGCGCAGGCCACCACGTCGATCCGTCTCGGCCAGATGGTGAGCTGCACGCCCTACCGTCCGCCGACCCTCACCGCGAAGATCACGTCGACCATCGACGTCATCTCCGGTGGCCGGCTCGACTGGGGGGTCGGCGCGGGCTGGTACGACGGTGAGTTCCGGGCGTACGGCTACGACTTCCCGGCGGCGAAGGTGCGCATCGGGATGCTGCGCGAGGCGGTCGAGGTCGTGAAGGCGATGTGGACCGAGCCCGACGCGTCGTACGACGGCACCTACTACACGGTTGCGGGCGCGCAGTGTGATCCGAAGCCGGTGCAGGACCCGCACCCTCCCATCTGGATCGGTGGCGGGGGAGAGCAGCTCACGCTGCGCGTCGTGGCGCGCCTCGCCGACAAGGCGAACTTCGGCGGCAAGCCCGAGGAGTGGGCGCACAAGCGCGACGTGCTGTTCGGTCACTGCAAGGACGTCGGACGCGACGCCGACGAGATCGAGCTCACCTGGAGCCCGGAGGTGTGCGTGCGCGACTCCGAGGACGAGATCCGTGCGCTGGTCGAGGCGGGCAAGGCGTCTCGCTGGGGTGAGCCCTACGACTCGTGGAAGGCGGGCAACCTGGTCGGGACCCCCGAGCAGGTGTGTGAGAAGATCCGTGCCTACATCGAGCTCGGGTGCACGTACTTCGTGCCGTGGTGCAGCGACTACCCCGACGACACCACGCTGCGAGTGTTCGCGGACCGGGTGATGCCCGAGTTCAAGTAGCGACGCGCGGGGTTGGGGCACGAGTCATGACTGAGGCAGGCGAAGGGTCAGCCGCGGCGCGTGGCGAAGCGCGCGGTCGGGTGAAGACGCACCGTCCCGGACGCTTCCGCCGGCTCGGCCCGGTGCCCGCGCTCGACGGGCTGCGGGCGATGGCGGTCCTGCTCGTCATCCTGTCGCACACGCCGCTGCTCACCGGTGAGCCGTTCACCGGCATCAGCCTCATCGACCGCTTCACGCGCGGGGGGTTCCTTGGCGTCGACGTGTTCTTCGTGCTGAGCGGCTTCCTCATCACCGCGCTGCTGCTGCGCGAGCAGGTCGACACCGGTCGGGTCGGCTTCTGGGCCTTCTACCTCCGACGGGCGCTCCGACTGCTCCCCGCGCTGCTGGCGCTGCTCATCGTGCACGCGATCTACGCGCGGGCGAGCGGGCTGTCGATGGACGTCGAGTTCCAGTCGATGGGTGCGGCCCTCCTCTACGTCTACAACTGGCTCGGCGTCTGGCGGCCCAACGAGGTGGCGGAGGGGATGGGGCACCTCTGGTCGCTCGCGATCGAGGAGCAGTTCTACCTGGTGTGGCCGGCGATCGTGATCCTCTTCCTCGGCGTCCGCCGCCACGTCAACATCGTCGTCGCGGTCATGGTGGCCGCGATCGCGTTCATCGCGTTCCACCGGATCTCGGTGTGGGAGTCGTCGTACTCCTGGATCTTCCCCTTCATCCGCACCGACACGCGCGCCGACTCCCTGCTCGTCGGCGCGCTGGTCGCGGCACTGTGGGTACGCCGACGCACGCCGGTGCGGGGCCTGCCGATCGCGGGTTGGATCGCGGTCCTCGCGCTGGGGTTCTGCATCATCCGCGCGGACCCGCTCGCGCCGTTCGTCTACCGGGGCGGCTTCACGCTGGTCGCGGTGCTCGTCGGCGTGATCATCCTTGCCGCGGTCGACGGTCGGTGGTTCGGCGCGCGCATCCTCGCGATCCCACCGCTGCGCCTGATCGGTCGCGTGTCGTACGGGCTCTACCTCTGGCACCTGCCGGTGTTCTTCGCGGTGCAGCGCTACGGCACCGACTGGGGTACCCCGCTGCGCCTCACCGTCGCCTTCGGCCTGACGATCCTGTTCACCGCGGCGTCGTGGCGGTTCGTCGAGCAACCGGCGCTGCGCCTGAAGCACCGTCTCGATCGCCGCGCGATGCCCGACGACGTTCCGATCCACGACCAGACCGGCGACGAGGACCGAGACTCAGGCAGCGGCGACAGTGAAGCTGGAGAACACGACCTCGGCCGGTCGACCGCGGGTGACCTCGGTGGCGAGCCAGGCCTCGGGAGCGATCTCGGACGCGGTCCGGTCCACAACTGACGCGATCTTCTCGTCGTTGACGAAGAGCGTGAGGCGCACACCACGCGCGCCGGTGGACACGCACTCACCGCGCACCGTGTTCGGGCCATCGGGGTCGACGGCGTCGGTGCGCTTCGTGCCCTTCTTGTTCACGAGCGCGGTGGCCTTCCCGGCCACGTCCCCGATCGTGTAATAGCCGTCGGTCCCGATGAGGAACACGTAGCCGACGTCGTCGTCGAGGTTGCCGCGGCACACGACGCCCGCGGTTGCGGTGTCGTCGCCGGCGAGCGACTCGATCGTCGCCTCGACGACCTGATCGTCGGGCACCTCCGAGGCGAGGGCGTCGAGCTCGGGGCTGATCCAGAAGTTCGGCAGGTCGTCGAGCGTGACGACGAGCGCGCCCGGCGCGAGCTCGAGCTTGTACCCGTCGCCCGATTCGGTCGTGGCGCCGTCCTTGAAGCCCCACTCCTGGGAGGTCTGGGCGGTGTCCGCGAAGGCGGTCGTGTACACGACGTCGTCCTGTGCCCGCGCGACGGGCATCGCACCCAGGACGATGACGGTCGCAGCGGTCGAGACGGCCACGAGACGACGGATGGAGCGGGAGAACGGTCGCACGGCAGCCCCCTGGTCGATCACGCTCGCTTCAGTGTGATGGTCGGCGAGACGCCTCGATCACTTGAACCAGATGCGTTGATACTCGCGGCTCTGGGGGTGGAGCAGGAGGGCCACGAGTGCGACGTCGAACATCAGGTTGAGGATCAGGGGGAAGCGGAGGACGTCACCGCCGACGAGGCCCACGAGGAGCAGCACCTGGAGCACGGCGGCGCCGACGGCGAGGCCGTAGCCCCATCGCTTCTCGTTGGCGATGCCGAACCCGCCGAGGGCGAGCCCGACGATGGTGAGGAACCCGAGGAAGAAGTTCTCGGCGACGACCCCGAAGATGAGGCCGGAGATCGCGTCCCAGTAGCAGAAGATCGTGGCGATCACGAGCGTCTGGGGCTGGTACTGGTTGAGGAACCGGTACTCGTTGTTCACGGCGCCATTGTGGTCGACGCCGGGGCGTGCGGGGGGATCGGCCCCCGCGCGCGGAGCTGGCCGCACGCAGCATCGATGTCGACCCCGCGAGGGCGGCGGACGGTCGCATGCACGCCCGCGGCTTCGAGGCGATCCGCGAACGCCCGCAGACGCCGGCGGTCCGACGCACGCCCGGGGAACCCGGCGGTCGGGTTGAGCGGGATGACGTTCACGTGCGCGCCGCCCACGCCCGGCCACTGCCGCAGCAGACGCGCCAAGGCATCGGCGTGGCGCAGCTCGTCGTTGACGTGCTCGATCGCCGCGTACTCGAACGTGACGCGCCGGCCGTGGGCGCCCGCAACCTCGGCTGCCGCGTCGAGCACCTCGGCGATGGGGTACCGGTCGTTCAGCGGGACGAGGGTGCGCCGCAGATCGTCGTCCGGGGCGTGGAGCGAGACCGCGAGCGTGACCGGGAGATCCTCCTCGGCCAAGCGGCGCATGCCCGGCACGACGCCGACCGTGCTGATCGTGATGTGGCGCGCCGACAGGCCGAGGTCGCCGTGCAGACGCTCCACCGACTCCCACACCGCGTCGGAGTTCGCGAGCGGCTCGCCCATGCCCATGTAGACGACGTTGGAGACCCGCTGTGGCGATCCGTGCTGGGCACGAACGACCTGCTCCACGATCTCGTCGGCACCCAGGTGGCGCTCGAACCCCCCCTGGCCGGTCGCGCAGAAGGTGCAGCCCATCGCGCAGCCGGCCTGGGACGAGACGCAGACCGTCGAGCGGCTCTTCGAGCGCATGAGCACGGCCTCGACCTGGGAGCCGTCGGCCGTGGTCCAGAGCCACTTGGTGGTCATGCCGTCGTGCGCGGTCTGCTCGACGTGGACGTCGAGTGCGAGGGGCAACGCCTCCTCGAGGCGCGTGCGAAGCGTCTTCGAGAGCGCGGTCGCGTCCGCGAGCGGGGCGCGCTGGCGGTAGAGGGCGTCCCACACCTGTTCGCCACGAAAGCGCGGCTCACCCCACTCGGCGAGCAGGTCGTCCAGCTCGGCACGCGAGACGCCGTAGCGCGTGCGGCTCACATCACCACCCGTTCGTAGGCGCGATCGGCACGCGAGACGTCGAACCCGAGCTTGCGATAGAGCGCCACTGCGCCGCGGTTGGCCGCATCGACGAACAGCATGCCGGTCGGACTGCCGCGGTCGTGCAGCGATGCCAGCCCCGCGACGACGAGCGCACGGCCGAGGCCGGTGCCCTGGTGCGCAGGGTCGACGCCGATCACGTAGATCTCACCGAGCGGGTCGGGCTCGATCGGTGGCGCGGGTGCGTGGCGCTTGGTCCAGCAGAAGCCGACGATCTCGTCGGTTCCGGTGACCGCGAGCAGGAATCCCTCGGGCTCGAACCACGCCTCGGACTCGCGGGTGTGCAACACATCGGGGGTCCATCCGTGCTGGTCGGGGTCGTCGGCGAAGGCGCGGTTGTTCACCCGCAGCCACGCGTCCTCGTCCCGTCCGGGCACGAAGGTGCGCGGCGTGACGCCGGCGGGCCAGTCGGGACGCTCGGCGAGCGGGAGCGGCACGCGCATCTGGAACAGCTCGCGCGCGCGGGTCGCCCCGACCTGCCAGAGCAGCGCGTCGACGGCATCGTCGGCGCCCAGCATCCAGACCGACAGGCGCTCGGCCGGTCCGCAGACGTCGCGACGCGCGGCTCGGTCCACGAGCGCGCCGAGCACGTCGGGCACCCGGTGACCGGGATCGAGCACCAGGGCGCCGGTGCGATGGTCGGGCTCGTTCTCGGCCGCACCGACGTGGACCACGCCGGCGACCGCACCGTCGACGCGGGCGACGACGAGCGCCGACGCGTCGGTGGGCTCGGCCAGGTCGCGCCACACGCTGTCGCCGACCGCGGGGTGACCGTCGGCCGCGCCCGCCGCGTCGGCGACCTGACGCACGAGCTCGGCGTCGGCGGGGGTGACGGGGCGGTGGACCTCGAGATCGACGCCGAGCGGATGGAGCTCCACGGGAACGAGGGTAGTTAGGGTGCGATCCATGGCCCGGCCACGAGGTGCGCGCGCCCGCGCCGAGACCGTCCGCGAGCGCCTGGCGACCGAGTATCCCGGAACGGCGACGGAGCTCTGCGCGCTGCGGCACGACTCGCCGTTCCAGCTCCTCGCGGCCACGATCCTCTCCGCACAGTCGACCGACGAGATGGTGAACAAGGTCACCCCGGCCCTGTTCGCGCGGTACCCGACCGCGGCCGAGCTCGCCGACGCCAACCCGGCCGACGTCGAGGACCTCGTGCACTCGACGGGCTTCTTCCGCCAGAAGACCAAGAGCCTGATCGGGATGGCGAGCGCGGTCGAGGAGCGCTTCGGCGGCGAGGTGCCGGTGGCGCTCGAGGACCTGGTGACCCTGCCCGGCGTCGGGCGCAAGACCGCCAACGTCGTCCGGTCGGTCGCGTTCGGCGAACCCGGCCTGCCGGTCGACACCCACGTGGGGCGGCTCGCCCGACGGCTCAAGCTCACCACCGAGCGCGACGCGGTGAAGGCCGAGCACGACCTGAACGTGCTGGTGCCGCCGGAGGAGCGTGGCGCGTTCTCGCTGCGCCTGATCCTGCACGGTCGTGCGGTCTGCGACGCGCGCAAGCCTCGCTGCGACGTCTGCGTGCTCGCCGACGTCTGTCCTTCGGCCTTCAGGGTCTGAGCGCTCAGAACAACCGCAACGCGCGGTCGAGTGTGCGCGTCGCGCTGACCAGGGCTCGCTCGGCCGCGAAGAGCTCGGTGGCGATCGCGGAGTCCGACGTGTCGTCGTAGCGCTGCGCGACCTCGAGCACCCGCTCCACGAGCTCTCCGACCTGCGCGCGCACGGTCGAGAGCTCGGCAATGTCGGAGGAGGTGCTCATGGGTCGAAGGATACGATGAACCTTCCCCATGCTGGAACGACTGGACCTCCGCGGCTTCATCGGCGACCTCGCCGCCGCGCTCGCGCGTCCCGGAGCAGCCACCAGCGAGGCGGTGACCACTGCCGTGCGCGAGATCATCGCCGACGTCCGCGCCCGGGGCGACGACGCGCTCCGCGAGCTGACGCAGCGCTTCGACGGCTGTGCGGTCGACGACCTCCGCGTGCCCTCGGCGGCCGTGCACCAGGCGCTCGCCGACGCGCCCGCCGACCTGCGCGCCGCGCTCGACTACGCCGCGGGCGAGATCCGGGCGTACCACGAGGCCCAGATCCAGCCCGAGATCGACCTCGACCGGGCGGGGGTGCGGCTCCGCGAGCTCGTGGTGCCCGTCGATCGGGTCGGCTGCTACGTGCCCGGCGGCCGGGCGCGGTACCCGTCGACCGTGCTGATGACCGCGATCCCGGCGCGGATCGCCGGCGTCGGCCGGGTCGCGCTCTGCGTCCCACCCGGGCCCGACGGTGCGGTTCCGGCGGCCACGCTCGCCGCCGCCGCGCTGGCCGGCGTCGACGAGGTGTACCGCGTCGGCGGCGCCCAGGCGATCGCGGCACTGGCGTACGGCACCGCGTCCATCCCCGCGGTCGACCTCGTCGTGGGTCCCGGCAACGCCTACGTCGCGGCCGCCAAGCGCGAGGTGAGTGGCGACGTCGGCATCGAGTCCTTCGCCGGCCCTTCGGAGCTTGCGATCGTGGCCGACGAGTCCGCCCGACCCGACCTGGTCGCGGCTGACCTGCTCGCGCAGGCCGAGCACGGGCCCGACGGCGCCGCCGTGCTCGTCACCTGGAGCGACTCGGTCGCCGACGCGGTCGACGGCGCCGTGGAGCAGCTCCTCGTCGACGCGCCCGCCGGTGCCGATCTGGCCGCGACGTTCGGGAGCGTGGGGCGGGCGGTGGTCGTCGACGACGCCGTCCAGGCCCTCGCGGTCGCCAACGTGATCGCGCCCGAGCACCTGGAGCTGATGGTCGAGGACGCGGAGGCGGTGGTCCCGCTCGTCCGCAATGCCGGTGCGGTGTTCTGTGGGCCGTGGGCCACCGCGGCGATCGGCGACTACGTCGCCGGCGTCAACCACGTGCTGCCGACGGCGCGCACCGCGCGGTTCGCGAGCGCGCTGCGGGTCGATGACTTCCGAAAGCACGTCCACGTTGTGGACGCCACCGAAGCTGCCGTCCGACGCGTCGCGCCCTTCGTGCGCACGTTGGCGGAGGTGGAGGGTCTTCCCGAGCACGGTCGCTCCGTCGCGCTCCGGACGTGGGACGGCCCCGTGAAGGAGGTTCGGTGAGCCTGCCGACGCGTCGCCCGGATCTGGCCGCGCTCGACGGCTACCACTCGCCGCAGCTCGACGTCGCGGTCCGGCTCAACACCAACGAGAGCCCGTACGAGCCGCCGAGCGGCTTCGTCGACGCGTGGCTGGGTGCGCTGGCTTCGGCGCCGCTCAACCGCTATCCGGATCGCGCCGCCACCGAGCTCCGGCGATCGCTCGCCGGCTGGCTGGGTCAGCCCGAGCGCCGACTGTTCTGCGCCAACGGCTCCAACGAGGTGCTCCAGACCCTGCTGCTCACGTACGGCGGCCCGGGCCGGCGCGCGCTCGTGTTCGAGCCGACGTACGCGCTGCACTCCCACATCGCGCGCATCACCGGCACCGAGGTCGTCGAGGGCGAGCGCACCGACGAGTTCACGATCTCGGCCACGGAGGCCGGCAACCTCATCGCGGCCGAACGTCCGTCGGTGGTGTTCGTGTGCAGCCCCAACAACCCGACGGGCACGGTCGAGCCGCGGTCGACGATCGAGGCGCTCCTCGCGGCCGTCATCGATCACGGCCACGGGCTGCTGGTGGTGGACGAGGCGTACGGCGAGTTCTCCGACTGGAGCGCGGCCGAGCTGGTCGCCGACGACCTTCCGCTCGTGGTGGTCCGCACGTACTCCAAGGTCTGGTCGCTCGCCGCGCTTCGCCTCGGATACGCGATCGCGCCGGCACCGGTCGTCGACGAGCTCGAGCTGGTCGTGCTCCCGTACCACCTGTCCGCGGCGACGCAGACCGCAGGCACGACCGCGGTCGACTTCGTGCCGCAGATGCGCGAGCGCGTCGCGGCGTTGGTCGAGGAGCGAGGCCGGCTCGTCGCCGCGCTGCGCCAGCTGCCCGGGCTCACGGTGTTCCCGTCGGGCGCCAACTTCGTCCTGGTGCGGTCCGACGGCGACGGGCACGCGCTGTGGCAGCAGCTCGTGGACCGCGGCGTGCTCGTGCGCGACTTCTCGCGCTGGCCGCGGCTCGAGGACTGCCTCCGCATCACCGTGGGGACGCCTGCCGAGGATGACGCTCTCCTCGACGCGTTGCGCGAGAGTCTTGGACGATGAGATGCAGCGGAGCCGTGGCCGGATGGCCGGGACGGCGGAGCGGAATCGAACAGAGAAGATGAGGAGCGCGCGGCGGGACCGCAGCACCAAGGAGACCACGATCGAGCTGGTCCTGGAGATCGACGGCGAGGGGCGCGCGAGCGCCTCGACCGGGATCCCGTTCTTCGACCACATGCTCGAGCAGCTCGGCAAGCACGGCGGCTTCGACCTCGACGTGAAGGCCCAGGGCGACCTCGAGGTCGACCTGCACCACACGGTGGAGGACGTCGGCATCGCGCTCGGTGAGTGCCTGAAGGAGGCGCTGGGCGACAAGGCCGGCGTGCGTCGCTTCGCGTCGTCCCTCGTGCCGCTCGACGAGGCCCTCGTCCAGGTCGCGCTGGACCTCTCGGGCCGGCCGTTCCTGGTCTACGAGGTGGACCCGATCGCCGAATGGATCGGCACGTTCGATCCCCAGCTCTGCGAGGAGTTCTGGCGCGCGTTCGCGTTCGGCGCGGGCATCACGCTCCACCTCCGGTCGATCTCGGGGAAGAACGGTCACCACATCATCGAAGCGTCGTTCAAGGGCGTTGCCCGCGCGCTGCGGGATGCCGTCAGCATCGAGGGGACGGGCATCCCGAGCACCAAGGGCTCCCTCTAGTTGTTCACGCTCTATCCGGCGATCGACGTGCGGGCCGGGCGGGCGGTCCGCCTCCACCAGGGCGACTTCGACGCCGAGACCGTCTACGACGACGATCCGGTCGCGGTCGCCCGTGCGTTCGCGGCGGCCGGCGCCGAGTGGATCCACGTGGTGGACCTCGACGCGGCCCGGACGGGCGAGCCCGCGAACCTCGCCGTCATCGAGGCGATCGCCACGGCGGTGCCATGCCGGATCCAGACCGGCGGGGGTGTGCGGAGCGGGGCCGCCGCGGACGCGCTCGTGCTGGCCGGCGCGGCGCGCGTGGTCGTGGGCACGGCGGCGGTCGAGCGACCGGAGCTGGTCGAGGAGCTCTGCTCCCGGCACCCGGGCTCCGTCGCCGTGGGCCTCGACGCGCGCGGCCGCGACGTCGCGGTGCGCGGGTGGACGGAGGGCTCGGGTCTCGATCTGCTCGAGCTCGCGCGTCGGTTCGAGGTCTCCGGGGTCGCGGCGCTGATCGTGACCGAGATCGCGCGCGACGGCACGATGGAGGGCCCGTCGCTCGACCAGCTCCGCGCCGTGCTCGAGGCCACCGAGGTGCCGGTCATCGCAAGCGGCGGCGTGGGCAGCCTCGGTGATCTGGACGCGCTCGCCGGCCTCGCGGCGGCGGGCCGCACGCTCGCCGGCGCGATCGCCGGACGGGCGCTCTACGAAGGCCGGTTCACGCTGGCCGAGGCGCTCGACCATCTCCGAGGGTCGTCGGGGGCCGGGGACGTCTGACCCTGGTCCGGGCCGTCACCCGCGGGTACGGTCCGAACGACCGCACCCGCGGCACCCGAGGCCAGGAGGATGATGCGTGTGAGCGACGCCAACCACCCCGACGCCCATCTGAACGAGGGCTTCTTCCGGCGCTACCGCGAGCTGCTCGACGCGGAGGATGCCGCCTTCGACGATCTCGAGCACGCCTACGAAGAGGGCAACCGCGCCGGCTTCGACCAGGATCTCTCCCTGTGGCGAGCGGTCGTCGAGCGCCGGGCCGCGTTCCTCGAGCGCCACGGCTTCGCCCCCGCCGTCGTCACCTGACCCGCCCCGCCCGCACGCGCGGGCGCTCCGTCGAGGGGAACGCTCAGGCCACGCGGTCGACGAACGCGGTCGCGAGCTCGACCAGCCGGTCGGTCCGACCGACGAAGAAGTGGCTGGCACCGGGGACGATCGCGACCTCGGTCGCGGCCCAGCTCGCCACCGTCGCGGCCACCGCCGTGGGGTCGCGCACCTCGTCATGCTCCGCGAGGACGATCAGCTTCGGTCGGGCATCGCCGGGGACGGCGCCGAGGCGGGCGAAGTGGAGGGGGAGCGCGATCGCGATCCAGGCGGCGATCGCCGGGTCGTCGACCGACAGGGCGACGTCGGCGCCGAAGCTCCAGCCGGCGACCACGAGGGGCGCGTGGTCGGGCAGCGTGGGTGCGAGTGCGGCGACCGCCGCGAGCGCGTCGAGTCGTTCCCCGGTCCCGCCGTCGAAGACGCCACCACTCGCCTCGACGCCGCGGAAGTTGAAGCGCAGGCACCGCACACCGACGGCCGGCATCGCGCGGAACAGCGCCGAGATCACGATGGATCGCATCGTGCCGCCGTACTGGGGGTGAGGATGGCAGAGCACCATGCCGGCGCGCGTGTCGCCGACCGCGGGTGCGAGCTCCGCTTCCAGCTCCACGCCGTCGGAGGCGACGAGTGTCGTACGCTCCGTGGCGGCGTCGGCCATGGAACGGAGGCTAGGTGACCACCAGGTTCGAGCGCGACACCGCGGTGACGCGCGTCGACGAGCGCACGTTCACGGCCGAGATGCACGAAGAGTGGTGGGTCGAGCGGGGGCCCAACGGCGGCTACCTCGCCGCGATCCTGGTCCGCGCGCTGGCCGCCACGGTCGACGACCCCGAGCGTTCCCCGCGATCGCTCACCGTGCACTACGCCGCCCCTCCGGTCGCGGGCGCGGTCACGATCACGACCACACGGGAGCGGGTCGGTCGGTCGCTGACCTCCGTGTCGGCACGGTTGGAGCAGGGCGGGAAGATCTGCGCGCTCGCGATGAGCGCGTTCGCGACCGTTCGTCCGGGCCCTGACTTCACCGACCTGGTGATGCCGGAGGCGCCACCGCCGGACGCGCTGCCGGTTCGGGAGCCGCCGGCCGAGGCGCCGCCGTTCGCCCGGCGGTGGGCCACCCGGTGGGCGGTCGGCCGACCACCCATGTTCGACGGCGTCACCGGCCCGGAGGCCGTGGGGGGTGGCTGGATCCGGCTCGAGGAGCCGCAGCTGCTCGACGCGCCCGCGGTGGCCGCGCTCACCGACGCGTGGATCCCGCCGGTCTTCGTGCGCGTCGCCGAGCCGCTCGTGGTGCCGACGATCGACCTCACGGTGCACTTCCGGACGACGTTGCCGCTGCCGGACGCGACGCCCGACGACTACCTGCTCGCGGTGTTCCGCACCAATGCGGCGGCCGAGGGCTTCCTCGAGGAGGACGGTGCGGTCTGGTCGGCCGACGGGCGGCTCGTCGCGCAGTCGCGCCAGCTCGCGGTCGCGGTGCCGTTCACGCCTCCGAGCTGACCTCGGTGTCCCGCAGCCCGAGTCGGTCGAGGACGAACGCGAGCACGAAGGCTTCGTCCTTCCACGACTCGTAGCGGCCCGAGGGGCCGTGGTGGCCCGCCCCCATCTCGGTCTTGAGGTACAGCGGCGCGCTGCCCGTCGCGGTGATGCGGAGCTTGGCCACCCACTTCGCCGGCTCCCAGTACTGCACGCGCGGGTCGTTGAGGCCTGCGGTCACGAGGAGCGCGGGGTACGCCTGCGCGGTGACGTTGTCGTAGGGCGAGTAGCTCTTCATGTAGCGGTAGATGGCGTCGTCGGTGTCGGGGTTGCCCCATTCCTCCCACTCGGTGACCGTGAGCGGCAGGCTCGCGTCGAGCATGGTCGTGAGGCAGTCGACGAACGGCACCTCCGCGACGATCGCGGTGAAGAGCTGCGGCGCGAGGTTCGCGACTGCGCCCATGAGGAGTCCGCCCGCACTGCCACCTCGCGCGACCAGCCGATCCGGCGCGGTGAGCCCCGTCGCGATCAGGTGCTCGGCACACGCGACGAAGTCGGTGAAGGTGTTGCGCTTGCGATCGAGCTTCCCGTCCTCGTACCAACGGCGCCCGAGCTCGCCTCCGCCGCGCACGTGGGCGATCGCGAACACGACGCCCCGCTCGAGCAGGCTGACGCGCGCGGTCGAGAAGATCGGGTCGCTCGAGATCTCGTAGGAGCCGTAGCCGTCGAGCAGCAGGGGGGCGGGACCGGCGTCGCGGACCCCCCGACGACACACGACCGAGAGCGGCACGCGCGTGCCGTCGGGCGCGGTCGCCCACTCGCGCCAGGTCTCGTAGTGGCCGGCGTCGTAGCCTGCGACCGGCTGCTCCTTCACGATGGTGCTGACCCGCGTCTCGAGGTCGACGTCGAGCGCGCGCGTCGGCGCGACGAGCGACGTGTAGCCGACGCGGACAGCTCGGGTCTCCCAGTCCGGTGTGCTCCCGAGCCACGCCGAGTACACCTCGTCGGCCATCGCGATCACGTGGTCGTCGCCGTCCGCGACGCGCCGGATCCGGAGGCGCTCGAGGCCGTCGGCGCGCTCCGAGAGCACGAGATGGTGCGCGAAGGCGTCGACCGCGGCCAGCCGGACGTCGTCGCGGTGGGGCACGACGTCGGTCCAGGACGCTCGTCCCGGTGCGCTCGTGGGCGCCTCGACCAGCTTGAAGTTCTCCGCGCCGTCGGCGTTGGTGAGGATGAACAGCCGGTCGGCGTCGCCCTCCACGTGGTGCTCGACGTGGTACTCGACGCCCTGGTCGCGGGGCGCGACGACGCGCGGCGCGCCGGAGGGGTCGTCGGCGTCGAGGAGGTAGGCCTCGCTCGTGAGCTTCGACTGCACATCGATCACGAGACACCGGCCGCTCCGCATGCGGCCGACACCGACGAGGAAGCGGTCGTCGTCCTCCTGGAGCACGAGCTCGTCGCTGGATGCCGGCGTGCCGAGCCGGTGCCGCCACACCTGCCAGGGCCGCATGGCCTCGTCGGGGCGCACGTAGAGCACGGTGGTGTCGTCGTTCGCCCACGCGAGGCCGTAGTAGGTGTCCGGGACCTCGTCGTCGAGGTCGGTGCCGGCCTCGAGGTCACGGAAGCGCAGCACCGATCGCTCGCCGCCGGTGGTGTCGACGCTGAACGCGAGGAGTCGCTGGCTCGGGGACACCGCCATGCCCCGCACCGCGAAGTACTCGACGCCTGCCGCACGCTCGTTCTCGTCGAGGACGATCTCCTCGCCCTCGGGCGCGCCCGGTTCGGCGTCGGGGTCGGGCAGGGTGCCGTCGCCGCGCGGGCGTCGGCAGTGCACCGGGTACTGCCGTCCTTCGATGGTGCGGGTGAAGTACTCCCAGGGGCCGCGCCCCACCGGCGCAGTCACGTCGGTCTCGCGGACGCGGGCCTTGATCTCGCCGAAGAGCTGGTCGCGAAGCCGGTCGAGGTGGGCGAGGCCCACGGCCGTGAACTCGTTCTCCGCGGTGAGGTACGCGACGACCTCGGGGTCGTCGCGATCACGCAGCCAGTGGAAGTCGTCCACTCGTTCGTCGTCGCCGTGGCGCAGCACGGTCGGGCGGCGCGGGGCGAGGGGAGGTGTCGGCATGAGCGGAGCAGTCTCGCGCACGGCCGCCCGGGTTTCTCCCACAAGGATCGGAAGGGTCGAGGGCTACGCTCGACCCGATGACCGCGCCCGAACAACCCTCCGTCCGCTCGGCCGAGGTCCGGTCGGGCACGCCGATCGCGTTCACCGACGACCAGCTCGCCGCGGTGCGGTTCAACGCCGACGGGCTCGTCGCCGCGATCGTGCAGGAGGCCGGCACCGGCGCGGTCCTGATGATGGCCTGGATGAACGAGGAGTCGCTGCGGCGCACCCTCGAAGAGGGTCGGACGGTCTTCTGGAGCCGGAGCCGCTCGGAGCTCTGGCGCAAGGGCGACACGTCGGGCGACCGCCAGTGGGTCCAGGCGGCCTACTACGACTGCGACGGCGACACGCTGCTCTTCGTGGTGGAGCAGGAGGGGGCCGGGGCGTGCCACACGGGGGAGCACACGTGCTTCTTCCGTGCGTTCGGCGCGTGAGCCGCGCCCGATGACCGAACGGCCGTCGCGCGACGACTTCCGGGCGCTCGCCCGCGAGCACACCGTCGTGCCGGTGTGGCGTGAGGTGCTGGCCGACCTCGAGACGCCGGTCTCGGCCTTCGTCAAGCTCGTGGGTGCCGACGCAGGCGGCCCCACCGGCTTCCTCCTCGAGTCGGTCGAGCACGCCGAGCGGTGGGGCCGCTTCTCCTTCCTCGGCCGCGACCCCGCGTGCACCCTGGTGGTGCGGGGGCGGACGGTGGAGGTCGACGGTCCGGTGCCCGACGGCGTCCCGCTCGACGCCGGCGCACTCGCGGCGCTCGAAGCGCTGCTCGCCGCGCACCGCGCGCCGACGATCCCCGAGCTGCCGCCGTTCCATGGCGGGGTCGTGGGGTACCTCGGCTATGACGTCGTGCGCGAGATCGAGCACCTGCCCAACGTCCCCCACGACGACCACGGGATGCCTGACGCCATCCTGTCGCTGACCGGGCACGTCACCGCGTTCGACCACTTCCGCCAGCGCCTGTCGCTCATCGAGAACGTCTTCCTCGACGCGACGACGGATCCCGACGACGCGTACGACCGCGCGGTGACGCGGCTCGACGGGCTCGTCGACGAGCTGGCGCGCCCGTTGCCGTACGCGCCGTCGCCGCCTCCGGCCGACTCGCTCGTCGAGCTGCCCGCGGTGCGATCGAGCATGAGCGAGACGCTCTACCACCAGGCCGTCGAGGCGGCGCGGGAGCACATCCTCGCCGGCGACATCTTCCAGGTCGTGCTCGCCCAGCGCTTCGAGCTCGAGGACGCGGTCGACCCCTTCGACGTGTACCGCGTGCTGCGCCAGGTCAACCCGTCGCCCTACATGTACCTGGTGCGCCACCCGGAGGTGACGCTCGTCGGCTCGTCCCCGGAGCCGATGGTGCAGGTCCTCGACGGCCGAGTGGTCATCCGGCCGATCGCGGGCACCCGCTTCCGAGGGAAGGACGAGGAGCACGACCGCCGGCTCGCCGGCGAGCTCGCGGAGAACCCGAAGGAGCGCGCCGAGCACGTGATGCTCGTGGACCTCGCCCGCAACGACATCGGGCGGGTCGTAGCGTTCGGCACCGAGCGGGTCGACGAGCTGATGACGCTCGAGCGGTACTCGCACGTCATGCACCTCACGAGCCAGGCCTCGGGCGACCTCGCGCCCGGACGCAACGCGGTCGACGTCCTGCGGGCCACGTTCCCGGCCGGCACGGTGAGCGGCGCGCCGAAGGTGCGGGCGATGGAGATCATCGACGACCTCGAGCCGGTGAAGCGCGGGCCGTACGCGGGGGTCGTCGGCTACCTCGACTTCACCGGCAACCTCGACACCGCGATCGCAATCCGCACCATGGTGTGGTGCGACGGCCGCGCGAGCGTGCAGGCCGGTGCCGGGATCGTCGCCGACTCCGATCCGGCCGACGAGGAGCTCGAGACGCGCAACAAGGCGCGCGCGCTCCTGACCGCCGCGGCCGCGGCGCGTCGGCTCACGCCACTCGGGAGTCAGGGCGGAGGAGCGCGGTGACCGTCGGCGTCGCGGCGCGCGATCCGTGGGGGCTGGTCGTGGCGCGCGGACCCGACGCCACGTCGTTCCTCCAGAGCCTGGTGTCGCAGGACCTCGACCCGATCGCCGTGGGGGCGTCAGCGGCGTCGATGCTGCTCACGCCGCAGGGGAAGCTCGACGTGCTGTTCCGCATCACGCGCGTGGACGACTCCGAGTGGTGGCTGGACACCGAGCCGGAGTTCGGGCCCCGCCTGGCCGCGTCGCTCACGCGCTTTCGCATCCGGGTCGACGCCGAGATCGAGGACCGCACCGCCGACACCGCGCTGCTCACGTTCGTCGGGGGTGACGCGCCGGCTGTCCCGGGCGCGCGCAGGCTCCCCGGTGCGTTGGGTGAGGAGCTGCTCGGTCCCCGTGCCGAGGTGCTTGCCGCCGCGACGCCCACGTGGACCGCGGCGCAGCTCGAGGCGCACCGGATCGAGCAGGGCGTCCCGCGGCTGGGTGTCGACATCGACGAGACGACGATCCCGCAGGAGGCGTTCCTCGACGTCGACGCGGTCTCGTTCACCAAGGGCTGCTTCCTGGGCCAGGAGCTGGTGACGCGCATCGACACGCGCGGTCACGTCAACAAGTACGTGCGTCGGCTCGCGATCGAGGGCGACGTCGAGCCGCCGCCTGGCGCCGAGGTCGTGCACGACACCAAGGTCGTGGGCGCGGTCACGAGCAGTGCGACCACCGACGACGGCCGCGTCGTGGCGCTCGCCACCGTCCGCCGCGAGGTGGACCCTCCCGCCGACGTCACCGTCCGCTGGCCCGGCGGCGAGGCCCGCGCCGGTGTTCTGGCATCCACGGGCGCCTGAGGCCCCGTCCTGACGCCACAACCCCTCTAGATCGTCACCTCGAAGCGGGTGCCGGTGGGGGCGAGCGGGGCGACGGTGATGGCGCCGCCCATGGCGACGGTGAGCTCGTGGACGATGGCGAGGCCGATTCCCGTGCCCACCTTGCGGCCCTCGCTCGCGCGCGCGGTGTAGAGGCGGTCGAAGACCCGTGCGCGCTCGTCGTCTGGGATGCCGGGACCGTCGTCGTCTACGCGCAGCCGCAGGTGCCCGTCGCCGCTCGCCGTGTCCACCACCACGACGCGAGCCGCGTACTTCAGGGCGTTCTCCACGAGGTTGGCGACGATCTGTGCGAGCCGCTCGGGATCGGCGGTGACCATGACGGCCGCGCCGGGCGCCACGCGGAGCTCGAGGTCCCACCCGGCGGCCATGGGTCCGAAGCCTTCGACGGTCGCGAGCGCGACCGCGCGTGCATCGGTCTCCACGGGGCGGAGCGAGAACTGGTGGGCGTCGAGTCGGGCGAGGTCGAGGAGGTCGTCGACCAGTCGCTCGAGTCGCCGTGACTCTGCGGTGATCACGCCGGCGGCGCGGAGCCGGGCCTCGCGGTCGACCGCCGTGCCGTCGGCGATCGCCTCGGCGTAGCCGCGTATGGACGTCAGCGGCGTCCGGAGGTCGTGGGAGACGCTCAGCAGGAAGGCGCGCTCGTGGCCGCGCGCGGTCTCGAGCTCGTCGGCCATCTCGTCGATGCTCCGCGCGAGCGCGGCGAGCTCGTCGTCGGGCCCGCTCACCGGATCGACGCGCGCCGTGAGGTCGCCACCCGCGATGCGACTGGCGGTGGTCTGCATCGCCGCGATCGGTCGGGTCATCCGCCGAGCCAACCACGCGGACACGACGACGGCGGCCAGGAGCGCGACGGCGCCGGTCGCCAGCAGGAACGGTCCGGCGCGGCCGAGGGGTTGGTCGTCGACCTCCTGCGTGAGCACGAGCACGGGCCGGATCCCACCCACGCTCGAGAGCGGTGTGGCCACGAACGCGGTGTCATCGGCCGTACCGGTCTGGGTGAGCCCCCGGTCGAGCGACGCCACATCGAGATCGTCGGTGGAGACGCCGTCGGGCAGCTCCGGGAACGACGTGCTGTCGGCGCAGGCCTCGCCGAGCAGACCCCCGAGACCCTCGGTGACCGAGCCGTCGGTCGCGACCGACACCACCGAGCCGCCCGACACGCGCAGCGCGGCGTCGACGAGGCGGCAGCCCCGCTGGAGCGCCACGGGGTTCCGGTTCTGCTCGAACGCACGTCGGAAGATCGGACCGATCTTCTCCACCTGCGCGGCGACGGTGGGGGCTCGATCCTTCAGGTCGCGTTGCGCCGAGTCCGCCGCGCTCTGCTTCGCGAGCCCGGCTGCGCCGAGCAGCGCCAGGACGAGGACGCCGAAGGCGATCGCCACCATCGCCACCAGGAGGCGGCTGCGGAGATGGCGCGTGGGAGCCGTCACGACCCCCGCGCCGCGCCCGACTCGAGCCGGTAGCCCACGCCGCGGACGGTGCGGATGTCGATCGCGTCACCGAGCTTCTTGCGGACCTGGGCGATGTGCACGTCGACCGTGCGCGCGTCGCCGTACCAGTCGTGGCCCCAGACGCCGTCCAGGATCTGCTGACGCGAGAGCGCGAGACCCGGCCGCTCGGCGAGGTAGCGCAGCAGCTCGAACTCCTTCGCGGTGAGATCCACCGTGGTGTCGCCGACACGGACCTCGCGGCGGCCGGCGTCGACGGCGACGGTGCCCACCTGCACGATCTCGGCGGTCGCGGCGCCGTCCACGCGCCGCAGGACTGCCTTGACCCGCGCGACCAGCTCGGCGGGGGAGAACGGCTTCGTGAGGTAGTCGTCGCCGCCGAGCTCCAGACCGAGGACCCGATCGACCTCGCCGTCGCGCGCGGTGAGGAAGATCACCGGCACCTGCGACGTCTGGCGGATCCGCTTGCAGAGCTCGAGGCCGTCGATGTCGGGGAGGCCGACGTCCAGGATCATCAGTCGCGGTCGATGCTGCTGGAACGCCTGGAGTCCGTCGTCCCCCGTGGGTGCCTTGAGCACGCGGTAGCCCTCGCGCTCGAGGTACATCCCGACCAGGTCGGCGATGTTGGGCTCGTCATCGACGACGACGATCGTTCCGCTTTCCATCTCCCCGCTCTCTGCGCTTCGCGCCGGGCCGCTCGGGCCACGGCTCCCTGCGGCGCACGATTCGTGCCTAGCACGGTCACGTGCGCCGCGGTCGGTCGCCTCGGTTCCTCGTACGGGCAGTGTGAAGTGTGCACCCGGAGTGTGAGGAGATCGTGAAGAGCTCGTCAGCGCAGGGCGTTGGCGCGGATGACGTCGGCGAGCCAGCGGGCGCTGGGCTTGATCGTGCGTGCCTGCGTGGTGCGGTCGACGCCGACGATGCCGAACTTCATCATGTAGCCGAAGGCCCACTCGAAGTTGTCCATGAGCGACCAGTGGAAGTAGCCGCGGACGTCGAGGCCGTCGTCGATGGTGCGGGCGACGCCGGCGAGCGAGTCGGTGAGGTACCGCACGCGCTGGTCGTCGTCATCGGTGCCGATGCCGTTCTCGGTGACGTAGATCGGCACCTGCGCGACCTCGGCGGCGTGACGGATCGACGCCTCGGCGGCGCTGGGCCAGTACTCGTAGCCCATGGCCAGCACCTCGACACCGGGCTCGGGGCCGATCACGCCGGTCTCACCGACGCGCGTGCGGGAGTAGGCCTGCACGCCGAAGAAGTCGTTGCCGCGCGCCGCCTCGAGGTACACGTCCTCGTGGTGCGCGCGGTACTCGTCGATCTTGTCCTCGTGCCCGGGCTCGGCGGCCCAATCGCTCATCGAGAGGGTGAGCCCGACCGGGAAGTCGCCCGGGCCGGACTTCAACGCGTCGAACGACTTGTGGTGTGCGTCGACCATCGTCGCGGTGGCCTTGACGTAGCCGTCGAGGTCCTGGGTGTGGCCGGGTGGGAACGCGCCCATGAGGTAGCCGATCGTCGTGACGACGTTGGGCTCGTTGATCGTGCACGCCATGCCGATGCGGTCACCGAGGCGCGCGACGGCCCGCTCGCAGAACCGCGCGAAGCGGTCGGCCGTGACGGGGTTGGTCCAACCGCCGTCGGCCGCGGCCCACCGTGGCGTCGTGAAGTGGTGGAAGGTGACGACGGGCAGCAGGTCCCGTTCGTGGCAGGCGTCGAGCATGCGCGAGTAGTGGTCGAGCGCCGCGTTCGACCACTCGTCGTCCTCCGGTTCGATGCGCGACCACTCGAGCGAGAACCGGTAGGCGCCGAAGCCGAGCTCCTGGAGGATGTCGAGGTCGGACGGATAGCGCCAGAAGTGGTCGGTCGCATCGCCCGAGGGCTCGACGCACACCGTGTCGGGTGCGTGCTCCCACGCCCACCAGTCGTTGTTCCAGTTGCCGCCCTCGGTCTGGTGCGCCGCCGTGGCCGTGCCCCAGAGGAAGCCGTCAGGAAAGGTCGTCGCCATGGGTCGGGGAGCGTACGACCTCGGGCGACGGCGTGGGGCCGCCGGCCGGCACCGGACGACCCGACCCCGAACGAGTCGGATCGGCCGGGAGCCGACCGGCGGCGAAGCACGCCAGCAGCCCGCTCCCGACCATGATCGCGAACACCACGGCGAGGGCGTCGGGGCGCGCCCATCCGTTGGCCGCGCCGAGTGCGATCACCGCGCCGCCCACTCCGGTGCCGAGGGCGACGCCGAGCACGTCGCTCATCTGGACCGCGGCTGCCGACGCGCCCTGCCGCCCCTCGGCGGCTTCGCTGAGCGCGACGAGCGATGTCTGGCTGTACGCCAGCCCCATCCCGAGCCCGGAGATGGACCACATCGCGATCGGGACCGCGAGGGGAACGCCGTCGAGCAACGACGTGGCCGCACCGAGCACGGCGACCACCACCAGCGCCGCGCCGCCGACGGCCATGCTGCGTCGCGACCACCGACCCGCGCGGCGCGCCTGCAACCACGAGCCGGCGGTCCACGCCAGTGTCTGCGGGGTGAGGGCGAGCCCGATCTCCAGCGCCGAGAGCCCACGGACGTGCGACAGCGAGAACGCGAAGAATGCGTCGGCGCCGAAGAGCGTGAAGGTGAGGAGGCCGCGCCCGGCGACGGCGGCCGGCAGGCCGCGTGCCGCGCGCAGCGTCCCGGGCGGGGTGAGTCGGCGGAACGCCCACCACCCTGGGATCGCGCCGGCGACGATGACGGGGATCGCGACCGCAGCGTCGCCGCCCTCACCGAGGCCGATGAGCAGCACGCCGGCCGCGACCGCGAGGAGCACGGCGTTCCCGATGGGCAGCTCGTCGGTGTGCTCGTCGGCGGTGGGTCGGAGCTGCGCGAGTGCGGGCAGCGCGAGCACGGCGGCGATGAGCGGCAGCGCGGCGAGGCCGAGGAACACCCATCGCCAGCCGATCTGCTCGCTGATGATCCCGCCGAGGGCCGGGGCGAGCAGGCCGGGGACGACCCAGGCGGTCGACAGCAGCGCGAACTGCCGCGGTCGCTCGTGCTCGGCGTACGCCCGGCCGATGGCGACGTACGCGGTGGTGAACAGCGCCCCGGCGCCGAGGCCCTGGAGGGCGCGCCCGAGGATCAACACCGGCATGGTGGGTGCGAGCCCGCAGACGAACAGGCCCGCGAGGAACGCCCCGTAGCCCACCGCCAGGACCGGCGCCGGGCCGTAGCGGTCGGACGCGTGCCCGGTCACCACCACGCTCACCAGCTGGGCCAGCGTGAACGCGGCGAACATCCATCCGTAGAGGTCGCTGCCGCCGAGCTCCTGCGCGGTGTGGGGCGCGATCGCGGTCACC
Organism: uncultured Bifidobacteriaceae bacterium; assembly: GCA_964555735.1. Lineage (GTDB taxonomy): Bacteria > Actinomycetota > Acidimicrobiia > IMCC26256 > PALSA-555 > CAZKTS01. The sequence continues at coordinate 24,423 of CAZKTS010000052.1, forward strand.
GCCAGCGCCTCGAACGCGATCACGGTGATGTTCACCAGGATCCCGACGGTCAGCCGCCGGCGTCCTCGCGCGTCGAGGGTCGCCATCGGGCGCAGGGTATCGGCGCCGTGCGCGGCAAACGTCGGTGCTGCGCCGGCGCGACCTGGCACACTCGGGCCTGCGTGAGCGTCCTCGACGAGATCCTTGCCACCAAGCGCGACGAGGTGACGGTGCTGCACCAGCCCGCGACGCGCGACGTCGTGCGCCGAGCCGCGCTCGAAGCGGCCCCGACCCGGGACTTCGTCGGCGCGCTCCGGGCCCACGCACGCGAGGACGGACGGCTCGGGGTGATCGCCGAGATCAAGCGGCGGTCGCCGTCGAAGGGCGACCTCGCGCCCGACCTCGACCCCGCGGCCACCGCCGCGGCCTATGCGGCCGGTGGCGCGACCTGTTGCTCGGTGCTCACCGACGGTCCCTACTTCGGCGGCTCGGTCGCCGATCTCCAGGCGGCCCGCGCCGCCGTCGACATCCCGGTGCTGCGCAAGGACTTCACCATCGACGCCGACCAGGTCTACGAGACCCGTGGCATCGGCGCCGACGCGATCCTCCTGATCGTCGCGGCCATCCCGGACGACGCGCTGTTGCGCGACCTGCACGACCTCGCGACCTCGCTGGGTCTGGGCGTCCTCGTCGAGGTCCACGATGCCGCTGAGCTCGACCGCGCCCTCGCGATCGAGCCGGCCGTCCTCGGCATCAACGCTCGCGACCTCGGCGACTTCCGGGAGGACCTCGGGGTGGGGGAGCAGCTGGTCGCGTCGCTGCCCGCGGGCACCCTGGCCGTGGCCGAGAGCGCGATCCGCTCGGTCGACGACGCGAGCCGGATGGCGGCTGCGGGCTTCGACGCTGTGCTCGTGGGAGAAGCCCTCGTGCGGTCGGACGACCCGACGGGGCTTGCACGCGAGCTGAGCAGCCTCGTGGTGACCGACCGCTAACGGCCCGTCCAGCGTGGCGGGCGCCGCTCGGCGGCCGCCTGCATCCCCTCGGCGGCGTCGTCGGTGGCGGCCACGAGGCGGCGCATCGCCTCACCCATGCGGACGGCGTCCTCCCACGGGAGGTGGCGGCCGCGGTGCGCGACCTCGTTCACCGCCCGGACCGCGAGCGGTGCGCCCTGGCACAGGCGATCGGCGAGTGCGCGGGCTTCGTCGAGCAGCTCGGCGCGCGGCACGACGCGCAGCGCGAGCCCGATCTCGTGGGCGCGAGCCGCGTCGATGCGGTCGCCGGTGAGCAGCAGCTCGAGCGCGTCCTGCATCCGGAGACGCGTGGGGAGGCGCATGGCCCCGACGATCGTGGGCACACCGAGCCGCACCTCGGGCATGCCGAACTCGGCGTCGTCGGCGGCGATCACGAAGTCGCACGCGGCGACGAGCGTGAGGCCGTAGCCGAGGCAGTAGCCGTTGACCGCGGCGATCGTCGGCTTCCAGACCTCGAGGCCCGACTCGAACGAGTTGACCGTCGGGATCTCCCAGAACGAGCCCGGCCAGGTTCCCGCCGAGCCCGCGCCGTCCTGGAGGTCGGCGCCGACGCAGAACGCCCGGCCCGCCCCGGTCACGATCCCGACCCAGGCGTCCTCGTCGTCACGGAATCGCTCCCACGCCGCGTTGAGCTGCGCGCGCAGGGCGCCGTTGATCGCGTTGAGGACGTCGGGGCGGTTGTAGGTGATCGTGGCGACATGGCCGTCGAGCTCGTAGCGGACGAGCTCGGTCACGCCGCCGCCGGATCCGTGCTCGCGAGCCGCCGCCGCTCGTTGCGGTCCATGACCCAGTTGACCGCGAGGAACACGACGGTCGAGTAGAGCCAGCCGAGCAGGATGTCGCTCACGTAGTGCTCGGCGCCGTAGACGAGCACGAAGATCATCACCGCGTTGTAGGCGAGCAGGAGCCAGCGACCGCGCGGCAGCTTGGTCCAGAAGTACAGGAGAGCCATGAACGGCCACGCCGCGTGCAGCGACGGCAGCGCCGCGACCGGGTTCGCGAGCTTGGCGTCGCCGGCGAAGACCTTGGCGGCGCCCTCGAAACCGATGTTGTCCCACACCGCGTGGACGACGCGCACCGTCGGTTCGAGATCGCCGTTGCGGCTCGCCAGCCACGGCGGGACCGCCGGCACGAGGAAGTACGTCACGAAGCCGGCGAGGCTCACGGTGAGGATCAACATCGCGAACCGGTGGAACCACTCGCGGTGTCGGAGGTAGAGCCAGATCGCGAGGGACAGCGTCACCACGAAGTGCGAGAGGTAGATCACCCACGCGATGAAGTCCCACCAATGGGGTGTGCCGCGATCGACGAGCGCGTCCTGGATCCAGATGGTCGGCGCCTTGCCGCCGAAGATGATCTCGTCGAACCGGAGCTGGGGCTCGGTCGTCGCGCGCGGCACGAGGTCGGGTGCGAAGCTGCGCACGAAGTCGTAGCCGGCGGCGATGACGAGGATCGGCCACCAGTCCCACACGACCCGCGCCACCCGGTTGGGGTTCCGCCACGTGACCAGCGCGGCGAGCGCGACGAGCCAGAGCAGCACGTAGGGCCGGTCGGGGAGGCCGAACGCCACGACCCAGACGAGGGACAGGCCGCCGTAGACCGCGAGGACCGGGATCCGCACGCGCGCGAACGCGGCGCCGAAGGATGAGGCGCCGGAGTCGGGTTCGCCGCCGGGGGGCGAAGCGGCGACGGTCGGGTCCGTGGCCGAGGCCATGAGGCGGCCGAGCGTATCGGCCCTCGCGGGTCGCGCCGGAGCCCCGAGCGATCAGGCGCCCGGCTTCGAATTGGGCCTCCGGGGGCTCCGGCGGTGGGTACCGTCGTCGTCGTGTTCGTGAAGATCTGCGGCATCACCGACGACGAGGACGCGCTGCTCGCCGTGGCGCTGGGTGCCGACGCTCTCGGGTTCATGTTCGTGCCGGGGAGCCCCCGCCAGGTCTCGGTCGACGACGTCCGGGCGATCGTCAAGCGCCTGCCACCCGGTACCACGACCGTCGGCGTCTTCCGCGACGAGCGCCCGGAGCGGGTGGTCGAGACGGTGAGCACGGTGGGACTCACCGGGGCGCAGCTCCATGGTCGTGAGCCGGCGTCGGAGGTGCGGTGGGTCCGAGCCCGGATCCCGCTCGTGATCCAGGCCTTCTCCGCCGGCGACCGTGCGATCGCGAACGCGTCGGATGGCGGCGCCGACATCGTGCTGCTCGACGGGCCCGAGCCGGGCTCCGGGCGAGCGTTCGACTGGCAGCTCGCCGAGGGGCCGCCGGGCAACACCCGC
>CAZKTS010000053.1:0-10425 GCA_964555735.1 uncultured Bifidobacteriaceae bacterium
GGCCGAGCTCGACGCCGCGACCCGCGCCGCGGTCGTCGACTCCTACCGGCTCGCGTACCTCCACGAGTCGCCGGTCAACTGGTGCCCGGGCCTCGGCACCGTCCTCGCCAACGAGGAGGTGACGGCCGACGGTCGAAGCGACCGCGGCAACTTCCCGGTCTTCACCAAGCCCCTGAAGCAGTGGATGCTGCGCATCACCGCGTACGCCGACCGCCTCCTCGCCGACCTCGAGCAGCTCGACTGGCCCGAGCCGATCAAGGTGATGCAGCGCAACTGGATCGGTCGCAGCACCGGCGCCTCGGTGCGGTTCCCGGTCGAAGGACACGAAGGCCTGGAGATCGAGGTCTTCACGACCCGGCCCGACACGCTCTTCGGCGCGACCTACATGGTCCTCGCGCCCGAGCATCCGCTGGTCGACCAGATCGTCGCGAGCGAGTGGCCGGACGCCACGCTGCTCGACGCGGTGGCCGACATCCCGATGTCGTGGCGCGGGATCTTCGGCATCGACGTCGGCCCGCCGGAGGCGGTGGCCAAGTACCGCGCGTTCGCGTCGCAGAAGTCGGAGCTCGAGCGGCAGGCAGAGGGCAAGGAGAAGACGGGCGTCTTCACCGGTGCGTTCGCGCGCAACCCGACGAACGATGCAGCGATCCCCATCTTCATCGCCGACTACGTGCTCATGGGCTACGGCACCGGGGCCATCATGGCCGTGCCCGGCCAGGACGAGCGCGACTGGGACTTCGCCGAGGAGTTCGACCTCCCGATCATCCGGACGGTGCAGCCCCCCGACGGGTTCGACGGCCAGGCGTTCCTCGGTGACGGGCCCGCGATCAACAGCGGCTTCCTCGACGGCCTGGGTGTCGACGACGCGAAGGCCCGCATGGCGGAGTGGCTCGTCGAAACGGGCGTGGGCGAGCCCACGATCACCTACAAGCTGCGCGACTGGCTGTTCAGCCGCCAGCGCTACTGGGGCGAGCCGTTCCCGATCGTCTACGACGAGCACGGCGCGCCGCACGCGGTGCCGGCCGACGCGCTGCCGGTGGAGCTCCCGGAGCTCGACGACTTCCGCCCGGCGGCGCTCGATCCCGAGGACGCGGCGAGCGATCCCGAGCCGCCGCTCGCGCGTGCCGAGCAGTGGCTGCGCGTCGAGCTCGACCTCGGCGACGGTCCGAAGACCTACGTGCGCGAGACCAACACGATGCCGCAGTGGGCGGGCTCGTGCTGGTACCACCTGCGCTACCTCGACCCCACGAACGAGGTCGCGATGGTCGCCCCCGAGGTCGATCGTTACTGGATGTCGCCCGGCGGTGTCGATCTCTACGTGGGCGGCGTCGAGCACGCAGTGCTCCACCTGCTCTACGCGCGCTTCTGGCAGAAGGTGCTCTTCGACCTCGGGCACGTCTCGACCGTCGAGCCGTACCACCGCCTCTACAACCAGGGTTACATCCAGGCGCCGGCGTTCCGCGACGAGCGCGGCATGGCCGTCGAGGCGTCGGAGGTCGTGGAGCGCGACGGACAGTTCTTCCACGGGGACGCGCCGGTCACGCGCGAGTTCGGGAAGATGGGCAAGAGCCTGAAGAACGTGGTCACCCCCGACGACATCTACCGCGAGTACGGGGCCGACACGCTCCGGCTCTACGAGATGTCCACCGGGCCCCTCGATGCGAGCCGGCCGTGGAGCACCGAGCAGATCGTCGGCGTCCACCGGTTCCTCCAGCGGGTGTGGCGCAACGTGGTCGACGAGGACACTGGCGATCTCCGCGTGTCCGACGACGCCGCCGACGACGAGACGCGCCGCGTGCTGCACCGCACGATCGCGGCGGTCCGCGACGACATGGCCGAGCTGAAGTTCAACACCTCGATCGCGCGTCTGATCGAGCTCAACAACCGCCTGACCCAGGTGGTGGCCGAGCGCGGCGCCGCCCCGCGCGAGGTCGTCGTGCCGCTCGCGTTGATGCTCGCACCGCTGACGCCCCACGTCGCCGAGGAGCTGTGGGCGCGCCTCGGGCACGACGGCTCGCTGGCGTACGAGGCGTTCCCGACCGCCGATCCCGCGTACCTCGTCGACGACACCGTCGAGCTACCGGTGCAGATCAACGGGAAGGTTCGCGCCCAGATCACGGTCCCGGCCGGGGCGAGCGAGGCGGACCTGGAGGCCGCGGCGCGCGCCGAACCGAAGATCGCGGCGCAGCTCGCGGGGGCCGAGGTGCGCAAGGTGATCGTGGTCCCCGGCCGCATGGTGAGCTTCGTCATCGCCTGACCGGTCTCCATCCGGCCCCCGACCGACCCCGTCGCGCGGGGCGGTACCATCGCCGTCTTCCCCGGTACTTCCCCCGGCCGCTCGTACGCGCCCGGAGGTCCCCCGTGCCGGATGTACCGCTCTCCCGGCCCGTCGTCCGCCGTCCCTCGGTGAACGGTGGGTCCCCGCTCCCGTCGGCGCCGGCTGGTCCCGACCCCGCGTTCTGGGGTGACGACCATCCACCGCGCCGGGTGCCCCGCCCTCCTGCCGTCGGGGCGATCGCCGATCGGCTCGCGCGGTGGCGCGGTGATCCGCGTGCCGGCATCGCGCTGATCGCCGCAGTCGCCGTCATCGCCGGTGTCGTCTGGTACCGCGTCGGCGTCGGCGGCGACGACGCGCCCGCCCGGAGTCGCGCCACGCCGGCCACGACGACCCCGGCATCAGGGCCGGCGCCGGTGAGCGCGGACGACGGCGCGTCCCGCACGAGCACGGGCGGCACCGGCGCAGCCCGCGGCGGGCAGGTGGTCGTGCACGTGGCGGGTGCCGTGGCGCGTCCGGGCGTGGTGTCCCTGGCCGGTGGCTCGCGCGTGATCGACGCGGTGGAGGCCGCGGGTGGTGGTGCGCCCGATGCCGATCTCGACCGCCTGAACCTCGCGGCCAAGCTCGTCGATGGGCAGCGGGTCCTCGTGCAGCGGGTCGGTGAGCCGACCGCGCCGGCGGTGGCCGGCGATGCACCGAGTGCGCCGAGCGCCGGTGAGCCGGGCGGGCTGATCAACGTCAACGCGGCGACGCAGGCCCAGCTCGAGGAGCTGCCGGGCATCGGCCCCGCACTCGCGTCGGCGATCATCGCCGAGCGCGATCGCCGAGGCGGCTTCCGCTCCGTCAACGAGCTCCGCGACGTGCGGGGGATCGGCGAGCAGCGCTTCGCGGACCTGCGGGACCGCGTCACGGTGTGACCGCCGTGCCGTTCGCACTCGTCGGGGCACTGGTGGTCGGTGTGCTCGTCGGCGAGGCCGCCGGCGCGGGTTCGGGCGCCACCGCGGTCGCGGCCGCGCTCGTCGGGCTCGCGGGCGCGCGTGTGCTGCGTCACCGGCGCGTCGTCGCCCTCGCCCTGGTGGGGATCGCCGTGGCCGCCACCGGCAGCGCGCTCATGCAGCGCGCCCTCGACGGTGTCGTGCACTGGCCGCTCGCGCGAGCCGTCGCGGCACGCGCAGATGCGGTCGTCGACGTCACGCTCACCGAAGACCCCGACGGCAGTCGGTTCAGCACCCGCGCCCTCGTTCGAGTGGAGCGCGCCCGGATCGGGGGACGCTGGCGCGACGCCGGGGGGCGCACGCTGCTCGTCGTCGCCGGGGCGGACGCCGGCCCCCGGCTCGGCGTCCTCGCCGCGGGCGACCGGGTGCGGCTCCGAGGCTGGCTCCGGCCCCTCGACGGCTTCGACGAGCGGCTGCGCTGGGAGCATGCGGTCGCCACGTTCGAGGCATCGGACCTGCTGGCGTTCGGCTCGCCGTCCGGCGTCCTCCTGCCCGCGGCCAACGGTCTGCGCGGCGTCGTCCTGCGCGGCACCGCGCCCCTGCCGCCGACCGAGCGTGCGCTCGTGGCGGGCTTCCTCCTCGGCGACACCCGGTCGATCCCGGACGCGGTGCTGGAGCAGTTCCGTGCGTCGGGGCTCTCACATCTCCTCGCGGTCTCCGGCGCCAACGTGGCCTTCGTGCTCGTCCTCGCCGGCCCGTTGCTGCGCCGCCTGCCCGCACGCGCCCGGCTGCTCGTGACCGGTGTGATCCTGCTCCTCTTCGGCGCGATGACGCGGTGGGAGCCGTCGGTGCTGCGCGCCTGCGCGATGGCCGCGTGCGCGATGGTCGCGGTCCACGTGGGCCGTCCGGCCACCGCCACCCGGACGCTCGCGCTTGCCGCTGCCGTCCTGGTGGCGGTGGATCCCTTCCTCGTGCACTCCGTGGGGTTCCTCCTGTCGTGCGGCGCGTGCCTCGGCATCGCAGTGCTGGCGGTGCCGATCGCCGAGAGGCTCCGCGGCCCGCGCTGGCTGCGCGAGAGCCTCGGCACGACCGCCGCCGCGCAGATCGGGGTCGCGCCGGTGCTCCTGCCGGTCTTCGGCACCATGCCGCTCATCTCGCTCGCGGCGAACCTCGTCGCGGTCCCCCTCGCCGGGCCGCTCACCACGTGGGGGCTGGCGTCCGGCGCGGTGGGCGGGCTCGTCGGGCCGGCGCTGCCCGGGGCCGCGGCCGCCGCGCAGGTGCCGACCCGGCTCCTCGCCGACGGCGTGCTGGGCGTCGCCGACGCCGCGGCCCGTCTCCCCCTCGCCGTCGGGCCGCGCGAGGTCGCGGCCGGCATCGGGCTGGGTGCACTCGCGGCGCTCGCGAGGCAGGCGCGTATGCTCCGACGACATGCGCTGGTCGTACCGCCTCGGTGAGCGCGAGCACGACCTCACCACCCGCACGCTCGTGATGGGGATCCTCAACCGGACGCCCGACTCGTTCTACGACCAGGGCGCCACCTTCGAGCTCGACGCGCTGCTCCGGCGGGCCGAGGTCCTGGTCCGCGAGGGCGCAGACCTGCTGGACGTCGGCGGGGTGAAGGCCGGGCCCGGACCCGAGGTCGGGGAGGCCGAGGAGCTCGACCGGGTCGTCCCGCCGATCGAGGCGCTCCACGACCGGCTCGGCGTCCCGATCTCGGTCGACACCTGGCGGGCGAGCGTGCTCGACGCCGCGTGCGCGGCGGGCGCGGTCGTCGGGAACGACATCAGCGGCTTCGGCGATCCCGACTACCTCCCGGTGGCCGCGAAGCACGATGCGTCGGTCGTCGCCACGCACATCCGCCTCCAACCGCGGGTGCCGGATCCGGACCCGCACTACGACGACCTCCTCGCCGATGTCCGCGCGTTCCTGGCTGACCGGGCTGAACGAGCCGAGGCGGCCGGCCTCGCGCGCGAGCAGATCTCCATCGACGCGGGCCTCGACCTCGGCAAGACCCCGGCGATGAGCGCGGTCCTGCTGCGTGAGAGCGACCGCCTTGCGGACCTCGGCTACCCGCTCCTGCTCTCGGCGTCGAACAAGCGGTTCCTCGGCGAGCTGCTGGGTCTCGACATCGGTGACCGACGGGACGCGTCACTCGCGGCCGTCGCGTACGGCGTCGGCCATGGGTGCCGGATCGTGCGCGTGCACGATGTCGCCGGCAGCGTCCGCGTCTGCCGGACGGTCGAAGCCGTGCTGGAGGCGGCGTCGTGAGCGTGCACCTCGTCAAGGGCAGCGACCCGATCCTCCGCAGCGACGCCGCCGACGCGCTCGTGCGCGAGCTGCTCGCCGGTGAGGACGCCGGCCTGGCGGTGGAGGAGCACACGATCCCGGGAAAGGCGACGCCCGGCGGCGGCGAGACCGAGGGCTCGGGCGCCGACGCTCGTGCTGCGGTGGTCCACGCGGTGCTGAACGGCGTCTCGACGCTCCCGTTCATGACCGAGCGGCGCGTCGTCGTCGTGCGCGAGGTCGGCAACCTCCTCAAGGACGATGCCGCGCCGCTGATCGCCTACTTCGAGGACCCGACCCCGACCACCGAGCTGGTCCTCGTGGCGGGTGGGGGCACGATCGCCAAGAGCCTCGACGAAGCGGTGAAGAAGCACGGCACCGTGCACGCCCCGGCGTCGGAGAAGGCCATCGACGTCCTGGCCCGGGAGCTCGATGCGGCCGGCGTGCAGCTGCGGGGTGCCGCCGCCCAGGAGCTGGTCGCGCACGTCGGTGGTGACGCGGGCCTCGTGCCGTCGATCGTCGAGACGCTCGCCGCCGCGCACGGCACCGGTGCCGAGCTCGACGTCGACGACGTCACGCCGTACCTCGGCAGTGAGGGGTCGATCCCGACCTGGGACCTCACCAACGCGGTCGAGAAGGGCGACATCCCGACCGCGCTCGAGGTGCTGCGCCGCCTGCTGACCGTGACGACCCCGAGCCAGCCCAAGCCGATGCACCCGCTCCAGGTGCTCGGCATGCTCCACGGGCACTATCGCCGGCTGCTCACCCTCGACGACCCGACCATCACCTCCAACGAGGCCGCGGCGGCCGCGCTCGGTGGGCGGGGGAGTCCGGCGAGCGCCGGGTTCCGGCTCCGTCAGGCGCGGGCGCTCGGCACCGACGGTCTGCGCCAGGCGTTCGACCACCTCGCGCGCGCCGACACCGATCTGAAGGGCCGCCGGGCGATCCCGGCCGACGTGGTGCTCGAGGTGCTCGTCGCCCGGCTGGCCGCACTGAGCGCGCGTGCGGGCGGCGGGCGTTCAGGAGGAGGACGCTCCGGCGGCGGCCGAGGGGGCAGCGGACGGCCGGGGCGAGGTCGGGCGGGGGCCCGGGGCCGCTAGGCCGACTGGCGCTTCATGAGGCGCGAGGTGCGGCGGGCGGCGGCGTTCTTGTGGATCTTGCCGTTGGCCGCGGCCTTGCCGAGGCGCTTCTGCGCCACGCGCACCTTCTCGCCTGCGTCGGCGTCGCCGGCCTCGACGGCCTGACGAGCCGACTTCACCCGGCTCTTGAGCTCGGTGCGGACGGCCTTGTTGCGCACGCGTCGCCGCTCGTTCTGGCGGTTCCGCTTGATCTGACCCTTGATGTTCGCCATGTGCGCGTGTGACCAGTCGTGAGCCGTTCCGGGACGAGCCAGGCTACCAGGATCCCGGGGAGCCGCCACGATCGCGGGAGAATGCCCCGGTGAGTCGGCATGAGCGCTTCCGGTGCATCTCGGTGATCGCGCACATCGACCACGGCAAGTCGACGCTCGCCGACCGGATCCTGGAGCAGACCGGCGCCGTGGACGCCCGGGACATGCGGGCCCAGTACCTCGACTCGATGGACCTCGAGCGGGAGCGGGGGATCACGATCAAGGCGCAGAACGTGCGCCTCACGTGGAAGGACCACGTGATCCACCTCATCGACACGCCGGGCCACGTCGACTTCGGGTACGAGGTCTCCCGCAGCCTCGCGGCGTGCGAGGGCGTCATCCTGCTGGTGGACGCGAGCCAGGGCATCGAGGCGCAGACGCTCGCCAACTGCTACCTCGCGCTCGAGAACGACCTCGCGATCGTCGCCGCGCTCAACAAGATCGACCTTCCCCAAGCCGAGCCCGACAAGCGGGCCGAGGAGATCGAGCGCGTCCTCGGGATCCCGGCCGACGAGATCCTCCGCATCTCGGCCAAGACCGGTGAGGGCGTGCCCGAGCTGCTCGACGCGGTGCTCGATCGCATCCCCGCGCCGGAAGGCGATCCCGATGCCCCCCTGCAGGCGCTGATGTTCGACTCGTACTACGACCCGTACCGCGGGGTCGTGAGTGCAGTGCGCGTCTTCGACGGCACGATGGTGAGTGGCGCGCGGCTGAAGTTCGTACAAGCCGGCCGGCCGCACGACGCCGAGGAGATCGGGGTGCGCGTCCCCGCCCCGACGCCCGTCGCGTCGCTCGGCCCGGGTGAGGTCGGCTACCTGATCGCCGGGATCAAGGACGTCGGCGAAGCGCGCGTCGGCGAGACCGTCACCAACGCGAGCAACCCGGCGCCTGCGCTGCCGGGGTACCGCGATCCGAAGCCCATGGTGTTCTGCGGGCTGTACCCAGTGGTCGGCGACGAGTACGCGGACCTACGCGACGCGCTCGAGAAGCTTCGCCTCAACGACTCGTCGTTCACGTACGAGCCCGAGACCTCCGGCGCGCTCGGCTTCGGTTTCCGCTGCGGCTTCCTCGGGCTCCTGCACATGGAGATCGTCCGCGAGCGGCTCGAGCGGGAGTACGACCTCTCCCTCGTCGCGACCGCGCCGAACGTGGAGTACGAGGTGCACCTCGAGGACGGCCGCGTCGAGGTCGTCGACAACCCCTCGGCGATGCCGCCGGCGAACCAGGTGGACTTCATCGAGGAGCCGTACGTGCGGATCACGGTGCTCACCCCGACGGAGTTCGTGGGGCCGATCATGGAGCTGTCGCAGGGGCGGCGCGGCGACCTCGACCGCATGGAGTACCTCTCCGAGGAGCGGGTCGAGCTGATCTACGCGATCCCACTCGCGGAGATCGTCATGGACTACTTCGATCAGCTGAAGTCGCGCACGAAGGGCTATGCGAGCCTCGACTACGAGCCGCTCGGCTACCGGCGCAGCGATCTGGTGAAGGTCGACGTGCTCCTCAACTCGGTGGCGGTCGACGCGTTCTCGACGATCGTGCACAAGGACCGCGCCTACGAGTACGGCAAGCGCATGAGCGAGAAGCTGCGCGAGCTGATCCCGCGCCAGCTGTTCGACGTGCCGATCCAGGCCGCCATCGGCGGACGGATCATCGCCCGCGAGACGGTGAAGGCGAAGCGCAAGGACGTCATCGCCAAGTGCTACGGCGGCGACGTCAGCCGCAAGCGCAAGCTGCTCGATCGTCAGAAAGAGGGCAAGAAGCGCATGAAGCAGATCGGGCGCGTCGAGGTGCCGCAGGAGGCGTTCGTCGCCGCGCTTCGCCTCGACGACTAGATCGACCACTGCCCATCTGACGACGGGGGAGACGCACGATGCCGCCGATCACCGCGACCGCGACCTTCGCGTCTGCCAAGGACCCGAAGGAGGCACTCGGCCTCTGCAAGGCGTGGCTCGCCGACCGGGTCAGCACGAGGGTCGTCGCCGAGTCCCCGTCGAACCTCGAGGTGCGCACCGGGTCACAGGCCAAGATGCGTCTGCTCGGCGGTGCGTTCATCGCCCCGACGAGCCTGCCGGTGCGCGTGACCGTGACCGCGGCGCCGACGTCGACCGGCAGCGACCTCACCATCACCGCGTCCGATGCCGTCGGCCTGGGCGTGAAGACCGGCATGAAGGCGCGCTACCGGACGTGGCTCGACGAGATCGTCACCGGTCTCCGCGAGGCCGTCGCCTAGTCGACGGGTCGGGCCCACCCACCTCGGTCGCTCGCGCGAACGCGGCGCGGGTCCAGCCCCGCAGGCGCCGCAACCCCTCGTAGGCGGGGTCGTCGGTCATCCACGGGTCGACGTCGACCCACTCGTCACCGAGCCCGCGGTTGCCCCAGCGCGAGCGCACGACGGCCGCGTGCGTGCGCGCCGGGAGCACGAGCGCGAGCCAGCTCGTACCCGCCCCGATCGCGAACACCATGCCGTTCGGGTGGATGAGCACCGGGAAGCCCTCGACGTAGCGGCCGACCGTCCCGGGAAGCTCCCCGCCGAGCTCGTGGATCCGCTCGCAGAGGTCGGGGTGGCAGCGCAGCGCGTCCATCGCGACGCGACGTTGCGCCCGGTACGTGCGCGGCGGGTCCGGCGTCTGCTCGTCGAGCCACTGGAGCAGCGTGCGGTTGGCGAGCGACGCGAGCTTCACGTGGGCGTCGGCTCTCGGGGCAAGCCGAGGACCCGCTCGCCGAGGATGTTGCGCTGCACCTCGCTGGTGCCGCCGCCGATGGTCAGTGCGCGGGAGTAGAGGTAGCCCTTCGCCCACGCCTCGGTCTCGGCGCCGTACGGGCCGCGGTCGGCCAGCAGACCGTGGGTGCCGGCGAGGTCGATCGCGGCCGCCATCACGTGCTGCCCGTGCTCGTCGGACAGCGCCTTGCGCACCGACGCCTCCGGGCCCGGCTCGATGCCGCGCAGTCGAGCCGAGAGCGTTCGCAGGCGGATCAGGCGCAGCACCTCGCTCTCGATGAACAGCCGCGCGAGACGTTGGCGCTCGACGGGATCGGCGGCGCCGCCGTTGGCGCGAACGAGCGCGAGCACGTCGTCGGCGGTGGGTCCGTGGCCCCAGAGGGCCCCTTCGCCCGAGAGCGACACGCGCTCGTTCGCCAGCGTCACCTTGGCGAGGCGCCAGCCGTCGTGGAGCTCGCCGACGAGGTGATCGGCGGGGATGCGCACGTCCTCCAGGAAGACCTCGTTGAAGTCGGCGTCGCCGTTCATCTGGCGGATGCGCCGCACCGTGAAGCCCGGCGCCTGCATGTCGGCGATGAAGTACGAGATGCCACGGTGGGCCTCGGCGGTCGGGTCGGTGCGCGCGAGCAGGATCCCCCAGCGCGCCGCGTGCGCGAACGTGGTCCAGACCTTCTGGCCGCGGACGACGAACTCGTCGCCGTCGCGGGTCGCGGTCGTGGTGAGCGACGCGAGGTCGCTGCCGGCCCCGGGCTCGCTGAACAGCTGGCACCACAGCTCGCTGCCGTCGAGCAGGGACGGGAGCCACCGCTCCTGCTGCGCC
>CAZKTS010000054.1:0-7860 GCA_964555735.1 uncultured Bifidobacteriaceae bacterium
CGCGCACGACTCGATGCTCTTCAAGGTGCCCGACTCGGTACCGGACGAGCTCGCGGTGTTCGCCGACCCCTTAGCGGTCAGCCTCCACGCGATCACCCGTCACCCGCCGGCACCGGGCGGCAAGGCGATGGTCTACGGCGCAGGCGCCCTCGGCACCTGCGCGACCGCGATCCTGCGGGCGCTGTACCCCGACGTCGACGTCCTGGTCGTGGCCCGGTTCGACGCGCAGGCCGAGATGGCTCGACGTCTCGGCGCGACGGTGATCGGTCACACGCCCGCCCTCGCGGTGATCGAGGAGGCCGCGGCGTGGTCGGGTGGCGTGCTCCAGCCGAGCGACGGGCTGCCGATGGCGTATCCCGGTGAGATCGACGTCGTCTACGACACGGTCGGCAAGCAAGAGACGTTCGAGGTCGGGGCGCGCGTCTGCAAGGCACGCGGCACCCTGGTGAAGGCGGGGGTCCACGGCCCCACGTTCTGGGAGGACACGCCGCTCTACTTCAAGGAGCTCTCGTTCGTGGGCTCCAACGCGTTCGGGTTCGAAGAGGTCGACGGCGACCGGCGGCACGGGATCGAGCACTACCTCGACCTGGTCGCGAACGGTCGCGTCGACCTCACCGGCATGCTCACCCACACCTTCACCCTCGACGACTGGCGCGACGCGTTCCGTGCGCTGGCCACCCAGGACGACTCCGGCGCGATCAAGGTGGCGTTCGACTTCCGCGACGCGGGGTGATCGTGGCCCCGGAGTCGGCCGCCGACCTGCGCGCTCGGTACGGCGTCGCGGGGAACGCTCGGATCCGGCCCGAGGCCACCGCCATCGTGGCGGGCGAGCGACGGCTCACCTACGGCGAGCTCGACGAGCGCATCACCCGGATGGCGCACGTGCTCGCAGGATTCGGCATCGGGCGCGGGGCGCGCGTGCTGGTGGCACTGCGCAACCGGCCCGAGATGCTCGAGGTGCCGATCGCGGCGGCTCGCCTGCGCGCCGAGGTCGTGCCGGCGGCGTGGCGCTCGACCGCCGCCGAGCTGGCGTACCTCGTTGAGGACGCCGACGTCGCGCTCGCAGTCGTCGAGCCCGAGGGCGCGGCTGCCGCGGCCGGCCTGGGTGTGCCGGTCCTGGTCGTGGACGACGACCTCGAGGCACGGCTCGCCGCCGCGCCGAGCACTCCCGTCGACGCACCGGGTCTCGACTACGTGCACCTCCACTCCTACACGTCGGGCACGACGGGACGGCCCAAGGCCATCCAGCTGCCCGGCTTCAACCCGAAGCACGCGCTGCTGCACGCGCGCGAGTACCAGTCGCGCTGGGACCTGCACGAGCCCAACCACGTCAACCTCGCGGTCTCACCGATGCACCACCTGGCGGGGTGGAGCTACCCGCACTCGTCGCTCGTGTTCGGGCACACCACGGTGCTGATGGACGGCTTCGATGCCGAGGAGGTGCTCGCACTCATCGAGCGTGAGCGCGTCACCTATCTCAACCTCGTGCCGTACCACTTCCTCCGGCTCGCGCAGCTCGACGACGCCACCGCCCGCCGCTACGACCTCTCGTCGGTGCGGACCGTGCTGCACGGGAGCGCGCCGTGCCCGCCCGAGCTCAAGTGGCGGATGCTCGAGCTGTTCCCGCCGGACACGATCTGGGAGACCTACGGCGGGAGCGAGGGGCTGGCCTCGGTGATCTCGCCGCAGGAGTGGCGCGAGCATCCCGGCAGCGTCGGTCGGCCGGTCGAGGAGCTGCGGATCCTCGACGACGACGGCACGCCGCAGCCGCCGAACGAGCCGGGGCTGATCTACCTCGCGCCACGGGGCGGGGTGCGCTTCGAGTACCGCGGCGATCCGGAGCAGAGCGCGTCGATCTGGCGCGACGGCCTCTTCACGCTCGGCGACGTCGGGTACCTCGACGACGACGGCTACCTCTTCCTCGTCGACCGGCGCAAGGACATGATCGTGAGCGGTGGGGCGAACGTGTACCCCGCCGAGGTGGAGGGGGTGCTGCGTGAGCACCCGGCGGTGGGGGAGGTCGCGGTGATCGGCGTGCCCGACGAGACCTGGGGCGAGCGCGTCCACGCAGTCGTGGTGGCGAGCGCGCCGGTCACCGAGGACGAGCTGCTCGCCGCATGCCGCGACCGGCTGGTGCGGGCGAAGTGCCCGTCGAGCGTGGAGCTCGTCGCGGCGCTGCCGCGCGATCCGATGGGGAAGGTGCGCAAGCGCGAGCTGCGCGACCGGTACTGGCGCGACGAGGAGAGGAAGATCTGATGCCCGAGGTCGAGACGCCGCACGGTCCGATGGAGCTGTTCGAGGTCGTGCCGGAGGGCGAGCCTCGCGGTGCGGTGATCGTCGTCCAGGAGGCGTTCGGGGTGAATCCGCACATCCAGGACGTCACCGCGCGGTTCGCAGCCGCCGGCTACCACGCGGTGGCGCCCGCGCTCTTCCACCGCGCCGGCGGCGGCACCGCCGACTACACCGACTTCGCGTCGGTCATCCCGCTGTTCGAGGGCGTGAACGACGACGGGATCCTGATCGACGTCGACGCCACGCTCGAGCACCTCCACGCCCGCGGCTTCGCCGACTCGGCGGTCGCGATCGTCGGCTTCTGCTTCGGTGGCCGGGTGACCTTCCTCGTCGCGGCCCGGCGGGCACTGGGCGCCGCGGTCGGCTTCTACGGCGGCGGGATCGTGTCGAAGGGGGCGCTGCCCTTCGAGCCGCTCGTCGGCGAGGCGGCCACGCTGCGGACACCCTGGCTGGGGCTCTTCGGTGACGAGGACGGGGGCATCCCGGTCGAGGACGTCGAGGTGCTTCGCGAGGCCCTGACCGCGGCCTCGGTCGACACCTCGATCGTCCGCTACCCCGGAGCCGAGCACGGGTTCCACTGCGACGCCCGGGACTCGTTCCACCCCGAGGCCGCCGCCGACGCCTGGGCCCGGACCCTGGCCTGGCTCGGGCAGCACATCGGCTGAGCCGGTCTGCCACAATGAGTGGTGGGGCACCACCCGAAGACCGTTGAGCGGGCGCCAGGACGGACGGAAGGGCACGGCATGGGAGCGCAGACCACCACGCTGAGTGGTCGTCACGCGTCCGCGCTCACCCCGGGCCGCGACGCCTGGCGCTGGCGGAGCTGGACCCGCTGGCCGTTCTCGGGCACCGCGGTCGTCGTCGCGCTGGTCGCGGTGATCGTCGACGTCGGCACCGCGTGGCTCGACATCTCCCTCGGCCACCTCGGGCGGGTGCCGATCTCGCCGGCGCTCCCGCTCGGTCTGCTGCTCGCGGGGATGATCGGGCTCCGGCGTCTCGGCCTCGACCGCGCCAACCGCCGCGCGTGGCGCGAGTTCCTCCTCGTCGGAGGGCTCGCGCTCGTCTACGCCTTCTGCTCGTACGCCATCAAGGGGGGCGGCTGGGACGAGTCGACCGGCATCGTGCTCGGCGCGCTCGGTGAGGAGCTGATCTACCGGCTCGCGGTGATCGTGGTCGTCGGCGCGCTCTGCGCGAAGGTGCTCGGGCGCGACTGGCGCAACGCGAGCGAGTGGGGTGTCGGACCCGGACTGTGCGCGCTCGCGGTGGGCAGCATCGTGTTCAGCGTGCTCCCGGGTCATCTCGCCCAGGTGAGCGACGGTCTGCACGCCTTGCCGTTCGCCGCGCTCGGTCTGGTGCTCGGCTACGCGGTGCTCCGCACCGGCGCGCTCGTGCCGGCGACGATCGCTCACGCGCTCCTCAACTTCGCCACGGTCGCCGCGCTCACCGGCGAGGCCGCGTTGCTCTGGCGGAACGCGCTCAGCGCCACCGTCCTCGTCGCGCTGATCACCGGGACGGTCGTCGCCGGGCTCCGGCTCGGCATCTTGCGGCGCGAGCCCACCGTGGTCGACCTGACGGCGGTCGATCGGGTCGCGGCTGATGGCGGCACGGAGATCGCATGAGCGGCGTCGACGACCTCTTCGAGCGGCCAAGGATCTGATCGGCGATCACGCCGACGACGTGAAGCAGGACGCGAAGCAGCCCTTCTGAGGCCTCCGCCGCCTAGTCTGGCGGCGTGGACCGATCCGCTCTCTCTCCGCTCACCCGTGAGACCAAGCGTGACGACGGCGAGGTCGTCAGCGAGTTCGACATCATCTCGGCCGCCATCGTCATCGGCGCGGCGATCGGGGTGCTGTTCCTGCTCTTCTTCCTCGCCTCGTTCCTGCCCTGGCTGCTCTCCCGAGGGATGACCGCAGCCGTCGAAGGGCTCATGGACCGGATCGGGTTCGGCGACTTCAGCGCCGACACGATCTGGGACTGGTTCCTCGTCCTGCTCGTGTTCGCGGTCTTCACGTTGATCCTCGTCGGCATCGCCATCGGGATCCTCGCCCTCTACAACCAGATCTCGAAGCGCACCGGCTTCGGGCTCCCGGTGCGGAGCGCCGAGCTGGAGGCGGGCGACGGCACGAAGCGACGCGCGATCGCCGAGCCGGTCGCCGATGACCTCGACGACGCGACGTTCGACGAGCTCTACGCCGAGGCCCAGGAAGCCGGCATCCAGGGACGTTCGCACATGTCCAAGGGTGAGCTCCGGGCCGCGCTCCGACGCAAGGCGCGCAAGTCGACCAAGACCACCGCGAGGCGCCGCACCTGACGATGCGCCGCGCGCGCATCGCTCCACCCCGCCGGGAGCATTCGCGGCTCGCGGCATCCTGTGCCGGGCTCGCCGCCCTCGAGGCGCTGCTGGTCGTCGCGATCGCTCCCCATCCTGCCGTCGCGCTGGCACCCCAGGTGTCGGCGCCGGCGCCGTACGGCTCGTTCCACGACCTCCGGTGGCTGCTCGTCTACCACCCGACCTGGCTCGTGTTCGTGGTCCTGCTCGCCGCGCTGGTGGCAGCTCGCGCCGCGCTCGACACCGCGTTGGTGCGGCTGGCGCTGCCCGAGACCACGGCGCAGCTCCCGTGGCGCGAGCACTACGGGCGCGTGGTGCGGTTCACGGCGATCGTGACCGCGGTGCTGCTGCCGTTCGCGGTGCTGTCGTTCTCGATGGCGGTGACGTCGTTGTCGTGGCTGTTCTTCGTGGTCGTGCCGGTGCTCGTGATGATCGCGGTGCTCGTGCACCACGGTGCGGTGAACCCGCGCTGGTGGCACGACGCACCGACCCGGCGCAGCATCGGCATCGTGGTCGTCGCGTTCGTGCTCGCGACGGCCGGCGGCGCGGTCCTCGCGGTGGTGCCGTCGTGGGCCGCGGTGCTGCTCGCCGCGGTGGTGGGCGTGGGCATGGCCTGGTGCCGCCTCCGCATCGCGCAGCTGCTGGCCGCGCACCCGCCCGCGTCGCGTCGGCGGCCGTTCGCGGTGGTCGGGCTGGTCGGTGTGCTCGTGCTGGTCGTTGTCGGGACGGCGGTGGGCTTCGCGGTCAGCGTGGCGGTCGAGGCCGCGCGCTCGCCCTTGCCGCGCGCCCGGGCGGACGCGACGGGACCGCCCGTCCTGATCGTGAAGGGCTTCAACTCGAAGTGGGACGGCGTCACACGCCGCTGGGTCGACGGCGACTTCCGGATCCGCCGGTTCTCGTACGAGGGCCTCGATGCCGAGGGCGAGCCGGCCCCTTACGACCGCTCCGACACGCACGACTCGCTTCGCGTGCTCGCACGCAAGATGCGCGAGCAGGTGGACGCGTTCGCCGAGGCGACCGGTGAACCGGTGCGCATCGTCGCCGAGAGCGAGGGCGCACTGGTGACCATGACGTACCTGGCCGGGACACCGGACGCGCCGGTGCCCGCGGCCGTCCTGCTCAGCCCGCTGCTCGCGCCCGGTCGGGTCTTCTACCCACCGCTCGGTGAGAACGGTTGGGGGGTGGTGTCCGGCACGCTCATGGCCGGGATCGCCGAAGCCCTCGGCGCGGTCGGCCCGGTCGACGTTTCGCCAGACACGCCGCTGTTCCGTTCCATCCTCGAGCAGGCACCGGCGCTCCAGTCGCTGCTGCGCTGCCCGGTGCCCGGCGTGCGCGAGCTCGCCGTGCTGCCACTCGACTCGGGCGTCAGCGCGCCGGCGCCCCTCGACATCGGGCTGCCCCACGCATGGGTGCCCGCGTTCCACGGTGGCCTGCTCGGCGACGGCACCACGGCCGACCTCGTCGGCCGCGTCCTGCGCGGCGAGCCGGCGTCGGGCTCGGACGGTTGGGAGGCCGTCGGCGACGTCATCAACGCCGGCGCCGCCGCCTGGCAAGCCCCGAGCCTCGTCCAAGACCTCGAACCGACCTGGGACGAGGCGCCGGCGCCGGAAGCGTGTGGAGCAAGTCGAGCACAGCTCCGCGCCTGGCTCGACTGACGGCGCAACGCCGCGCCCGAACCGGCGACCCGGAGCGGAACGCGAGGTGCGCGGGGTGGGGCTGCGTCAGTCGAACAGGAAGCGGGAGATGGCTTCGACGACGCACGCGGGCTTGTCGCCGCCCTCGATCTCGACGGTGTTGCGCGTGACGACCTGCACGCCGCCGGGGACGTCGGTGACCTCGAGGATCTCGCAGCCCATGCGCACGCGCGAGTCGACCGGCACCGCGGCGGGGAAGCGCACCTTGTTCGCGCCGTAGTTGACGCCCGCGCTCGCGGACGGCACGCGGAGCAGCTGCGGCAGGAAGAGGTTCGTGATCGACAGCGTGAGGTAGCCGTGCGCGATCGTCGTGCCGAACGGGCCGTCCTTCGCCCGCTCGGGATCGACGTGGATCCACTGGTGGTCGCCGGTGGCCTCGGCGAACGTGTCGATGCGCTGCTGGTCGATCGTCACCCAGTCCGAGTAGCCGAGGTGCTCACCGACCGCGCGGCCGAGGGCCTCGGCCGAGTCGAAGGTCGCCATGGCGGGCATCGTAGGGAATCCGGGATGCCTGACTAACGTCCGGGGCGTGGATCTGCGGTTCTCCGACGCCGACGAGGCGTTCCGTGCCGAAGCGCGGGCATGGCTGACCGACCGGCTCACCGGTGAGTTCGCCGTCGTGCGCGGGCGCGGCGGCCCCGGCGACGAGCACGAGCTCTTCGACGAGCGCGCCGCGTGGGAGCGGGCGCTCGGCGATGCGGGCTGGATCGGCATCGGCTGGCCCGAGGAGTACGGCGGCCGCGGGCTGTCGCTCACCCAGCAGGTGATCTTCTACGAGGAGTACGCCCGCGCCGGCGGTCCGGGCCGGGTCGGCATCGTGGGCGAGGGCCTGCTCGGCCCGACGATCGTGCACTTCGGCACCGATGAGCAGCGCCGACGGTTCCTCCCCGGGATCCTCCAGGGCACCGAGATCTGGTGCCAGGGCTACTCCGAGCCCAACGCGGGCTCCGACCTCGCCAACGTCCAGACCCGCGCCGAGCTGGCCACCTCTCCGGAGGGTCGTGACGAGTGGGTCGTCACCGGGCAGAAGGTGTGGACGTCGCTCGCGCACTGGGCCGACTGGTGCTTCGTGCTCTGTCGGACGAACCGCGACGCGCCCAAGCACCGCGGGATCTCGTACCTGCTCGTGCCGATGCGTCAGGACGGCATCGAGATCCGACCGATCGCCCAGATCACCGGCACGTCGGAGTTCAACGAGGTGTTCTTCGACGGCGCGCGCACGGCCGTCGACAACGTCGTCGGCGAGGTCGACGGCGGATGGAAGGTCGCGATGGGCACGCTCGCGTTCGAGCGCGGTGCATCGACCCTCGGCCAGCAGCTCGCGTTCGAGAACGAGCTGACGGGCATCATCGAGCTGGCCAAGAAGCACGGCCGCGCCGAGGACCCCGTGCTGCGTGACCGACTCGCCGATGCGTGGATCGGTCTGCGCATCATGCGCTTGAACGCACTGCGCTCCATGCCGTCACTCGAGCACGGTGAGATGACCGCGCTCACGAGCGTGCACAAGCTCTACTGGGCCACGTTCCACCGGGCGCTCGGCGAGCT
>CAZKTS010000055.1:0-7186 GCA_964555735.1 uncultured Bifidobacteriaceae bacterium
CCCGCGCTGCTCCGGCCCGGCCGCTTCGACCGCCAGATCGTCGTGCCGCTGCCCACGCAGGAGGAGCGGGTGTCGATCCTGCGGGTCCACATGAAGGACAAGCGCGTCGCCGACGACGTCAACGTCGACGTCATCGCGCGCGGCACGCCGGGCATGGCCGGCGCCGACCTCTCCAACCTCGTCAACGAGGCCGCGCTCTTCGCGGTGCGCCGCGGCGACACCGACATCCACAACGAGGACTTCGACGCGGCGCGCGACCGGGTCCTCATGGGCCTCAAGCGCGAGTCGATGGCGATCAGCGAGGAGGACAAGGAGGTGATCGCCTACCACGAGGGCGGTCACGCGGTCCTCGCTTACGTCCTCGATCACTCCGACCCGGTCCACAAGGTCACGATCCTCCCCACCGGCATGGCCCTGGGCGTCACCCAGCAGCTGCCCGAGGAGGAGAAGCACATCTACAAGCGGGAGTACATCGCCGACTCGATCGTCGTCGCGCTGGGTGGGCGCATCGCCGAGGACATCGTCTTCGGCCACACCTCCACCGGCGCGCAGAACGACCTCGTGCGCATCACCGAGATGGCTCGGCGCATGGTGCGGGAGTGGGGCATGTCGGACCGGATCGGCCCGATGGCCTGGGGTTCGCAGGGCGCGGTCTTCCTCGGGGAGGACCTCGTCCACACCCGTGACTACTCCGACGACACCGCCCGCGTGATCGACGAAGAGGTCGAGCGCATCCTCCGCCAGGAGGAGAGCCGCGCCCGGCGGATCCTGCGCGTGCACCGCCGTGGCCTCGACGCCGTCGCGCAGTCGCTGCTCGAGCACGAGACCCTCGACGGCGCCGAGGTGGCCCGCCTGGTCGACACTGCGATGGGCCGCAAGGCCGGCGGGTTCCGCAAGGTGAAGCGGGCCGACGGCACCATCGTGGAGATGCGACCCCCGGACGAGAACGGCGGCAACGGCACCCGGGTCCGCAAGCCCCGCAAGTCCGCGCCCGCCAAGCGCGCCTCCCGCTAGGGATCTCGGCACGTTCGACCACCGTTGCGGTGGTCGAACGTTCCAAGAACCCGTCAGGCGAGGGCGCCGAGGTCGCCCTCGGGAGTGCTGCCCGGCTCGCGCACCTCGGCCACGGCCGCCCACAGATCGGTCGCCGACGTCGCGCCGACGAACGCCCGGAGCACGACGCCGGCGCGGTCGGCCACGAGGATCATCGGGATCGCGGCGATGTCGTAGCGCTCGTGCAGCTCGCGCTCGTCCTCGAACGCGAGCTCGCACACCGCGACCTCGGACGACGAGAGCGCGCTGACCTTCGGGCCGAGTCCCTGGCACGACGCGCAGGTGACCGACGAGAAGTACGCGACCAACCACGGCGCGGCCGGCGACGGGAAGTCGGCGCGGTCGAGCTGGCGCGGCACGGGGGAGGCGTCACGAGGCGGGGCGTCCGGGCGCCCCCGCCGCAAGCGCCAGGAGAGCGCGCCCGCGACCACCAGGACGAGCACGCCGATCGCGAGCTGGACCGCCATCAGCGGAACGGGATGGCCGCGGTCACCGAGATCCCCGGCCCCTGGAGCTGGCGCCCGACCAGGATCGGACCGTCGGCGGCGACGACCAGGACGGTGTCGGGCCCGATGCCCAGGTCACGCAGGCGGAACTCGACGCGCTGACCGGCCGGCACGGCCTGCGCCGGAGCGCTGGCCGGGCTGTTCGGATCGCCGGGCGTGTAGGCGTACACCTGCACGGTCAGGGGCCGGGTCGACGTGTTCAGCGCGCTCACGATCCCCTCCCCCGCCTCGTCGAGCCGCCCGAGGCTGAGCGCCCACCGCTCGGCGGTCGTGACCGATGCCAGCGTGCTGGCGACGCCCACCGTCGGCGCCGGGGCGGCCCAGGCGCCGAACTGCTCGGCGACCACCGGCGCGCCGGTCGTCGAGCGCAGGTCGACGCTGTAGGTGACCCCCTGGGGGATGGAGTCCCCGAAGTCGACGCGAACCACCGCACGCGGCGGGACGTCGACCGTCTGCGGCTCGACCGTGGCGCCGGTGTCGGTGCGTACGGTCACGTCGACCTTGGTCCCGACCCGATCGAAGTTCGCGAGCGAGATCGACTGCGCGGCCCCGGCCTGCGCGTCGCCGGTGACCACGCGCCAGCGCGGGGACGGCCGCGTCGCACCGAGCGACACCGCGATCCCCTTGCGGGTGTCGGTGCCGTCGAAGAGCAGGGTGCGCTCGGCCACCACCCGGCCCGACGTGGCGTGCACCGCAGTCGCCACGCGCTCCTGGCGGCTGACCTCGTCGTGGACCGGGATCGAGACGCGCGATCGACGGGGCACCACGAGCGACTCGGTCTCGCTCGGGGCCTGGAAGCCGCTCGTGGTGAGGAACGTGACGTCGACGATCGCGTCGTCCCCGAAGGGGTTGAACAGCGCCAGCCACTCCTGGGCGCCCCGGTCGGTCGTGCCGGCCGCGAAGTACCAGGACCGCGAGGGATCGTCGGCGCACGGCCCCACGGCCACATCGTCGCCGTTGCGCACCTCGTGCTCCACGACCGCCTGGCCGCCGACGATCTCGACCACCACCCCGACCTCGTCCGCCTCCACGAGGTCCGCGACCTCGATCCGCTGCTGCGCGTACGTGTCGACCTGGCGGCGCTCGACCACCGGCTCACGATCGCCGCCGCCCGGCATGGCGGTGATCGTCACGTCGATCGGGTTCGGCGCGAGGTTGGCCACGATCACGGTCTCGTCGGCGCGGCCGTCCTCGTTCGAGGTGCCCTCCGCGCAGTACCAGGCCGTCGACACCGCCGACGCGGCCGGAACCGTCGGCCCGTCGGCCGCCCGGGGGCGGCCGTGCGCGACCGTCGTGCGTTCGGGCGCGCTGCGGTCGAGGGCGAGCGCGCCGACACCGCACGCAACCACGAGCGCGAGCGCGATGAAGCCGGTGGCCGCGCCGCGCGTGGGTGACGTTCGGGCCGCCGGACGCGCACTCACGCTTGCTCCCAGAACTCGACGTCATCGCCGAGGAGCTCGAGGTCGTCGATGAAGTCGCGGTGCGTGCGCTCGTGGCGTTCCACCCGGGCCGCTTGGTGGCGCTCTCGGGTCACGGCCCGCCGGCCACGCGACCACCAGACCACGGCGATGATCCACAGCGCGAGCTCGAGCAGGAGGAGCCCGTAGACCTGGAGCTGGCCGTCGTGCGCCAGCTCCACCGTGCCGCGCGCCTCGAGCGGGAACGAGTTGACGACGCCGAACGCCTCGGCGTGGCCGAGGTCGCGTCCGCCGCTCGACGCGCTCCAGCCCTCGTCGAACGCCTCGGCGAGGAGCACCTGACCGGGCGGGACCGGCGCGTCGTGGATCGGCTCGGCATCGGAGAGGTCCACACCCACCGACGACGCCAACGGCGACACGTCGCCCGTCGGCACCTCGTCGGCCGCCGGGGGCGGGACGAGCGCGCGCGCCGGCGCCCAGGAGAGGTTCTCGTAGAGCGCGAGACCGGTCGGGCTCCCGAGCTCCGCGAGGTCGAGCTGGTCGGACAGGCCCCGGGCGACGCCTCGTGGGGCGTCGACGACCTCACCGCCCTCGCCGTTGCGGTCGGTGAGCACGACGTACCTCACGCCGAGTGGAGCGAGGATGCGACCCAGACGACTGGTGTCGCCGTCGAGCGCGGTGGTGACCGCATCGGCGATCACCGCGTCGTCCTCGGTCACCGGCGCGCGCAGCAGCGCGCGTGCGTCACCGGGACCGTTGCGGGTGAGCGCGTACGAGAGCGCGTCGTCGATCTCGACGGGGTCCGTGGGGAGCACCGACGGGTCCCCGAGCCAGAGGATCCGGAACTGCCCCTCGCCCTGGAGGTCCGACGTGAACGCGAGGGTGGTGCTCCCCCACCCTTCCGACGCGCGCCACCGGCCGTCGAAGACGTCGCCGACGAACCCGAGCACCCCGACGACGAGTCCGGCGATCGCGACCGCACCCACGATGCGACGCCACGCGATCCGCCGGCCGCCCCGAAGGTCACCGATCGCGCCGGCCGTGGCTCCGGCCGCGATGGCCAGGCCGAGTGCGGCGATCGCGAGGCCGGCCTCCGGTGCCGGGACCGCGACCTCGGGAGCCAGGCGTGCAGGGAGGTAGACCGCGGCGTAGCCAAGGATCGCGAGCGACCAGCCGCGGATCGCCCACGCGAGGCGCGGCCCGCGCGCGAGGACCAGCGCGGCGGCGGCCGCGAGCAGCACGCCCCACGCGGCGATGCCGCCACCGTTGGGTCCGGTCTCGAACCGGAGCACCTGGGCGAGGTCGAGGTCCGGACGGAACGCCACGCCCCACGCGGCGCGGTCGCCGCCGACGTCGGCCTCGATCGCGGTCCACGGGATCAGCAGGAGCGCCGCGCCCGCCGCGGCGACCAACGCGGCACCGAGCGCGCGCAGCGCCGCCGCCGACTCGTGCGCGAGCGGTGCCACCAGGAGGAAGAAGAGCGCGGCGGCGAACGACACGAGGATCGCCGGCGGATACCAGGCAGTGGCGATCGCGGTGACGATCACCAAGCCGAGCAGCGGTCGGCGGCCGGCGGTCGTGCCCGCGAAGCCCGCTGCTCGCACCAGGAGGGTGAGGAGGAACGGCGCGAGCGCATAGAGCATGAGCGGACCGAGTCGGCCGTTGGCGACGTCGTTGCGGGGCACCGCGATCACGCCGTAGACGAGCGCGCTCACCGCGCCGGCGCTGATGGTGCCGTCGAGGGCCCGGGTCAGCCGGAACGCCCCGTACGACCCGACCAGGAATCCGGCCACGACGAGCAGGCTCTGCGCGAGCCCGGTGCTCCCGAGGAAGATGGTCCCGAGGCCGGCCATGAACGCCAGCGCCGGCGGTGCGGCCGAGGTCGACCCGAGGTCGGTGTGCCGCCATGCCGACGACAGCTCGCCGATCAGGGAGCTGACGCTCGGCCACGGCATGAGCGTGCCGATCTCGGGCACGCCCTGCGTGATCAGGTCGCGCGAGCCGAGCAGGACGAGCGCGAGGAAGGCCACGAACGCAAACGTCGCGGGGTGGCGGAGCGCGTCCCCGGCCGTCTCCAGCGCGTCGCGCCCGCGATCGCCGATGCTCTCCATGCGCTCGTCGGCATGATGCTGGGCGAGGAACGCGCCGAAGCTCGCACCCGCGCCGACCTGGAGCTCATGGAGCTCGCGGTCCGGGATCTGACGCTGCGCCTGCGCTTGCTTGCGCGCGGCCTTGTACCGGCGCCGATGGAAGAGATTCCACCACCACGCGCCCAGTCCCGCGAACGCCGCTCGTCGTCGGCTGGTGACGGAGAACAGCACCGCCTCCACGAACGCGACGGTGAGCGCGAGCGGCACGACCCACAGCAGCGTCCGCGCGGAGTAGCAGGTGAGCACCACCCGGGCGCGGCGGCGCGCCACGTCGCGAGGCGTCGGGGTGTCGATCGCGGCACGATCCCCGGCGGCCTCGTAGTGCCGCGCCCGCGCGTCCGGCGCGACGACGACGCGTGCACCCGCGAGGCGCGCGCGCCAGCACAGGTCGAGGGCCTCCGAACCGGGGAACGTGTCGGGATCGAAGCCGTCGAACTCGTCGAAGAGGTCGGCCCGCACGAGCATCGCCGCACTCGACACGTAGAACACGTCGCGGACCGCGTCGTGCTGCTCCTGGTCGACTTCCCCCGGCTCGATGCCGGTGTGCGAGCCCCCGAGCCGGTCGATGGACCGGCCGACCTCGAGCAGCACGCTCGGATCGTTGGCATCGACGAGCTTCGGGCCGACGACCGCCGCATTCGAGCGGAACGCCTCCTCGACCATGATCCGCACCGCCGGCGGGTCGAGCGCGACGTCGTCGTGGCACACGAGGAAGAAGGTCGCCCCCTGCACGGCTTCGAGCGCTTCGTTGGCCGCGCCCCCGAACCCCGGGTCGCCACCCAGCCGGCGCACGAACGCACCCGGGAGCGCGGCCGCGACCCGGTCGGTCGGGTCGCGCTCGGAGCCGGCGTCGACGACGAGCACGCTGAGCCCCGGGTAGTCCTGGGCACCGAGGGCGGCGAGGCACTCCTCGAGGAAGGAGCCGGGGTTGCGGGTCACCACCACCGCCACGACCGCGGGCGCGGCGTCGGCAGGCGGGCCCTCCGCAGGCGCCCCGGCCATGGGGGCGCCAGGAGGCGGCATCGCCGTGCTCACGGGCGGAGCGTACCCGGCAAGGCGCTCGTGACCCTCTTCACAAATGCTTGCTAAAGTTAGCAAGCGCCGATACTCTTGCATCCACGCGTTCCCCGATCTCAGGAGCACCCGATGCCGAACGTGACCGACACCGTCAAGAAGAGCGTCCAGGACGCCGCCTACGTGGCGGTCGGCGTGGGCGTCCTCGGCGTGCAGCAGGCCCAGCAGCGGGCCGGCGACGCCAAGGGAAAGGTCGAGACCGCCACCAAGGGTGTGGCCGGCGACACGAAGCAGGCCGTCGAGGGCGGCGCGGGCGTGGCCCGCGAGCGCCTCGAGGCGTTCGCCCACGACGTGCGCGAGCGCGTCGAGCCCGTGATCGCCAAGGTCGAGGCTCGGGTCGAGCCGATCCTCGGCGAGGTCGAGGCCCGAGTGGAGCCGCTGCTCGACCAGGTCCTCGGCACGGCGAAGTCGATCGCAGCCACCGGCACCGCGAAGGCCCAGGCCCTCTTCGGCAAGGACGCCCCCGCCGCCGAGGCGAAGCCCGCCACCAAGTAAGTCCCAACGACCTCACGAACCGGGCCCCGGGAGTTCCTCCCGGGGCCGGTTCGCGTACTCTCGCCGGATGCTCGTGGCACTCGCCGGCGGCGTCGGCGCTGCTCGGTTCCTGCGTGGTCTCGTCGACGTCGTCGACCCGGCCGACGTCGTGGCGGTGGTCAACACCGGTGACGACGATCGGTTCCATGGTCTCCACGTGAGCCCGGACCTCGACAGCGTCACCTACACCCTCGCCGGAGCGAACAACCCCGAGACCGGCTGGGGCCTCGCCGGCGAGACGTTCGCAGCCATCGAGGCGCTCGAGCGCTATGGCTCCCCCACCTGGTTCCGCCTCGGTGACCGCGACCTCGCGACCCACCTCTTCCGCACCGAGCGGCTGGCCGCGGGCGACACCCTGAGCGAGGTGACCGCCCGGATCGCGGGCGCCTGGGGCCTCGAGAGCCGACTGCTGCCGATGACCGACGACCTCGTGGCCACGCGCATCACGGTC
>CAZKTS010000056.1:0-2125 GCA_964555735.1 uncultured Bifidobacteriaceae bacterium
CCCGTGAGTCGCTCGGCGGGATCGACATCCTGGTCGCGAACGCCGGTGGTCCGCCGCCCGGGCGCTACGCCGACGTGCCGGACCCTGCGGAGTACGCGCGCGCGTTCGAGCTCAACTGCCTCTCGGCCATTGCGATGTGCGGCGAGGCGATCCCGGCGATGCAGGCGCAGCAGTGGGGGAGGGTGCTCGCGATCACCTCGATCGCGGTGCGCCAGCCGATCCCGTACCTGATCCTCTCGAACACCGCGCGCGCCGGCCTCACCGGCTTCCTGAAGACGCTCGCCCGCGAGGTCGCGGCCGACGGCATCACGGTCAACTCGCTCCAGCCCGCGCTGCACGACACCGAGCGGGTGCAGAGCCTCGGCGAGGCCGACGTCGGCTCGATCCCCGCGCAGCGTCTCGGCGACCCCGCCGAGTTCGGCGCCTTCGCCGCGTTCCTCTGCTCGGAGCGAGCCTCCTTCGTCACCGGCACCGGCATCCCCGTCGACGGCGGCGCCCACGCCGGGCTCCAGTAGCACCCAGCACGCACGCACCCCGACGAGGAGAGAACATCTCGATGCTCCGCCACGTGGTCTGCCTGACCCTCCGCGACGACACGCCGCCGGCGGCGGTCGAGGCGATCGTCGACGCGCTCCGAGACCTCCCGGCCACGATCGACACGATCCGGTCGTACTCCGTCGGTCGCGACGTCGGGCTCGCCGACGGGAACGCGCACGTCGCGATCGTCGCGGACTTCGACGACACCGCGGGCTGGCAGCACTACCAGGAGCACCCCGATCATCAGCGCGTGATCCACGAGCTCATCGCGCCGTACAAGTCCGCGCGCAGCGGGGCCCAGTTCGAGGTCTGAGACCGGCGTCGGGCGCGGTCCGGCAGCCGACGTAACCTGGGGCCGTGGACGACGGACGCGACCGCCCCGCGGAGGCCGAACCCGCCGATCGGGGCCTCTGGACCGTCCCCAACCTCATCTCGGTCGTCCGCCTCGCGTGCATCCCGCTGTTCTGCTGGCTGCTCTTCGACGACCAGGAGACGGCCGCCTTCGTCGTCCTGGCCGTCCTCGGCGCCACCGACTGGGTGGACGGCTGGATCGCCCGTCGGTTCGACCAGGGGAGCACGATCGGCAAGATCCTCGATCCGACCGCCGATCGCCTCCTGCTGATCGTCGCCGCCCTGGCGCTCATCATCGACGGCGTCGTCCCGGTCTGGGTCGGGGTCGCCGTCCTGGTGCGCGAGGCGGTCGTCGGCGGTGTGACCCTCGCACTCGCGGCCGCGGGCGCCCGCCGGATCGATGTGCAGTGGGTGGGCAAGGCGGGCACGTTCGCCCTCATGTTCGCCCTGCCCGGCTTCCTGCTCGTCGAGATCACCAGCGGCACGTTCAGCGACGTGATCGACGTCGCCACCTGGGTCGTCACCGCGATCGGGCTCGCATTGAGCTACTACGCCGCGGCCCGCTACGTCCCGCTGGCCCGTGCCGCGCTCCGCGAGGGGCGAGCCGCGCGCGCCCACACCGGCGCGATCCAAGGAGCACGACCGTGAAGCCGGAGCAGACGACCGTCCCGAAGGGCGACGGCGAGTATCCCGCCGTCGAGGGAGCGCGACCGTGAAAGCCGTCATCATGGCCGGGGGCGAGGGGACGCGGCTGCGGCCGCTCACCAGCAACCAGCCCAAGCCGATGATGCCGCTCGTGAACCGGCCGATGATGGAGCACATCGTCACGCTGCTGGCGAGCCACGGGTTCGACGACATCGTGGTGACCGTCGCCTACCTCGCGAACCAGATCCGCGACTACTTCGGCGACGGCTCCGACTTCGGCGTGCGCATGCGGTACGCGACCGAGGAGTCGCCCCTCGGCACCGCGGGATCGGTGCGCAACGCGTCCGCCGAGCTCGACGACACCTTCTTGGTGATCTCGGGCGACGTGCTCACCGACGTCGACCTCTCGGCGTTCGTCGACGCCCATCGCGACAACGGCGCCTTCGCGTCCATCGCGCTCAAGCACGTCGAGAACCCGCTCGAGTTCGGCATCGTCATCACCAACCCCGACGGTTCGATCGAGCGGTTCCTCGAGAAGCCGAGCTGGGGCGAGGTCTTCTCCGACACGATCAACACGGGCATCTACGTGCTC
>CAZKTS010000057.1:0-3252 GCA_964555735.1 uncultured Bifidobacteriaceae bacterium
GCTTCTCGAAGTGACGCTTCTCCTCGATGAAGCGCGACTCGCCCGGCCCGAAGGCGAGCGTCTGGTCCTGGAGCGGGCACTCGCCGCCGCGATCGCAGACCGGGCAGTCGAGCGGGTGGTTGATGAGCAGGAACTCGAGGACGCCGTCCTGGGCCTGCTTGACCATCTCGCTATGGGTGTTGACCACCATGCCGTCGACGACCGGCGTCGCGCACGAGATCTGGAGTCCGCGCATGCCCTCGACCTCGACGAGGCACATGCGGCACATGCCCACCGGCTTCATGCGCTCGTGCCAGCAGAAGCGCGGGATGTACGTGCCGTGCTCCTGCGCGACCTTGATGAGCAGCTCGCCGCGCGGGGCCTGCACCTCGCGGCCGTCCACGGTGACCGTCACCGTGTCCGGGCCCGGCGCGACGGGAATCGTGTAGGAGTGGTCCGACGGCCACTGGCTCATCGGTACGGCGTTCGCGCTCACGCGGACACCTCCCTGATGGCGTCGCTCACTCGCCGCCTCCCGCGCTCATGACCGGGATCTGCACCGACCGTTCGCCCCGTTGGAGCCGCTCCCGGATCTCCTGGCCGAACCACCGATCGAGGCTCACGACGTGGCTCATGGTCGACGGCCCGAGCGCGCAGATCGTGGTCTGCGCGAAGGGTGCGTTCAGGCCGGGGACGATGTTCTGACCGAAGTCGAGCAGCAGGTCGAGGTCGCTCGGACGTCCCAGCCCGTTGGCCATCCGGTAGAGCACCTTCTCGATCCACCCTGAGCCCTCGCGACACGGGGTGCACTTGCCGCACGACTCGTGCGCGAAGAACTTCGCCAGCCGCCACGACACCAGCAGCGGGTCGACCGTCTCGTCGAAGACCATGATCGCCCCGGAGCCGAGCATCGTCTTGAGCTCGCTGGCGCGGTCCATGTCGAGCGGCTCATCGAGGTGCTCCGGCATGAGCCATGGGGCCGACGCGCCGCCGGGGATGAAGAACTTCATCTGCTTGCCGCCGCGTACGCCGCCGGCGAGACCGTCGATCAGGTCGCGGAACGTCATGCCGAGCTCGACCTCGTAGTTGCCGGGTCGCTCGACCATGCCCGACACCGAGAAGATGCGCGTCCCGGTCGACTTGTTGACCCCGAGACCCGCGTACCACTTGCCGCCACGGCGGATGATGTGCGGGATCGTCGACATGGTCTCGACGTTGTTGACGACCGTCGGCGCGGCGTAGAGACCCTGGGCGGCGGGGAACGGCGGCTTGATGCGCGGCATCGCGCGCTCGCCCTCGAGGCTCGAGAGCAAACCGGTCTCGTCGCCGGCGATGTAGCAGCCTGCGCCGCGGTGCACGACCAGATCGAGGTCGAACCCGCTCCCGAGGATGTCCTTGCCGAGGAAGCCGTTCTTGTACGCGTCGTCGACCGCCTGCTGGAGCCGCTCGGCACCCAGTGCGAACTCCCCGCGGATGTAGATGAACGCGTGGTGGGCTTCGATCGCGTACGCCGAGATGATGGCGCCCTCGATGATCTGGTGCGGGTCGCCCTCGATGAGCATGTGGTCCTTGAACGTCGCCGGCTCGCCCTCGTCGGCGTTCACCGCGAGGTACCGCGGGTAGACGTCCTTGGGGAGGAACGACCACTTCTGCCCGGTACCGAACCCGGCGCCGCCCCGCCCGCGCAGCCCCGACGCGATGACCTCCTCGAGGATCTTGGCGCGGTCCATCTTCAGCGCCTTCTCGAGGGCTGAGTACGCCTTGTTCTTGCGCGCGGCCTCGTAGGTCCACGAGTCCTGCGGGCGGGCGCGCAGGAACTTGGTGACGATGCGGGTCTCTTCGACTGCCATCAGGTCGGTGTCCCCGAAAGCGTGCGCGCCTTGAGCGCGCCGGACTTGTACTGCTCGATCACGTCGGTCGCGGCCTCGGTGGTGACCGGACCGTGGAACTCGTAGTTGACCTGCATCACCGGCGCGGCGTCGCAGGCCGCGAGGCACTCGACCTCCTCGACGGTCACGTCGGGATCACCCGCGTAGCGCGTGCGCAGGTCGTCGAGCAGTGACGGCCCGCCGTTCACCAGGCACGACACGTTGGTGCACACCGAGACCACGAGCCTCCCGACGGGCGCTCGCTTGAGCATCGTGTAGAAGGAGCACGTCCCGAGCACGAGCGCCGGCGTCATGTCGAGCAGCTCGGCGATCTCCTCCATCGCCTCGCCGGTCACCCAACCGTCGCGGTCCTGGGCGAGGTGCAGCAGCGGCAGCAGCGCGGAGCGCGGGTGGGGGTACTTGGCGATGATCGCCCGCGCCCGCTTGCGGTCGGCGTCCGTGAACCCCCTCATCTCTCCTCGCCTCTGGTCTCTCGCAAGCTCATCGGTCGACCTCGCCCATGACCGGGTCGACGGTCGAGATGATCGCGACCGTGTCGGCGATCAGCGTCCCTTCGGCCATCGGACCCATCGTCTGCAGGTTGTAGAGCGACGGCCCGCGGATGTGCATGCGCACGGGCTTCCCGGTGCCGTCGGACACGAGGTAGCAGCCGATCTCGCCGCGCGGCGACTCGATCGCGGTGTAGGTCTCGCCGGGCGGCACGCGGAAGCCTTCGGTGAACAGCTTGAAGTGGTGGATCAGCGCTTCCATCGACTCGTCGATGCGAGCGCGCGGCGGGGGGGTCACCTTGCGGTCCTGGACCCGGTAGTCGCCGAGCGGCATCCCCTCGATGCACTGCTTCACGATCTTGATCGACTCCAGGATCTCGTCGAGGCGGATCATGTAGCGGTCGTAGCAGTCACCGTTCTGGGTGTACACGACGTCGAAGTCGACCTCGTCGTACGCGAGGTACGGCTGGGCCTTGCGCAGATCCCACGGGAACCCCGTGGAGCGCAGGATCGGCCCGCTCGCGCTCAAGGCCAGGGCCTGCTCGGTGGTGATCGTTCCGACGCCGACGAGGCGCTCGAGCCAGATCGGGTTCTGGTCGAGGATCTCGCTGTAGTCGCGGACACCCCGCTCCACGAGGTCGCAGACCTCGAGCGTGTCCTCCTGCCAGCCCTCGGGCAGGTCGGCGGCGACGCCGCCGGGGCGGATGAAGTTGTGGTTCATGCGCAGCCCGGTGATCTTCTCGAGCAGGCGGAGCGTCTCTTCGCGGTCGCGCCAGCCGTACACGAGCATCGACACCGCGCCGATGTCCATGCCGTTGGTGGCCTGGAAGAGCAGGTGCGACGCGATGCGCGTGAGCTCGACGAGCAGCATCCGGATCCACGTCGCGCGCTCGGGC
>CAZKTS010000058.1:0-5799 GCA_964555735.1 uncultured Bifidobacteriaceae bacterium
GAGCCCGTCGGTCCCGCGCGGACCACGATCAGCTCGGTGGGGGCGGGCGTGCGCGCGGCGGCCGCGCTCGTGAGGGTCGACGACGGCACCTCGTCGCGCGTCCGTTGCGACGGTGCGCCGGCCGGAGCCGCCGCGAGGGCGATCGTGGGACCGACGACCGCGAGGACGACACCGATCACGCCCGACGCCACGAAGAACCGGGCGGACCGGCGGCCGGCGCCAGACCCGGGGGTGGCAGGGAGGCTCGGGGCGGTGGTGGCCATCCCTCAGTGCCTCGGTCCGCCCGGGGGCCGGCTTGAGCGGCTTCGGGCCCACGGACCCCCAACATCGCGGTGGGGGCCGACCCTCTAGATTTCGGCCGTGAGCACCTGGAGCGACCCGAGCCCGCTCCCCGACCCGGGTCCGTCCCCCACGCGCGAGCCCGCCGCCGGCTCCATCGGGGGCCCCGCGTCCGCGCCGATCGGGGGCGCGATCGAAGGCGTCGGGCTGGTGGTCGTGCACGAGGCCCTCGAGCGGGTCGTCGCCGCCCACGACCTGCGGGCCCTCACCGTCGTCATCGACGACCCCGACCTCGGCCGCCAGGCGTTCCGAGCCGGCGCGGGGCCGTTCGACCCCGGAACGCTCGGCGGCGACCCCGGCTGGCGGGCCGAGCCGTCGCTGCCACCGGGGGCACTCGACGGCGACCTGCTCGTCGCGCTGTGCGCGGCCGCGCTGCGCGTGGAGGTGCTCCGCGACGAGGGCGACGGACCCGACGGGCTCGAGCTCGCGATCCGGCGGCTGCCGGGCGTCGCCAACGTCGTCATCGAGCACGACGACGAGACCGTGTTCGTCGGCATCGATGCGAGCGCGGGCGAGCCGCGTCGGCTCGCCCGGGACGCGGCCCGGATCGCCCGCGACCACGCGGCGGGAGGCCCGGTCGTCGTCGAGATCGTCACGTCGCCGGTGGCGCTCCCGGACCGACCGTCGGCACGCCCGGCCGTCGACGCCGATCCCGCGCCCACGATCGTGGCCGTGCGCACGGTGGCGGACACGGCGGAGATCGAGGTGCACCTGCGTGTACGAGAGACCCGGACGGTGGGCCGGGCCTCGACGACCGAGGGTCTCGCGGGCGCGGCCGGCGCCACCATCGACGCGCTCCGGCAGGCGGGCCGTGCCCCGAGCGCGACCGTCGCGTGGGCACGCACCGTCGAGACCGCGCCGAATCGCTCGGTGATCGCCGTCGCGCTCCAGACCGACACCGGCACGCTCCGGCACGGGGTCGGCACGGGCGCGAACCCGCTCGACGCGGCCGCCCGGGCCGCCCTCGACGCGGCCAGGCCCGACCACTGACGCCGTGAGCGCCTACGCCCCGGAGGCCTGGGAGACCTTCTTCGCCGCCAACGCCGGCGCGGCTGCGGCACTCGCCGGCCTCGTGTTCGTCGGGGTGTCGATCAACGTGGACATGATCGCCCCGTCCCGGCGCCTGGCCGGCCGGGCGCTGGAGGCGTTCGCGCTGCTCTCGAGCATCCTCATCGTCTCGATCCTGGCGTTGGTCCCCGCCATCACGACGACCGGCCTCGGCATCGCGCTCCTGGTCACCGGTCTCGCCGTGTGGCTGCTCGTGCTCCGCCTCGAAGCGGGCCAGCGTGACGCAACCGCCGAGCTCCCCCCGGGCACCGTCCCGCGGGGCAGCGTCGCGGCCCAGGTCGTCGTCGCCCAGCTGGCGACGCTGCCGGTGCTCGTGGCCGCGGTGACCCTGCTGCTCGACGCCGGGGGTGGCCTGTACTGGCTCGTGCAGTCCACCGTGTTCGCGTACCTGGGCGCCCTGATGAACGCGTGGGTGCTCTTGATCGAGGTCCGCCGCTGACGCGGCGATCCCCGTCCCTCGATGGTCTCAGTCGATGGGCGGCGCGCCGATGGCCCAGTCGGCGTGCACCGTGCGGCGACGGATGCGCCACCCGCGGTCGAGACGCTCGAGCTCGTCGGCGTAGCGACCGCCCGACTCGAAGAAGACCCGCTCCCCCGTGGTCGGATCCTCGCGTCCCACCGGCGCGCGCCAGTAGGACACGCAGGAGGCCGAGGCGCCGTCGGCGGCCACGTCGACCACGACGTTGGTGATGTAGTGCTTGCGGAGCGGCACCGGCGCGAGGCTCTCGCGCGCCCACTCCTTGATCTCGCCCCACGGTCCGGTCGGTCCACCGAACGCGCCGTAGTCGACGATGCCGTCCAGCCCGAAGACGTCGTCGAGCAGGTCGTAGTCGAGCGCGTCGATCCCGGTCGCGTAGCGGAACAGCACCTGCGAGATCTCGTGATGGTCGACGAGCTCGTCGAGCGCCGAACGCGCCCCGCTCATTGGGCGGTCCAGCCGCCGTCGAGCGACAGCACGGTCCCGGTCACGAAGGAGGAGCGGTCCGAGCACAGCCAGACGACGGCCTCGGCGATCTCCTCGGGCTGCCCGACGCGACCCAGCGGGTGCGCCTCGCCGAAGGCTTCCTTGGGCACGCCCATGTTGACCGCGGTGCGGTCGATCATGGGCGTGTCGATCATGCCCGGGGCGGTGGCGTTGACCCGGATGTTCGAGGGCGCATAGTCGAGCGCCGCACAACGGGTGAGGCCGGCCACCGCGTGCTTCGAGGCCGCGTAGACCGCGCCGTTCGACGAGCCCACGAGGCCGAGCACCGACGACGCGTTCACGATCGCGCCACCGCCCCGCGCCTGCATGGCGGGCACCTCGTACTTCATCGAGAGGAAGACGCCCTTGATGTTCACCCCGGTGACGCGGTCCCACTCGTCCTCGGTCACGTCGGCGAGCGCGGTCGTCGACGCCTCCATGCCGGCGTTGTTGAACGCGACGTCGAGGCCGCCGAAGCGGTCGACCGCGGCGGCAACCATCGCCTCGGCGTCGGCCGCCTGGGTGACGTCAGCCGCGACGAACAGCGCCTTGCCGCCGGCCGCCTCGATCTCATCGACCACCGCGGTGCCCGTGCCGTCGTCGGGCCCCGCGATCACCACCTCCGCACCGTGGTGCGCGAAGGCGAGCGAGGTGGCACGTCCGATGCCGGTGCCGCCGCCGGTGACCAGGGCGACCTTGCCGTCGAGGTCCTGTCGGTTGTTGGTGTCGGGGCTCATGATCAGACCTCCGGGTCCGTCGGGAAGTTCGAGTACTCGCCCTCGGCGAGCTTCGCCATCGCCGCACCGAGCGCGGCGCCGATCTCCTCGTCCGGCAGGCCCACGCCGCCGGACGCCACCTGCCCGCCGTCGACCGGGATGTCGATGCCGGTGATCCACGGCGACTCGTCCGACGCGAGGAAGATCGCCGCGTTCACGACGTCATCGGGCTGGCCGACGCGCGGGATCACACCCATGCCGATGAACGCGTTCCGGCCGCCCTCGTCGGCGAGGAACGGCGCGAGCGCCGGGGTCTCGATGACACCGGGCGAGATGCTGTTGATCCGCACGTTGTGCGGTGCGAGCTCGACCGCGAGCACCTCGGTCATGCGCAGCACGGCCGCCTTGGCGACGCAGTGCGCGAGGTTGCCGAGGTTGTTGCCGGGCATCCCGGCACCGACGATCCCGGCGACCGAGGCGATGTTCACGATCGCGCCGCCGCCCTTGCGCTGGAAGACCGGGAGCGCGTGCTTGATCGCGAGGAAGATCAGCGTCACCTCGTTCTGCATGGTCCAGTCGAAGTCCTCACGCGTGAGGACGTCGATGGTGCCGCTGCGGATCGCCGACGC
The DNA here is from genome assembly GCA_964555735.1 of uncultured Bifidobacteriaceae bacterium. GTDB lineage: Bacteria > Actinomycetota > Acidimicrobiia > IMCC26256 > PALSA-555 > CAZKTS01. Next base: position 3,717 of record CAZKTS010000058.1, read on the forward strand.
GTTGTTGTAGAGGATGTCGAAGTCGCCGTACGCGTCGACCCCGAAGTCGATCCACGCCTTGACCGCCTCCTCGTCGGTGAGGTCGACCGGCGCCTGCGAGACCATGTCACCACCGGCCTTGGTGACCAGCTCGAGCGTCTCCGCCGCGCCTTCCTCCTTCACGTCGCAGCCGACGACCTTGGCCCCCTCTTGCGCGAAGCGGAGCGCGGCCTGGCGGCCTTGTCCACCACCGGTGCCCGTGATCATGGCGATCTTGCCGTCGAGCCGTCCCATGTGTGTCCCCCTCGGGTGTGCAGAGCAGCGAAGTTGCGGACCTGACGTGTCCGATCAGGCGCCTGGCGCGGCCGCCCAGCGCGCCCGCTCGGCGCCGATGTCGAGCGCCAGCAGTGCGGCGTCCAGGATCTGCGCCGCGTCGATGCCGACGTGGCGGTAGAGGTCCTCGAGTGCGCCCGACTGCCCGAACTCGTCGACGCCCAGCGGGACCACGGGGGCGCCGAAGACCGAGCCCAGGAAGCTGAGCGCGTGCGGCGCGCCGTCGAGCACGGTGACGATCGGCGTACCGCGCTTCGCGGGCGGGAAGAGCGTCTCGAGATGCGACACGCCGTCGGGCTCATGACTCGCGGCGGCGCGACGGCGCAGCGCGTGGTGCTCGTGCGCCAGTCGCTCGACGGAGGTGACCACGATCAGGTCGGCTGCGACCCCCTCCGCCCACAGCGCCTGGCACGCAGCCACCGCCTCGGTGACGACGGCGCCGGACGCGACGACCTGCACGCCGAGCCCGCCCGCGACGGTGGCCGGCGCGAGCATCTCCGACTCGAGCAGTCGGTAGCCGCCGGCGAGCACCTGGCGGGCGTGCTCATCCGGGCCGAGCCGCTGCACCGCGTGCGCGAGCACGGCCTGGTCGACGGGACGCGTCGAGAGCCGCAGGTAGGTCGAGTGCCCGTCGGCGCGGTCGAGGCAGCCGCGCACCCCCTCGAGCAGGCAGATCGGCACCTCGGCCGCGAACGCGGGCTCGTAGGTGCGAAGGCCGGGCAGCTCGGTGCCGATCGACACGGTGATGGCCGACTGGTGGGCGCCCCCTTCGGGGCTGAGCGACACGCCCGACGGCGTCCCCACCACGACGAAGCGCGCTCCGACGTAGCAGGCGTAGATCAGGGCATCGAGCCCTCGACACACGAACGGGTCATAGACCGTGCCGATCGGCACGATCGCTTCACCGAACAGCTCGGCGGTGAGACCGAACTGGCTCAGCAACATGAACAGGTTCATCTCGCTGATGCCCAGCTCGACGTGCTGCCCGTTCGGGCTGGGCCGCCAGCGCAGCACGCCCTGCTCCTCCGCCAGGCCGTCCGGCTCGCGGAGCGCGAACGCGCCGACACGGTTGATCCACCCGCCGAGGTTGGTCGAGACCGAGACGTCGGGCGACGCGGTGACCAGCAGCCGCCCGACTCCCTCGTCGCGTGCGAGCGCGCTCATGGTGTCGCCGAAGGCCTGCTGCGTGCTCGTGGTGTCGCGTGGCGGAACGGACAACGTGGTGGGGACGTGCGGTCGGGGGGCCGGCCCGGAGGCCGACCCCCCGTACGCGGCAAGTGGCCGTGGGGGGGCCGCGAGCACCTGCGCGCGTTCCAGACACCACTCGGCTTCGGGCGAGCCGAGCGCGAACTTGGCCCAAGGCGCGTTCGCATCGACGCCGAGCTCGATCGCGAGCGCCTCGACCTGCTCAGTGCTGAGCAGCGCGGAGTGGTTGAGTGCGTCACCCGCGAACGGGAGGCGCCACCCCTTGATCGTGTAGGCGAACAGCACGGCCGGTCGCTCGGTGTCGGCGTCGGCCTCCCGGAGGGCGCGAACGATCTCCTCGATGTCGTGACCGCCGAGGTCGGCAAGGAGGCCAGGAAGCTCGTCGTCGCTGACGTCGTCGAGGCAGCGTGTGAGGTCGGCGCGGCGATCGGCCGGAGCATCCGCGACGAGGTACTCGCGCACGTCGGCACCGCTGCGCCGGATGAGCTGCTGGTACGACTCGTTCGACATGGCATCGATCACCGCGCGCAGTGCGTCGCCACCCGGACGCTCGAAGGCCCCGCGC
>CAZKTS010000059.1:0-11657 GCA_964555735.1 uncultured Bifidobacteriaceae bacterium
GGTCGGCGAGCAGCTCGGCGAGCAGGGGCGTGTCGATCGGGCCGGGGCAGAGGGCGTTGGCCCGCACGCCCTTCTTGGCGTACTCGACCGCGACCTCGCGGGTGAGGGCGACGACGCCGCCCTTGCTCGCGGTGTACGCGATCTGGGCGGTCGCGGCGCCCATCAGCGCGACGAACGACGCGACGTTGACGATCGAGCCGCCGCCGGAGTCGACGATCGCGGGCACGCCGTGCTTGCAGCCGAGCCAGACGCCCTTGAGGTTGACGTCCATCACCGCGTCCCACGTGGGCACCGAGGTCTCGGTGACACCGCCGTCGTCGGCGGGGAAGATCCCGGCGTTGTTGTAGAGGACGTGGAGCCCGCCGAAGGTGTCGACCGCGGCGCCGACCATGTCGCGCACCTGCGCCTCGTCGGCGACGTCGGCGGCGACGAACGTGGCCTCGCCACCGGCGCCGCGCACGGCCTCGACAGTCGCGTCGCCGCCTTCGCGGTCGCGGTCGCAGACGACGATCCGCGCGCCCTCGGCCGCGAAGATCTCCGCCGCGGCGCGACCCATGCCGTTGCCCGCCCCGGTGATGAGCGCGACCTTGCCCTCGAGTCTGGCCATCGCCGTATCGTGCCGCGGATCGGCGCCGCCCGCATGCTCGTTCGTGGTCACGTCGTGACGTCGGTGACGAGGGGTCGGACGCCTAGCCTCGCGGCGTGCTCCGTCGACTTCTCGCTGCGTGGGTCGCCGCGCTCGTCGTCATCGGCGGTTTCGTCCCGGCCGCGGCGGCGTCGACGCCGCCGGACGAGATCCAGGGGCCCCGGCTCGAGTGGACCGACTGCGGCGACGCCGAGTGCGCGGTGCTGCCCGTCCCCCTCGACGATCGCCTCGTCGGCGGGCCCACGATCGACCTGGCGCTGATCCGCTACCGGGCGCGCGACCGTGAGCACCGCATCGGCTCGCTCCTCGTGAACCCGGGCGGCCCCGGTGCCTCCGGCGTCGACTACGTCTCGGCGGCCGCGAGCAGCCTGCCGCCGGAGATCCTCGACCGCTTCGACATCGTCGGCTTCGATCCGCGTGGGGTCGGGCAGAGCAACGGCGTCGACTGCACCGACGACCTCGACCCGCTCTACGACGCCGAGTTCGCCCCCGACGACGACGCCGAGCGCGCCGAGCTCGAGGCGGCCGTCCAGGCGCTCGTGACGCAGTGCGCGCAGCGCGACGGCGCCATCCTCCCGTACCTCACGACCGAGCGCGCGGCGCGCGACCTGGACCGGATCCGCGAGGCCCTCGGTGACGACCAGCTCACCTACCTCGGGTACTCGTACGGCACCTACCTCGGTGCCTGGTACGCGGAGCAGTTCCCCGACCGCGTGCGAGCGCTCGTGCTCGACGGCGCGGTCGACCCGGCGCTCGACGCCACCGCGGTCCAGATCGAGCAGTCGAAGGGCTTCGAGCGCGCGCTGCGGCTCTTCCTGCGCGACTGCGCGGGCGACGAGCGGTGTCCCTTCCACAACGACGGAGCACCCGGGAAGGCATACGACCGGCTGCGCGCCCGGATCGGCGAGACACCACTCGCGGGCGCGGATGGTCGTGAGCTCAACGGCACCCTGTTCGACATCGGCGTGACCCAGGCGCTCTACGCGGGCCGCTCGTCCTGGAGCTCCCTGGCGAACGTGCTCGCGGCGGCCGCCGACGGCGACCCCGCCGGGCTCATCGAGCTCGCCGACCTCTACACCGGCCGCAACGACGACGGCAGCTACGGCGACATGACCGAGGCGTTCTTCGCCATCGGGTGCGCCGACGGCCCCGCGGTCGGCGGGCTCGAGGGGCTCCGGGCGATCGAGTACCGCGTGCAGCGCGCCGCGCCGCGCCTCGGGCGCTCGATCGTGAACAACAGCATGGCGTGCGCGTTCTGGCCGGTGGCGCCGGCCGCGCCCGCGCCGCTGCCCGCCAGTGGCGCGGCTCCGATCCTGGTGCTCGGCACCCGGGACGACCCGGCCACACCGCTCGCGTGGGCGCAGGGGCTCGCCCGCGAGCTCGACTCCGGCGTCCTGATGACCGTCGGTGGTGAGCGCCACACCGCGTTCGGAGGCGGCAACGCGTGCATCGACGGCGCGGTCGTCCGGTACCTCGTCGACGGCACCGTGCCGAAGCCGGGCACGCGCTGCTGAGCGTCCTCACGCCCCGACTTCTCTCCCTCCGACCTGACGACTCGTCAGGTCGTCCGCCTATGCTCCGGCCCCGGTGGACCTCCGAGACTCCGAGTCCGATGCCGCGCTGCGCGCGGAGCTGCGCGAGTGGCTCGCCCAGACGCTGCCGACGTTGCCGCCCCAGCCCGGCCGCGACGACTGGCCCGCGCGCGTGGCCTGGGACACCGACTGGCAGCGTCGCCTCTTCGATGCCGGCTACGCGGGCATGAGCTGGCCCGCCGAGTTCGGCGGGCGGGGAGCGTCGCCGGGGGAGCAGCTGGTGTTCCTCGAGGAGACGACGCGCGCCAAGGCGCCGTACGTCGGCGTCAACTTCGTGGGCACCCTGCACGCGGGCCCGACCCTCATCGCCGAGGGCACCGACGAGCAGAAGGCGGCGCACCTCCCGCGCATCCTGCGCGGCGACGAGGTGTGGTGCCAGTGCTTCTCCGAGCCCGGTGCCGGCTCGGACCTCGCGGGCCTGCGCACCCGGGCGGTGCGCGACGGCGACCACTACGTGGTCAGCGGCCAGAAGACCTGGTGCTCGTTCGGCCACGTCGGTGAGTTCGGCGAGCTGCTCGTGCGCACCGATCCCGACGTGCCCAAGCACAAGGGCATCACCTGGCTCATCCTGCCGATGGACCTCGACGGCATCGAGGTGCGGCCGATCGAGACCCTGCTCGGGTCGTCGGAGTTCTGCGAGGTGTTCTTCGACGAGGTGCGGGTGCCGGTCGAGAACCGGGTCGGCGCCGAGAACGACGGCTGGCGGGTCACCAACGTCACCCTCTCCTTCGAGCGCGGCACTGCGTTCGTGAGCGAGTTGGTCGACGCGTTGCGCATCGCCGAGGAGCTGGCGCCGTCGGTCCACGACGTCGCCGAGCGGCGCGAGCTCGCCCACGTGGTGGCGGAGCTCGACGCGCTGTGGGCCCTCACCAAGCGCAACGTCACCCAGGCGTCGAAGGCCGGCTCGCCCGGCCCCGGGGCGATGATGCTCAAGCTCGCGTACTCCGAGGCACGCGACCGCCTGGGCGAGCTCTCGATGCGCGTGCTCGAGCGCGGCGCGTTCGACGTGCACGACGAGCTGGTCGAGGAGCGCCTGCGCACGCTCTCGCTGCCGATCGCCGCGGGCACCAGTCAGATCCAGCGCAACATCATCGGTGAGCGCCTCCTCGGGCTCCCGAAGGAGCAGGCCTGGACGTGAACTTCGACCTCGGCGACGACGAAGAGGCGCTGCGCGACGGCCTGCGGTCGTTCTGCACCGGCCGGTTCGGCATCGAGCGCGTGCGGGCGGGCTTCGACCGCGCCGCGTTCGACGAGCTGGCCGAGACCGGCGTGTTCTCGCTGCGGTCCGACGGGTTCTCGTGGGTCGATGCCAACCTCGTGTTCGCCGAGCTCGGCCGCGCGCTCGTGCCCGGCCCGCTCGTGTGGTCGCACCTCGCGCACGGCCTCGTCGACGGCGTCGTCACCGGCGTCGAGGCGGGCAGCGCCGACGTGGTGATCGAGCACCTCGGCGCGGCCGACGCGGTCGTGGTGCTCGGGCCCGACGGCGTGCGGCGCATCGATCCCGCCGCACTGGCCGACGCGGTCCCGATCGACTGGCCGCTCGATCCGCTCACGCCCGTGCACCGCGTGCCCGCCTTGCCGGACGGTGAGGTCATCGCCGATGCCGCCGTCGCGCGCGACTGGCAGCGCGGCGGCGTGGTGCTCACCAGCGCGTACCAGGTGGGCATGGCGCAGGCGTGTGTGGAGACGGCCGACGCGTATGCGCTCGAGCGCCGGCAGTTCAACCGGCCGATCGGCTCGTTCCAGGCGGTGAAGCACATCCTCGCCGACATGGCGGTGCGCGCCGAGGTGGCGCGCGCGGCGGTCGACGCCGCTGCGTGCGCGCTCGACGACCCGGAGGGCATCGACATCGAGCGCGTGCTCTCGGGCGCGCGCCTGCTCGCCGGCGAGGCCGCGCTCAAGAACGCGAAGTCGTCGCTCCAGGTGCACGGCGGGATGGGCTTCACCTGGGAGGTCGACGCCCACCTCTACCTGAAGCGGGCGTGGGTGCTGAACACCGTGTTCGGGACCCTCACCGACCACGCCGACGCGCTGGCCGCGCGACTGGCCTGAGGTCACCGCCGTGAGCGGCTGGGAGCCCTTCCTCGACGACCTCGCGAGTCGACGGGCGGCGGCTCGGGCCATGGGCGGCGACGAGCGGCTCGAGCGTCACCGCGAGGGCGGCCGCCTCGACGCCCGGGCGCGCATCGCCGAGCTGCTCGACCCCGACTCGTTCGTGGAGCTCGGGACGCTCGTGGGCTCGGTGCACCGCGGAGTGATCCCGCCGGTGCCGGCCGACGGCCTGGTTGCCGGCCACGGGCTCATCGACGGCCGCCCGGTGCTCGTGGCGGCCGAGGACTTCACCGTGATGGGCGGCTCCATCGGGCACGGCACGACCGCGAAGCGTCAGCGTCTCGCCGCGCTCGCCGGGCAGGAGCGGGTGCCGCTCGTGATGTTGCTCGAAGGCGCGGGGGAGCGCACCCAGAACGCGTTCGAGCGCCGCGGCCGCGCGCCGAACGACCTCCAGACGTTGGCGCGCCTGTCGGGCCTCGTGCCGATGGTGTGCGTCGTGATGGGCTCGTCGGCGGGTCACGGCGCGCTCACCGCGCCGCTCATGGACTTCGTGGTGATGGTGGAGGGCGCGGCGATCTTCTCCGCCGGTCCGCCGCTCGTGCAGGCGTCGATGGGTGAAGAGGTGACCAAGGACGAGCTCGGTGGTACCGCGGTCCAGACCGCGGTCAGCGGCGTTGCGCACAACGCGGCGCCGACCGACGCCGACGCGCTCGCGCTCGTCCGCCGCTACCTCTCCTACTTCCCGTCGAGCGCGTGGGAGCGTCCACCGGCCGCGCCCGACGACGGTGCGAGCGAGCGTCGGGCCGTCCCCGAGCTGCTCGACCTCATCCCGCCCGATCCGCGCAAGGGCTACGACGTGCGGGGCGTGCTCGACGTCGTGCTCGACGCGGGCAGCGTCGTGGAGGTGCAGCCCTCGTTCGGGCGGCCGATCGTGACCGCGCTCGCCCGGCTCGGGGGCGAGGCGGTGGCCGTGGTGGCGAACCAGCCCGCGGCGAAGGCGGGCTCGATCGACGCCGACTCGGCCGACAAGGCTGCCCACTTCCTCGGTGTCGCCGACGCGTTCCACCTCCCGGTGGTGTTCTTCGCCGACAACCCCGGCGTGCTCGCCGGCTCGGCCTCCGAGCGCACCGGCATCCTGCGCCACGCGGCCCGCATGTTCGCCGCGCAGGCGCGCGTGCGATCGGTGAAGCTCCACGTGACGCTGCGCAAGGCGTTCGGGTTCGGGTCGTCGCTGATGGCGATGAACCCGTTCGACGACCAGACCCTCACGCTCGCCCTCCCGGGCGCGCGCCTCGGCGCGATGCCGGCCGAGGGTGGCGCGGAGGCCGCCCGGTTGGAGGAGGACGCCGCGTCGCTCCTCGCCAACGCCGAGATCGGCGGCGCCTACTCGTCGGCCGACACCATGGGCTACGACGAGGTCGTCGAGCCGTCCGAGCTGCGCGACGCGCTCCTCGACGCCATGCGCCTCACCGCCCCCCGCCGCCGCGCCCCCGCCGAGCCCGCCTCACACCACGGCGTTCTGCCCTAGAGGGGTTTTGGCGTCAGATGTGGGCGCCTGGCGCCCCATCTTCGACGCCAAAATCCCTCTGGAACGTCGGTTCGACGGTGATTTCGGTGGTGACGCTGTTGGCGATGAAGCACTCGCGGTGCGCGACCTCGCAGAGGTGGGCGAGGCGCTCGTCGGTGACGTCACCGCGGACGGTGATGCGCGGGCGCAGCGTGACGTTCGTGATGCGCATCGGACGCTGGTCCTCGGGCATCTGACCGACCGCGTCGTCGGTGTAGGCGACGACGTCGACGCGCGCGCGGGCGGCGACGGCGAGGAACGAGAGCAGCTGGCACGACGAGAGCGCGAGGACGAGGAGCTGCTCGGGGTTCAGCCGCGCGGGGTCGCCGCGGAAGGCGGGGTCCGAGGTCAGCGTCAGGGCGGCCTCGGCCGGTGGGGCACTCGCGCGGTGGGTGCGGTCGTAGGCGTCGTAGCCGCCCGCGGTCGAGCCCTCCCAGGTGCAGGTGACCGGGTACTCGTGGACGTCGTGGCCGCTCATCCGCCCGACGGTACGACGCAAAGAGGCGTCGAGGCGCCCGAGATTGGGTAGGTTCTCCCCATGGCGAGCGAGGGGCTCCACGAACAACCGGAACTGCTCGACGGCGCGGTCATCGACCGCCACCGGGCGATCTCGTCGATCATGGAGGAGCTCGAGGCGGTCGACTGGTACGACCAGCGCGTCTCGGCCAGCAACGACGCCGCCCTCATCGAGGTCCTCGCCCACAACCGCGACGAGGAGAAGGAGCACGCGGCGATGACGCTCGAGTGGCTTCGCCGCAACGACGCCACCCTCGATCGCCACCTGCGCACCTACCTCTTCACCGACGGCGACATCCTCGAGGAGGAGCACGCCGCCGAGCACGGGGGTGGCGCCGACGCCGCTGCCGCACCCGCGTCGAGCGCCGCCGACGGCTCGCTCGGCATCGGGAGCCTTCGATCCGCCAGCCAGGAGCAGTCATGAACCACCTCTTCCGTGAGCTCGCGCCGATCTCCGACAAGGCGTGGCACGAGATCGAGACCGAGGCCAAGCGCACGCTCGAGAACTTCCTCGCGGCCCGCCGCCTGGTCGACTTCACCGGTCCGCACGGCTGGGCCGAGAGCGCCATCCCGCTGGGGACCATCAACATCCTGCCCAAGGGCCCGGCCGAGGACGTCCAGGGCGCCTCGCGCAACGTGCAGCCCCTCATCGAGCTGCGCGCCCGCTTCGCGCTCAAGCGCTCCGAGCTCGACGCCATCGACCGCGGGCACACCTCACCCGACATCGAGCCGGTGGTGGACGCGGCCCGGCGCATCGCCTCGGCCGAGGACCACGCGGTGTTCCACGGCTACTCGGAGGGTGCCATCACCGGCATCGCCGAGGCGTCGCCGCACTCGCCGGTGGAGCTCGGCGACAGCTTCGGCGAGTACCCGCGCTGGGCGGCCATGGCCGTCGCGACGCTGCGCGACGCCGGCGTCGAGGGCCCCTACGGGATCGCGCTCGGCCCGAAGTGCTACGCCGGCATCCTCGAGACCACCCAGGACGGCGGCTACCCGGTGCTCGAGCGTCTGCGCCTGATCCTCGGCGGCCCGGTCGTGTACGCGCCGGCAGTCGACGGCGCGGTCGTGCTCTCGATGCGCGGCGAGGATTTCGAGCTCTTCTCCGGCCAGGACGTGTCGATCGGCTACGAGTCGCACGACGCCGACCAGGTCGCGCTGTACCTGGAGGAGAGCTTCACCTTCCACGCCCACTCGCCCGAGGCCGCGGTCGCGCTGAAGTACCCGAAGAGCGCGAAGTAGCGCAGGTCGTCAGGTCTTCCTGACGACCCAGATCTCCTCGGCCGGCCACCGTCTCGCCCAGTCGGACGCGACGAAGTCGGTGTACGTCGTGGTCGCGTCCTCCGGCGGTTGCACCTCGACGAGGTCGACGACGGTCAGGCCCGCGTCGCGGAACGTGCGGATCCAGTCGCCGTACGGAAGCTGGAAGTCGATGGTCCCGTCGGCGAACGTCCACCGTCGGCGCTCGAAGTACCCGGTCTGGAGCTTGCGCGTCTGGCGCTGCTTGGCGTCGTCCCACGCCAGGTAGTACAGGAGCGTCGCCTTGTTGAACACGAGGCGACCGCCCGGCCGCAGGAGGCGGGCGACCTCGGGCACGGAGCGGGCGGGGTCGCAGAACGACATCGCCCCGTGGTCGCAGACCACGAGGTCGAACGACGACGACGCGAACGGCGTCGCCTCACCGGACGCGCAGACCAGCGGCACGTCGACGCCCGCGGCCGCGACGTTGCGCGTCGCGTGGCCGAGCTGGGCGATCGACAGATCGAGCGCGAGGGCTCGGGCACCCGCACGCGCGAGCGCGACGGACCACTGCGCGCCGCCGCACCCGTATTCGAGGATGTCGAGTCCGGCGACCGGGCCGAGCACGCCGAGCTCGGACTCCGGGATGCCCCATGCGCCCCACACCGCGCCGCGCGCGAGCTGCGCGCCGTGCGCGGCCTGGTAGTCGTCGGCGTCGGCGTCCCAGAACGCGCGGTTGTGGCGCTCGTGGGAGCTGGTCAATCGTCGAGGAGCTTCTCGCGCTGCTCGCGCGCCTTGCGCCACTCGTCGCGGAACGTGTCGCGGCCCTTGCCCGCAGCGGCACCCGCCGCGCCCACGGCCGACTGCACCTCGTCGGCGAGCTTGGAGAGCGCGTCGCCGAGGTCGTCGACGAGCTGCTCGGCCTGCTTGGCCACCGACTTCCATGTGGCGGCGCCCGCAGATTGGGCCTCGTCGAGCTTCACCTTGGCCTCGCTCTGGCCCTTGCGGATGGCTTCGAGGCCCGCCTGGGCCCGGTCGCGCACCTCCGCGCTGGCGAGATCGGCCTGCACGCGCAGCTCGTCGATCTGGGTTCGGAGCTTGTCGAGCGCACTCTGGGCTTCGGCGCCGTACTCGGCCTGGGGATCCTTCTCCGCCATGGCGACCTCCTCGGTCGGGGTTCAGTGTGGCGCGTCGGGCGGGCTCGGTGGGAACGCGATCGGCATCCGGGCGTAGCCCCGCACGTTGCCCGAGTGGACCCGCTCGAGCCCGTCGTGGTCGATGACGTAGTCGCCGAGCCGGGGGAGCAGCACCTCGAGCGCCACCCGCGCCTCGAGGCGGGCGACGGCGGCGCCGAGACAGTGGTGGATGCCGTGGCCGAGCCCGAGGTGGCCGCCGGCGTCGCGGGTGACCTCGAACCGATCGGCGGTGTCGCCCCAACGACGTTCGTCGCGGTTGGCTGCGCCGAAGAGCAGGAGCACCTTGCGCCCGGCCTCCATGACCTCGCCGTGGAGCTCGACGTCGCGAGTGAGCGTGCGGGCCATGGCCTGGGTCGAGCCGTCGAAGCGCAGCGTCTCCTCGACGGCCGACGCCACGAGCGACCCGTCGGTGCCGACCGAGGCGCGCACGTCCCGCCGCTGCTCGGGGTGCTGCTCGAGCCAGTACATCGCGTTCCCGATGAGCTTGGTGGTCGTCTCGTTGCCCGCGACGATCAGGAGGAAGCAGAAGCCGAGCAGCTCGTGGGGCGTCACCGTGGCACCGTCGGCCTCGGCCGCGATGATCACGCTCACGAGGTCGTCGCCGGGCGCGGCTCGGCGTGCGGCCACGAGCTCCCCGAAGTACGCGAAGAGGTTGGCCGCGCCTTCCACGCCCGCCGGGGTGACGCTCGGGTCGCCCGGCTCGCGGTGCAGCATCGCGTCGGACCAGCCGCGCAGCATGTCCTGGTCCTCATCGGGGACGCCGAGCATCCACGAGATGACGGCCATGGGGAGCAGGGCCGAGAAGTCGGCGATGAGGTCGCACGTGCCGTCGGCGGCGAAGCGGTCGATCAGCTCGTGGGCGAGGTCGCGGCACGGCGCCTCGAGTGCGGCGACGCGCCGCGGCGTGAACGCGCGGCTCACGAGCGCGCGCATCTCGGTGTGGCGCGGCGGGTCCATCTCGATGAACTGGCCCGCCGTCGCTGCGCCGGTGCTCTCGATGGTGATCCCGCTGGCCGAGCTGTAGGTGGCCCAGTCATGGACCGCGTCGCGGACGTCGGCGTCGCGTGACAGCGTCCAGAACCCGTGCTCGGCGTTGAAGTGCGCCGGTGCCTCGTCGCGCAGGCGCCGGTAGGTGGGGTAGGGGTCGTCGTGGTGCTCGTAGGAGTACGGGTCGAACGCGACCGCCACCGGTGCGCTCATCCCGGCTCGGGTCGTTCGGCGAGCGCACGGCACTCGGCCCGTCGGGTGAACGGCGCGGCGACGATCGCGGCGATCCACGCCACGACGATGGTGAGCCACAACGGCAGCCCGATGATCCAGAACACGAGGACCAGCGCCAGGAAGGCGACGAGGAAGTCGATCCCGAGGTGGATCCAGATCGAGCGCGGGGGCCGACGGGGGAGCTGTGGCGCGGGCTCGGCGCCGTTCGCGCCGGGCGCGCCCGCGTGGGGCGAGCCGGCTGCAGCGTCCGACGGGTCCGCGTTCACGCGGCAACGGTAGCGGCGCGGGTCACGCCCGCGGTGCGGGCGTGTCCGGAACCCGACCGCGAGACGGGTGGAGAGGGTGCCATGTCGAGATCGCTGCGAGCCGTCGAGCCGCGCCGGGGCCGACCCGCCCTGCGGGCGCTGGCGCCTGCGCGCGAGGCGCGCCCGGAGGCCATCACCCAGCCCGTGCAGCAGCTCGCGATCTGGATCACGGTCACCACGTTGCTGGTGGGCTTCGTCGCGGTGGTCGCCCGCGAGATCGTCGCCACCATCGACGGCGACGTGAGCACGCTCAGCGGCGACGAGTACGTCCTCTTCGCGACGTCGCTCACCGGCCTCGTCGGCGGTGTGTTCGCCGCCGCGGTCGGCGCCGTGCCGCGGGTCACCGGCCGTCGAGGCGCGCCCGAGGGGCGTCCGGACCCCTGGCGCACCCGCCTTGCCGCGGCCTACGTGATCGCGTACGCGGTCGCCGGGGTGAGCGCCACGATCGTCTGCATCGCGCGCCTCGGGTCGGCCACCCCGCTGCTCCAGAGCCTGGCCGGCGCGTTCATGGGCTCCGCGGCCGCGGCGGCCACCGCGTTCTTCGGGACCGCCGCCGAGGCGGCCGCGTCGCCCGGTCCGGGGGAAGAGCCCGCCTAGCCCCGCAGCAGCACGCCCGGTGTCGCGCCGGTCCACGTGCCGTCGTCGAGCAGCCGCTGACCGTTCACCACCACCGCGCGGTAGCCGTCGGCGTCCACCACGTAGCGGCCGGAGTCGGCCGGGAAGTCGCGCACGTAGCGGGGCGCGTCCGGCGTGCTCAGCCGCTCGCGGTCGATCACCAGGAGGTCCGCGGGCGCACCCGCGGCCAGCACGCCGCGGTCGTCGATGCCCGCGGCGCGCGCCGGGATGGACGTGAGCCGGGCAACGGCCTGCTCGAGCGTCAGCACGTCGGGCACCCACTCGGTGAGGAGGCGGGTCGTGTAGTCGGCCCCGCAGAACGAGAGGAGGTGCGCACCGCCGTCGCTGCTGCCGGCCATCACCACCGGGCTCTCGATCATCTGCCGGGTGGCGGCGAGGCGCTTGGGGTCCGGTGGTGCCGCGAGCACGAACTGGGTCTCGAGACCCTCGTCGAGGGAGAGGTCGAGGAACGCATCGAGCGGGTCCTTGCCGAGCTCCTCGGCGATCTCGGTGACCGTGCGGTCGAGCCAGCGCTCGTGCTCGGGCTTCGCCACGGTCTCGACGCGCAGCACCTGCCACACGAAGACGAACGAGCGGCCGGTGGGGTCGGCGATCTCCTTGCGCATCTGCTCGCGCACGGCCGGGTCGCGCAGGCGCTCGTCGCGCTGCGCCGGCGGCAGCGTGAGCGACTCGCGGAAGCTCGCCATCTCG
>CAZKTS010000060.1:0-22578 GCA_964555735.1 uncultured Bifidobacteriaceae bacterium
GCAGCTCCACGACGACGAACGCGACGAGTGCGACCACCGCGCCGACGAGCGCGACCACGACCGACGCGCTGCCCCAGCCCACGTCCGGCCCCTGGAGCAGCCCGAACGAGAGCAGGCCGAAGCCGGCCGTCGCCAGCACCAGGCCGGCGACGTCGACGCCATGGGCCGACGGGTCTCGCGACTCCTGCACCACCACGACGGTGACGACCATGGCCACGAGCGCGACGGGGACGTCGATCGCGAACAGCCAGCGCCACCCCAGGGTCTCGGTGACCAGTCCACCGACGAGCGGGCCCGCGGCCGCGCCGACTGCGCCCACGGCGGACCAGATCCCGATCGCGACACCGCGCCGTTCCGGAGGGAACGCGTCGCTCACGATCGACAGCGACAGCGCCGTGACGAAGGCGGCACCCACACCGCTCACGCCCCGGGCCGCGATCAGCACCCCGCCGTCGGGTGCGAGCGCGGCGGTGAGCGACCCGGCTGCGGCGAGCGCGGCGCCGACGAGCAGCATCCGGCGGCGCCCGAGGACGTCGCCGAGGCGACCCGCAGCGACGAGCGGCGCGGCGAGGGCGAGGTAGTAGATGCTCACCACCCACTGGAGCGCGGTATCGGAGAGGTCGAGATCGTCGGCGATGGTGGGGAGCGCGACGTTGACGCCGAAGAGATCGATCGTGAGCACCACGGTCGCCGCCGACATCGCGACGACCACCCACCACCTCGACGACGCGCGCACGGGCGGGAGCGTACGCGTGGAACCGGCCCCGCCCGCGTACGCTGCTGCGATCGCCGACGTCGACGCCATCCTCACGGCCCTCGCCGCGCCGCCTCGTCCGCCGAGCGACATCGACCGCTTCACGTCGAATGCGCTCTTCGGCGAGCCCGGCATCTACCCCACCGGCACCCCGATGGCGCCGGCACCACCGCCGCCGCCGAGCGACGACGCGGTGCGGGCCCGCCTCGCCGAGGTGGTGGTCGCCCCGGCCCGAACGCTCGACGACCCCGAGCTCACCGCGGCCGTGCCCGACCTCGCGCTGCGCGCCGCGCTCCTCTGCCTCTCGGGGACCATCGCCGAGCCGCTGCTGACGGGGTTCCCCGCGGCCGCGACCGTGCGCGCCTTCGCGTGGGGATCGCCCACGAGCCCCGGGCGGGTCGTCGGTCCGGGTGCCGGGGCGTCCGACGACGTCCGGGTGGTCAACGACCGCTACCGATCCGAGCACCCGGCGCTCATCGCGCCGTCCCTCGCCCACGACCTCCTGTGGAGCCCGGCGACCGCGGTCGACTCCTGCGACACGATCCTCCACGCGATCCTCGCGATGGTGCACATCCAGCTGTTGGCCCGCCGACCTGCGCTCGCAGACCTCGGCACCGAGCTCGCCCGGCGCCAGAGCTCGCTCGCCATCACGCTCATGAACTCACGCCACCCGGGCGACCACCGCATGGTGCTCATCGCGCCCGACGGTCCCGGGACCATCCCCGGCGGCGATCCCTCCCTCCAGTCCCCCGACTTCTGGAGCATCCCCTTCGCCCCACCCGGCGATGCCGATGCCCCACCTGCGCTCGCACCGGTCCTGGCGCGCGTCGCGCCGGGCGGCACGCTTCCGCAACCGTTGCGCTTCGACCGCGGCCTGGCGACGTGGATCGACGACCACGCGGCATGGTGCACGCCCGAGGAGCAGCTGCGCGCCGCCGTCGCGCTCGGGTTGCTCGACGGCTGACGTCAGGTCAACGAGAACAGCACGATCAGCGCGATCGCGTTGAAGACGCCGTGGGCCACGATGCTGGGCCCGATGCGCTGGTACCGCCACCGCAGGACGCCCAGCACCAGCCCGGCGACGCCGATGGTGAGCACGGTCAGCGCGATGCGGGCCGCGCTCATCCCCGGCACGACGTGCACGCTCGCGAAGAGCGCGGACTGTGCGAAGACGGCGACGAACGCGCCCCACCGGCGGGTGAGCACACCCTGGACGAGGCCACGGAAGAACAGCTCCTCGATGATCGGTGTGAGGACCGCGACCATGACGACGACCACCACGATCGCGAGCCAGCCGTAGCTGACGTCGCGGTCGACGATCGGGTTCTCGGGGGTGGACTCGTCACGGAGCAGCGGCACGAACGGGATCGCGATGACGATCGATGCGACCCGCGCCGCCAGCCCCCCGAGCGTTCCGATCCCGAAGTCGCGACGTTGGATCGTGAGGCCGAGATCGCGAAGCGAACCGGTACCGTGACGATGCACCGCGACCACGCACGCGCCCAGCAGCCCGCTCCAGAGCCCGAGCTGCGCGGCGACGAACCTGAGGTCGACATCGCCACCGTCGGCACCGGCTTCCGAGACCGCGATCGCACACCCGATGGCGAGCAGCACACCGACCACGAAGCCGGCCGTCGCGATCGCGCCACCGCGGACGCCCCCCTCACGGTCGACGGGCCGACGCGCCGGGAACCACCCGCGAGGCCGGGTGCCGCCCGTCCACCCGGTCCACGCCGCGCCATCCCACCACCGCCACGGCTCGATGCCCCACGGGTCCGCGTACCACCCGGCCGGCGGGAGCGCGGTGGGGACCGCCGGTTCGGTCATCGCGCGACGGTCATCCGGCGGTCGTCGTCGCGACCCACCGGTCGAGGACGGTCCGGCTGTGGGCCGTGAACGCGAGGTCGGCCGGCAGCTCGTCGGGCCCGAACCAGCGGACCTCGGCCACCTCGGCGCTCGTCCTCGCTGCGCCCGGGTCGGCCGTCGTCGCGAGGTAGTAGATGTTCATGGTCGTCTCGGGCGGGTCGTGGGTGCCGTAGCGATCCATCCAGATGCCGAGCAGCGCCAGCTCCCCGATGACCAGACCGGTCTCCTCGCGCACCTCGCGAGCCGCGGTCGCCTCCGGATGCTCACCCGGCTCGCAGAACCCCCCGGGGATGTCCCAGCAGCCCGCCCACGGCTCGATCGCCCGCCGCACGAGCAGCAGCTTGCCCGCGTGGGAGACGAGCGCGCCGGCGCACGGCTTCGGGTTGTCCCAGAACTCTGCACCGCACGCGTGGCACCGGCACGGTGCGTCACGCCCGAGGTGCGCGCCGCACACCGCGCAGTGCTCGAAGCGCATGCGCGGACCGTACTCGCTCCGACGACGGGGACGACGCCGCGCCACAATGCCCCGATGCCCGACGCCACCGACGCCGTGCCGCGCCCGGCGCTCCGGATCGAGCCGCTGTCCCTCGCCCACGTCGCGGCACTGCTCGACGGACCCGAGCGATTCCGTCAGGAGTTCGCCCTCGAGGTGCTCGACGGCTACGTCGAGTTCGACGGCGTCCTCGAGCACACCGCTCGCCGGATCGACGACGAGGGGATCGCTCCCGAGTGGCTCTCGTACCTGTTCATCGACCCCGACGGTGGAGCCGTGATCGGGTTGGGCGGGTTCAAGGGTCCACCCGCCGACGGGATCGTCGAGATCGGGTACGGGATCGCACCCGCCCGACGCGAGCGCGGGTACGCGACCGAGGCCGCGCGACAGCTGGTCGAGCGCGCCGCCGACCGCGGGGTCACGACGGTCATCGCCCACACCCTGCCCGAGACCAACGCCTCCACCGGCGTGCTGGGGCGGCTCGGGTTCACCCGGACCGCCACGGTGGACGACCCCGACGACGGCCCGATCTGGCGGTGGGAGCTCGACCTCGGGCCCTGACCGCGCGCACTCGCCTACGGTGCCCGCCGTGCAGCGCTTCGAGGGCAGGGTGGCGATCGTGACCGGCGGCGGCTCGGGCATCGGGCGGGCGACGGCGCTCCGCCTCGCCGGCGAGGGCGCGGCGGTCGCCGTGGCCGACATCGCGTCGGACGCCGCGCGAAGGGTCGCGGGCGAGATCACCGACGCCGGCGGTCGTGCGCACGCCATCGAGGTCGACGTCGCCGACGCGGACGCCGTCGGGGCGATGGTCACCGAGACGGTCACGACGCTCGGTGGCCTCGACGTCCTGCACAACAACGCGGCCGCGATCGACCTGAACCGGATCGACCAGGACGTCGTCACCATGGAGCTCGACACCTGGGACCGCGTCCTCGCGGTGAACCTCACCGGCCCGATGCTCGGGTGTCGCGCCGCGATCCCGGTCATGGTCGAGCGGGGCGGCGGCGCCATCGTCAACACCGCGTCGGCGGCCGCGTTCTACGGGAGCACCTCGCTCGCGGCGTACGGGACCTCGAAGGCCGGCGTGGTCGCGCTCACCCGCTACGTCGCCACCGCGTACGGTGATCGCGGCATCCGCTGCAACGCGGTCGCGCCGGGCGTGGTCGTCGCCCAGGACGTCCAGGAGGCGCTCGGCGGCCCGATGAGCGACACGCTGCGGCGGTACACGACGAGCCACCTGACCGGACGCCTCGGCTACCCGGAGGAGGTGGCGGCCGCGGTCGCGTTCCTCGCGTCCGACGACGGTGCGTTCGTGACCGGCGAGGTGCTGCGGGTCGACGGCGGGTTCACCGCGCACAGCCCCACGCACGCCACCGACCACCACGAGAGCGCCTGAGCACCCCTACGGAACGAGCACCACCCGACCGAACGCCTGGCGGCTCTCGAGGTACGCGTGGGCGTCCGCGGCTTCGGCGAGGGGATACACCCGGTCGATCACCACCCGCAGCACACCGGACGCGACGTGCTCGAGGTGACGGGCCACCATGAGCTGCACCCGCTCGGTGATGATCTCGGCCCCGAAGAACACGCCGGTGACGGTCTGGTTGCCGGCCATGAGCGCCGCCGCGTCGAACGGCTGCGGGTCGCGGCCCGCCTGCCCGACCAGCGTCACCCGACCGCGGTACGCCAGCGACGCGACGCTGCCGGTGAGGGTCGAGCCGACCGAGTCGACGACGAGGGCGACACCCTGACCCCCGGTGAGCTCGCGTGCGACGGCGGCGAAGTCCTGGTCGCGATAGTTGATCCCGTGGTCGAGCCCGAAGTCGCGCAAGCGCTCGAGCTTGTCGTCCGCGGACGCGGTCGCGAGCACGGTCGCGCCGGCCCGCTTCGCCAGCTGGATCGCGGCCAGCCCGACGCCGCTCGCACCCGCCTGCACGAGCACGGTCTCACCCGCCTGCAGGTGCCCGAACTCGAACAGGCAGTCGTCGGCAGTCCCGAACGCGATCGGCACACACGCCGCGTCGACGATGTCGAGGCCTTCGGGCACCAACCAGGTGACGATCGCCGGCACGACGCGCTTGGACGCGTGCGAGCCCTCGAGGAACGAGCACACGACGCGTTGCCCCACGCTGCGATCGGTGACGTCGGCACCGACCTCCGCGATCGTGCCCGCGCACTGGTAGCCGACGACGTGCGGCGTCGACGACATCTCGCCGCCGCCGCGGTTGAGCGTGTCGCCACCCTCGATGCTGATCGCCTCGACGTCGAGCAGCACGTCGCCCGGGCCACACACCGGGTCGGGGACCTCCTCGTACTGGAGAACGTCGGGCGGCCCCGTGCGGTAGTAGACCGCGGCCTTCATCCGTCCGCACCCGCCCAGTGGGTGCGCAGGTCGCTGAGCCAGTCGGGGTACTCGAGCGGCGGGTCCGGGAGCCGCTCCGCGCCCTGCGCCGCGAGTGCGGCGTCGAACGCCTCAGGGTCTTCCCCCCAGCTCCGCGGGTCGCCCATCATGACCTCGAAGAAGAGCACACCGTCGGGCCCGGCGACGACCGGTCCGAACGCGGCGCCGAGCGGCAGCTCGATGTGGGTGCCGGCGGGGCACTCCCGGTCGCCGAAGGTCGCCGATCCTTCGAGCACGAAGACGATGTGCGGGCTGAAGTGACCGTGGCGTCGCACCACCATGCCCGGGTCGTAGCGGGCGTAGACGGTGAGGTACTGCGGGTCGGGCGAGAAGGCGAGCCACTTCTCCCGCACCTGGGCGACCGAGCCGTCGGCGTTGCGTTGCTCCTTGACCGCCAACCAGGGCACGTCAGGGTCGTCGAGGTGCCGGAAGGTGGGCTCGAGCCCCTCGATCTTGGGGTTGGAGGGCGGGTTGGACGGTGCGTCGGTCACGGTGCCTCCCGGGCCGTCGGGCCGGGCGCCCGGGGCTACGCTCGAGAAGTTACTTTGCGCAAAGCGAACCCTCAACGCCACCGCCTCGAAAGGCCGTCATGACGCTCACCGAGCCCCGGACCGCGGCGACGTCCGCGGTCACGCCGCCCGAGTCCGAGTTCCCGCTCATCATCTCGGTCGACGACCACATCCTCGAGCCGCGCGACCTCTGGCAGCGCGAGCTCCCGGCGTCGGCCCGTGAGCGCGGCCCGCGGGTCGTGCGCGAGAAGGCCAAGCTCGACTTCAAGGGCGGCAAGCTCGACTTCCAGCGCGACGTGCCCGACGGCAAGTGGTGCGACGTCTGGCTCTACGAGGATCTCGTCCTGGGCACCGGGATCCTGCACGCGGCCGGTGGCATGCCGCCCGAGGAGCAGGAGAACGTGCCCGCGGTCTACGAGGACTTCCGCCCGGGTGCGTACGACCAGGCCGCGCGACTGGCCGACATGGACGCCAACCACGTGCAGGTCGGGATCAACTACCCGAACACGTTCCCCCGCTTCGCCGGCCAGGGCTTCGCCGAGCGCGACGACAAGGACCTCGCGCTCACCTGCCTGCGCATCTACAACGACTGGATGATCGACGAGTGGTGCGGCGGCGCGGCGAAGGGCCGTCTCGTCCCCCTGACGCTCGTCCCGCTCTGGGACCCCGTGGCGGCGGCCGCAGAGGTGCGGCGCTGTGCCGCGAAGGGCAGCTACGCGATCGCCTTCAGCGAGAATCCGGCGAAGCTGGGTTTCGATTCGCTGTACTCGGGGCGCTGGGACGTGCTCTGGGATGCCTGCCAGGAGACGGACACGACCGTGTCGATGCACATCGGCTCGTCGTCGTCGATGCCCACGACGTGCGACGAAGCACCGCTCGCGGTCTCGATGTCGCTCAACGCCCACAACGCGCAAGGCTCGGTCTGCGACTGGGTCTACAGCCGGAGCCTCGAGCGCTTCCCCACCCTCAAGCTCGCGTACGCCGAGAGCCAGGTCGGATGGATGCCGTTCCAGTACGAGCGCATGGACGCGGTGTGGCACGAGGACGTCGGCGGCGTCGACCTCCCGAACCCGCCGTCCACGTACCTCAAGGGTCGCGTCTTCGGCTGCATCTTCGACGACCTCCACGGCTTGCGGAGCCGCGACGAGGTCGGCATGGACCAGATCATCTTCGAGTGCGACTTCCCGCACCCGAACGGCTCGTTCCCCCACTCCCGCCGACGGGCGTGGGAGCTCGCCGACGCGGCCGGCCTCGATGCCGGCGAGGTCTACAAGCTGCTGCGCGGGAACGCGATCAACGTGTACGGCCTCGAGCGCTTCGGCATCACCGAATGACGGGTCGCCGATGACCCGCGCGCCTTCGACCACCGTCGAGCCTGGCCTGATGGCCGGCGTCATGCGCCTGCACCTGCTGGTCAGCGCGCAGCTCGAGGCAGTCACTGCGTCGCACGGCATCCCGCTGGCCGACTACCTGGTCCTCGGCGTGGTCCGTCGCGCGCCGCGCGGCCGTACGTCGCCGAGCCAGATCTGCGAGATCCTGCACCGCACGTCCGGTGGAATGTCGCTCGCGCTGGACCGCCTCGAGCGAGCGGGATGGCTCGTGCGCGCACCCGACGAGACCGACGGCCGCAAGGTCACCATCACGCTCACGCCCGCGGGGCGTGCGCTCGCCGTGCGCGTCAACCGCGCGCTGCACGACTGGGAGCAGTCCCTCGGCCTCGGCCGGCGACGCGAAGCCGAGCTCCACGCCGTGGTGGACGAGGTCATCGCCGCTCTGGAGCCCGCGGCCGACGACGTCGCCGCCGCGAGCTGAGCACTCGGAGGTGCCCGTGTCCGACCCCACCGTCATCTTCCGCCAGATGATCGAGGCCTTCGACGCGGGCGACACCGCGCGGGTGCGAACGTTCCTCGCCGATGATGTCGTCGCCTACGTCACCAACGCCGACGGTGGTTCGGACCGCGTCGACGGGGCCGACGCCTATCTCGCACGCCTGCCCGACACCTCGGAGGCCGAGTACCGCGTCACGGTCACCCAGACGGTGAGCCCGGCCGTCGGCCAGGTCCTCGCGATGGTCGACGTGCAGGCCACCCGCCACGACCGGGCGCTGCACAACCACGCCGCGTTCCTCGCCCGGGTCGTCGACGACCGCATCGTCGAGGTGTGGATGGTCGACGCGCTGCCCGCGTACAGCGACGAGTTCTGGTCCTGAGCCGGAGGTGGCGCTCGAGGACCACTGGCGACCCGGAGGCACGCTGCACCTGATCGGGCATCGGGGCGCGGCCGCGCTGGCGCCCGAGAACACGGTCGCCGCGGTGCTTGCGGCCGCCGACGCCGGCGCGACCGACGTCGAGCTCGATGTCCACACGGCCCCCGACGGCACCCTGCTCGCCCAGCACGACCGCATGCGCCGGAGCGTCGGGACGCGACGCCGACCGGACCCGGTCCTGCTCGGCGCGGTGCTCCAGGCTGCGAGCGATCGTGGGCTGGGCGTCTACCTCGACGTGAAGGCCCTGCCGCCGGGTCGTGCGTCGTCGCTCGGCGCCGAGATCGACCGCGTCGCGCTGCGGTTCCGCTGCCTCGTCGGCAGTCGTGACACCGCGCTCCTCGCCACGATCGCCGAGGCCACCGGGCTGCCGACCTCGGTCCTCTTCGACGATCCGGCGACCGACGTCGGCGGTCTCGCGCGGGCGACCCGCTGCCGCTTCGTGCACCCCTGCTTCGAGCGCTTCCGCGACCCGCGCCGGTTCCTCGGCGGCCCGCTGCTGGAGACGGCGCGTGCGCTCGATCTCGGCGTGATCACCTGGAGCACGAACGACCGCGCCGAGGCCGCGGCGGTGATGGAGATGGGTGTCGACGGCGTCTGCTCGGACGACCCCGGCGTGCTCGTCGAGGCTCGCCGGCTGGCCGGGCGCTGAGCTCGAACCGTCCTGCTCGTTTGGGGATGCCGACGGCAGCCCCGATCGGGGCGTGACCGGAGCCACCGCCGACCAATCCATCCATGCCCACTTCGGAGCCGATCCATGCGGGGAGAGCACCCGCCGCTGATCAGCCGTCGGTGGTTGCGAACCGCTCCGGGTTGCTCTGGATCGCGTAGGTGAGCGAGACCACGATCGACGCGACGAGGCGTCGGATCCCGCCGGCGCCCGTCTTCGGGCACTCCGGTCCCGGCCAGTCGGTCTCGGCGCAGTGGTGCATCAGATCCACCGGGCTGCGCACCGCGACGAGACCCGTGTGGCATCCCGGTTCGCCGCCCGGGAGGCAGGGCATCTTCCCCTGGAACACCCCGTTGGCGTCCTGAAGGTACGCACCGCCGTCGAGCGCGGTCACATGCTCGGGATCCTCCTCGGCCAGCTTCTGGTTGATCGCACGCTCACCACTCCACCGTGCCGTCCCCGCGGCGGGCAGGTCGGCAACGAGGAAGGTGTGGATGCCGAGGGGCTTCCAGATCTTGATGACGTTGCGCACCGACTGCTCCCACTGCCCCGCCGCACCGCAGTTGGGATCGATCACCGGCGCGGCATAGACGATGCCGATGTCGGGTCGCGCGCTCGGGTCACGAAGCGACGCGCGCAGGTCGGGCAACAGGTCGCAGATCGGGTAGCCGACCTTCACGACACCAGTGACGATCGCGTTGCGCGGCTCGAGCGCGCGCGTCAGGCACGGGAGGCTCTCGACGGCCAGCGAGTTGCCGAGGAACTGGACGCGCAGGGCCGGGCCGGGCACCAGCGGCTCTGCGGGCGCCGGTGGGTCGCAGTGCGGCGCGGCCGCGTAGCTCGCGGTCACCTCCGCGGCCGACTTCGACACCGGGACCGCACCCGCCAGCTGTACGTTCGGCAAGGTCATCGACGGCACCAGGAGCACGACCGACAGGGCCGTGACGACGCTCAGTGGCACCACGACGGGGTTGGAGAGGTTGAGCCGCGGGAGACGGCCCTGGCGGATCGGCTGCTCGACGAGCACGTAGCTGATGAGCGCGGCCGCGAGCGTCGCCGATGCGCGGGCCGCGAACAGGACGACGCCCGAGAGCCCGGTGCCCTCCTCGGTGATCCACACGGTCGCGGGCCACTGCCAGAGGTACACGCCGTAGGAGATGAGGCCGAGTCCCACCAGCGGGCGCCACGAGAACACCCGCCCGAGCGGGTTGGGCCCGGGCTGAGCAGCGGCGGCGAGGACGAGCAGCATCGCGCCGGCGAGCAACGCGTACCCACCGGTGTAGAGCCACGAGTCCGTGATCTCGGCAGTCGCCATCACGCCGGTGAGCGCGACCGCGGCGACGCACCCGCCGACGATCACCGCGGTGCGCGACGCCCGGTGCGCGATCGTCGGGATGCCCGCGCAGAGCGCGCCGAGTGCGGCACCGAACAGCATCGCGAACACGCGAGTGTCGGTGCCGTAGTACGCGCGGTTCGGGTCGAGGGGCTCGTACAGCGCAGACATGCGCAGCAACGACGCGATCGAGACGACCACACTCACCGCGACGACGACGTACCGGAACGTCCGGCGGCGGCGGAGTGCCTGCTCCGGACGCCCGGAACGGTCGTCGCGACCGACCTGGCGGCTCACGAGCGCGCCGATGCCGCCGACCACGAGCGGCCACACCAAGTAGAACTGCTCCTCGATCGCCAGCGACCACATGTGGCGCAGCGGGCTCGCGGCCTGGTTCGCGTACTGCTGGATGTAGGGCTGGCCGGACGCGATGAACCGCCAGTTCCCGATGTAGAAGAGCGACGCCAGGCCGTCGTCGGAGACGTGCTGCGCCTCGACCGCGTCGGCGACGAAGACCACGTACGCGGCCACGACGAGGGTGAGCAGCAGCAGCGCCGGCAGCAGCCGACGGGCCCGCCGGCCCCAGAACCGCGCCAGCGCGATGCCCCCGGTGCCCTCGAGCTCGCGCACCAACAGGCTCGTGATGAGGAACCCGCTGAGCACGAAGAACACGTCGACGCCCAGGAACCCGGCGGGCAGCAGCTCGGGTGTGAAGTGGTAGAGCACGACCGCCAGCACCGCCAGGCCGCGCAGGCCGTCGAGCGCGCGCAGGTGTGGCATCGGGGCGAGCGAGGTGCGCCTCGGCGTCGCGTCGCGACGCTCGGCCGGGGCTGGACGCGGAGCTCGCGCGGCCCGACGGGGCTCGGGCGCCGGTGGTCGGCGGGCCGGCCGTCGGTCCGGCGGGCCCGGGCGTCGCGGCGCGGGCCCGGGACGACGCGCCCGCGGAGCCGGAGCCGGGGCCGTCCGCGGGTCGGGCCCGCTCGGGCGAGGCGGCAGGTCCCGCCGGGCGCGATCCCCTGGTGGTCGGAGTGCCGTGGGCATGGGCCTTCCCCGTGAGATCACGCGGGATGGACCGGCCCAACCCGGCGCCTTCGCCGCGATCCGCCGGGAATGCTACCGAACCGGGGCGCGGTGCTGCCTCGGATCCCGTGCCGGGGCATGGGCCGACCGGTCGGGCCGGCCAGCCGCTCAGCTCGGTGATTCGTCGACGAGCAGGAGGTCGGCGAGGCCGGTGATCTCGAAGACCCGGCGGGGCGTCGGAGCCACATCCTGGATGCGGAGGCTGCGGCCTTCCTCGCGCAGGCGGTTGGAGCAGGCGGTGAGCACGCTGAGGCCGGTCGAGTCGATGAACGTCAACCCGGCCGCGTCGACGACCAGGTCGCCCTCCGGCTGCTCCAGGCGCTGGCGCTCCAGCGCCCGCCCGAGCTCGTCGGCGTTGGCGAGATCGATCTCCCCGCTCACCACCACGGGCGTGCGGATGGGACGCTCGTCCAACTGATGCTCATGCGATTGCTGCGACACCGTGCGCTCCTCTTCCGGACCGGCCGTGGTCGGAAGGGCCGTCGCTCCGGTTGCCGGGCGAAGAGGCGACTCCTCGTTGGCACCCACCGTAACCGTCCCAGCGCCCAGGGACACCGGTCGGGCCACGAAACCCCCGGTCGGGGGGAGTGTCACCTGCCGTGGACGCACCGCCAGCGTCGCGATGGTGTCGGAGGGGGGACTTGAACCCCCACGCCCTTGCGGGCACTAGCCCCTCAAGCTAGCGCGTCTGCCGATTCCGCCACTCCGA
Organism: uncultured Bifidobacteriaceae bacterium; assembly: GCA_964555735.1. Lineage (GTDB taxonomy): Bacteria > Actinomycetota > Acidimicrobiia > IMCC26256 > PALSA-555 > CAZKTS01. The sequence continues at coordinate 12,079 of CAZKTS010000060.1, forward strand.
CGTGGACGGGAGAGTGTAGCGAAGCGACCTCCAGGAGCCGCTTCTAGAGGTTGGTGACCTCGGTGTCGGCGAAGTGGCAGGCGACGGGGTGGCCCTGGCCGCGGTCGACGAGCGCGGGCTCCTCCTCGGCGCAGACGTCCTGGGCCTTCCAGCACCGGGTGCGGAACCGGCACCCGCTCGGAGGGTCGGTCGGGCTGGGGAGGTCGCCCTGGAGGACGATGCGCTGCCGCGCGCGCTCTCGCCGCGGGTCCGCCTCGGGGACCGCCGACAGCAACGCCTGGGTGTACGGGTGCGCGGCGGTGCCGTAGATCTCGGACGCCGCGCCGATCTCCACGATCTTGCCGAGGTACATCACCGCCACGCGATCCGAGATGTGCCGCACGACGGAGAGGTCGTGCGCGATGAAGAGGAAGGCGAGCGCGAGCCGGTCCTGGAGCTCGGCGAGCAGGTTCAGCACCTGCGCCTGGATCGACACGTCCAGCGCCGACACCGGCTCGTCGAGCACCACGACGTCGGGCTCCAGCGCGAGCGCCCGGGCGATCCCGATCCGCTGACGCTGGCCCCCCGAGAACTCGTGGGGGTACCGCGCCGCGTGCTCGGCGTTCAGCCCGACCATGTCGAGCAGCTCCGGGACGCGGTCCTTGGCCTCCTTGCGTCGCCCCTGCACCTGGAGGGGCTCGGCGAGCACCTCGAACACGCGCATCCGGGGGTTCAGCGACGCGTACGGATCCTGGAACACGATCTGGAGGCGCCGACGGAGGTCGCGCAGATCACGCCCCCGCAGCGAGCCGATGTCCTCGCCGTCGAAGCGCACCGACCCGGAGGTCGGGTTGAGCAGCCGGAGCGCGAGGCGACCTGTGGTCGACTTGCCGCACCCCGACTCCCCGACCAGCCCGAGCGTCTCGCGCCGGTCGAGGCTGAAGCTCACGCCGTCGACGGCCTGCACGGTGCCGCCGCCCGCGCCGTAGTACGACTTCTTCACCGGGAAGTGCTTCACGAGATCCTGCACCTCGAGCACCGGGGTGGCCGGCGTCGGCACGGCCGGCGCGCTCATGCGTCCGCCGAGGTGAGCGCGACGAGCTCGTCCTTGCGGAAGCACGCCGAGCGATGCGATGCGTCGCCGTCGACCGGTTCGAGCTCGGGACGCTCTTGGCTGCAGTGCTCGACCGCGTACGGACACCGCGGCGCGAGCGCGCACCCGGGCGGCAGCGCGAGCAGGCTCGGCGGCGTACCGGGGATGGTCGCGAGCGGTTCGCGACGGTCGGCGTCGAGGCGCGGCAACGACCCGAGGAGCCCGATGGTGTACGGATGCCGCGGCGCGTAGAACAGATCGTCGAGCGATCCTTCCTCGACGATCCGGCCGGCGTACATGACGACCACACGGTCGGCGAGCCCCGCGACGACGCCGAGGTCGTGGGTGATGAGCAGCATGGCCGCGTCGGTCTCGCGTTGGGCGTGGCGCAGGACGTCGAGCACCTGAGCCTGGATCGTGACGTCGAGCGCGGTCGTCGGCTCGTCGGCGATGAGCAGCTTCGGTCGGTTGGCGATCGCCATCGCGATCATCGCCCGCTGGCGCATCCCGCCCGAGAACTGGTGTGGGAAGTCACGCGCCCGGTCGCCGGCGTGCGGGATCCCGACATCCTCCAACAGCTCGGCGGCACGCCGGTTGGCCGCCTTCTTGTCGGTGTAGGTGTGCACGAGCAGCGCCTCGGCGATCTGCGCGCCCACGCGGTGCGCCGGGTTCAGCGACGACAACGGATCCTGGAAGATCATGGCGAGGTCGCCGCCGCGCAGCCGCCGATAGTCGCGATCGGGCAGCCCGACGAGGTCTCGCCCCTGGTACCGGATCGCGCCGCCGCCGATCCGCCCGGGTTTGCGCACCAACCCCATCACCGAGAGTGCGGTGACGCTCTTGCCCGAACCGGACTCCCCCACCACCGCCACCGTCTCGCCGGCGTGCACGACCAGATGGACGCCGTTCACCGCGCGGACGACGCCGTCTTCGGTGCCGAACTCCACCTGGAGATCCTCGAGCTCGAGAAGCGGGGCGGCCTCGCTCACTTGACCGCCCGGGGATCGAGGGCGTCGCGCAGGCCGTCGCCGATGAAGTTCACGCACAGCACGATGAGGAAGAGCACCAGCCCCGGGAAGATGATCAGGTAGGCGAGGTCCGTCCCCACCGTGTCCTCCGCGTCCGAGATCAGGTTGCCGAGCGAGACGTCGGGGAGCGTGATGCCCGCGCCGAGGAACGAGAGCGTCGCTTCCTCCAGGATCGCCAAGCCGATCTCGAGCGTCGCGAACACGATGATCGGGCCCAGCGCGTTGGGCAACAGGTGCCGCAGGATGATGCGCGGACCCGAGGCCCCGGCCGCGCGTGCCGCCTCGACGTACTCCTTCTCGCGCAGCGAGAGGAACTCGCCCCGCACGATGCGCGCCATCGCCATCCACCCCAGCAGGCTCAGGATGAGGATCATCCCGGTCACCTCGGTGGCCGGTGGGAGGTCGAAGAGCCCGAAGAACGACGGCTCCGGGTTCTTGGCCACGATCAGGAGCACCGCGAGCGCGGGCAGCACGAGGAACAGGTCGGTGAACCGCATCAGCAGGCTGTCGATCCAGCCCCCGTAGAACCCCGCGATCGCGCCGACGGCAACACCGAGCACCACCGACAGCAGCGCCGACCCGATCCCGATGAGCAGCGAGTTCTGCAACGCATGCAGCACGCGCGTGAGCTGATCACGTCCGAGCTTGTCGGTCCCGAACGGGTGCTCCCACGACGGACCTTCCCGCGCACCGTCGAGGATCTCCGCGGTCAGCGGTGGGTTCACGTCGTAGGCCGAGAAGAGATCGACCGTGAACGCGGCGGCGGTGATGACCACGAGCAGCACCAGCGCCGCGGTGGCCAGCTTGTGCCGGAGGAAGCGCCGGCTCACCAAGCGGGTCTGCGAGCGGACCGGCGTGCCGCCCTCGAGCTCGACGTCGAGCTCGGCGGTGTCGACGGTCTGATCGAGGAGCGCGCCGGTGCTGACACCCGCGGCCTCCCCCGCCCCCGACTCGCGCAGGCGCGAGCGCCGCAGCTCCGCGTCGCGATCGGTCACGCTCTCCTCCTCACGCGACGCGGACCCGGGGATCGAGGACGCCGTACAGCACGTCGGCGAAGAGGTTGAAGACGATGATCAGCGCACCGGTGACGATCATCCACGGCAGGATCACCTGAGTGTCGCCGTTGTTGAGCGCGCCCAGCAGCAGCGTCCCCATGCCCGGGCGCGAGAACACGCGCTCGGTGATGATGAGCCCGCCGAACAACGCCCCGAAGTCGATGGCGACGACGGTCACGAGCGGGCTCAGCGAGTTGCGCAGCCCGTGCTTCCACACGACGCGGCGCTCGGTGAGTCCCTTGGCGCGTCCGGTGCGGATGTAGTCGCTGTGCAGCTGCTCGAGCATCGCCGAGCGCTGGTAGCGGCTCCAGCCCGCGACCAGCTGCACCGAGAGCACGAGGACCGGGAGCGCGAGCTCGCGCGCGTAGTCCACGACACCGCTCCCCGCAGGGTTCGGGATCGAGTAGAAGATCGGCTCCGACGCGCCGAGCCATTGTTGGAGCTCGAACGTGAGGTACTGGATCACGAGGAGCCCGAACCAGAACGTGGGCATCGCGATCCCCGCGAACGAGAGCCCGGTGAAGACCGAGTCGCCGGCCGAGTAGGGCTTGCGCGCCGAGTACACGCCGATGGCGACCGCGATGCCCACCGAGAACAGCACGCCCCAGAACGCGAGCTGGGACGTCTCCCACAGATCTTCCCGGATGCTCTCCGAGACCGAACGGTCGGTGCGCTGGCTCTGCCCCCAGTCGCCCTGCACGAAGTCGCCCATGAAGCTCACGTACTGCTCGGGCAACGAGTCGTTCAGACCCAGGAGCTCCGACACGCGCTCGCGGCACTGCGGGTCCCGGCTCTGCTGGCACCGCACCCGAGCGGGGTCGGCGCCGAACTCGCGCACGAGCACGAAGATCAGCACCGACGCCAACAGGAGGATCGGGATCGACGCGAGGACCCGCCGCCCGATGTACCTCAACATCGCGGCGGGTCCCTGCGTCCGACGTCGTGCGCCGGGTGGGCTACTTCAGGACCCACTCGTTCATCGTGAAGAACGGCCCCATGACCGTGTTGTCCTCGATCCGCCCGCCGAGCTTGTCGGCGTTCCAGATGAACATGGTCGGCGTCTGGAAGAGCGGGATGCTCGCCACGTAGTCGGCCAGGGCGGTCTGCCCGGTCTTCGCCTGTGCCACCCGCTCGGCCTCGTCGAGCGTCACGTCCACCGCCTCCCACGGCGCATCGATGTCGGGGCTGTCGGTGCGCGTCACGTTCTGGCCGGAGAACTTGTTCGCCTTCTTCGGGATGTTCTCCGAGCAGAAGAGGATGCAGAGGCCGGGGTCGGGTGTCCCCACCGATGCGAACAGACCCACCGTGAACTGGCCCTTCGGCAGGCGGTCACCGAAGAAGAGGTCGGCGTCGAGCGGCTTGATGGTCACGTCGAACCCGACCTGCTCGAGCTGGCTCTGCCAGAGCTGCAACGTGAGCGCGCGGCTCTCGTTGCCCGCGGTCGTGTTGACCTCGAACGACGCGGTCTTGCCGTCCTTCTCCCAGATGCCGCTGCTGTTCTTCTCCCAGCCGTCACCGGTCATGAGCTCGTCGACCTGGGCCGCGTCCGGGGTGTACTTCTCGAACGCGGGCTCGTAGAAGGTCTTGAACGTCGGGACGATGAAGCTCTCCAGCACCCGCCCCTGGTTGATCGCGGGCACGACCACCTGGTCCACGATCGCCTCGCGGTCGGTGCCGTACGTGATGGCCTGCCGGACCGCCTGGCTGTCCATCGGGAACTTGTCGGCGTTGATCCAGAACGCCTCGAACTGGTTCCCGAAGCTCACCGTGTGCTGGAGGCTCGGCGTGTCGGAGACCTGGTCGACCGCACCGTCGATCGGCAGCGGGTACGCAGCGTCGACCTGGTTGCTCTTGACGGCCTGGAGCTCGGCCGGGCTCTCCGGGATGAGCTGGAAGATCACCTTCGCGATGCTCGGCTTGATGCCCCAGAACGCGTCGTTGGGCACGAGCGTGATGCTCTTGCCCTTCTTCCAGCCGGCCTTGCCACCGTCGAGCTTCCACGGGCCGGCCGAGAACGAGTAGCCGTCCTTCATCACCGCGTTGCGGTTCTTGCCCTCGAGCAGATGCTTCGGGAGCACGAAGTAGAAGCCGCCGAAGAGGTCCTTCCACGCTGCGAACGGCTGGGAGAAGGTGACGACCGCCGTCGCCGGATCCGTCGTGTCGATGCTCTCGATCAGCTCGTAGCCGGTGGTGTCGTAGATGTCCTTGCCGTCGACGATCTGCTTCCACGTGTACTCGAAGTCGGCCGAGGTGATCGGGGTGCCGTCGTTCCAGACCGCGGCCGGGTTGATCCGGTAGGTCACGGTCATCGGCGGGCCGGCCGACAGCGTCGGGAGCTCGCTGAGCATGGCGCCGGGCACGTACTCGCCGTCGGCGGTCACGTTGAGCGCCTGCGGCAGGGTGAGGTTCCCCAGTGCCCAGTTGCCCCAGGAGAGTGCGGCGCAGCTGGAGATCCAGTCCGCGCAGAACGGCTCCTCTTCCATGGCGATGCGCACCGTGCCGCTGGCCGCTTGGTGCTTCGTGGAGGCGCCCACGGGCGCGATCGCGAGCGTGGCCGCCACCACGGCGACGATCGCGACGAAGGACAGACGGACGCGCTTCGGACGGCTCACAGCGGCTCCCCTCGCGTGGCTGTTCCGAGGGAGGTCTACCAGCCCCGGCCGCGACGTTGGTGGACCGATACGCACCTGTTCACACTGCGGTCACGTCCGTGCGGACGCCCGGCTAGCTGGGCTGCAGGCGCAGGGCGAGGATCACGGTGGTGAACATGAAGATGACCGAGCAGACGATCGTCAGCCGGTCGAGGTTGCGCTCCACGACCGTCGAACCGGCCATCGACCCACCGAGCTGCCCGCCACCGAACATGTCGGAGAGGCCGCCACCGCGGCCCGAGTGCAGGAGGATGAGGAAGATGAGCGCCAGCGCCGTGATGACGTCGATGACGATGAGGATCGTGTCGAGCACGGCGAAGAATCTACTCGATCCCTGCCGTCCGCTCGGTCTCGCCCGAGATCAGAGCGGCGGCTTGGGCAGCGTGATGAGCTGGACCGCCGAGAGCACGAGGATGACGGTACCGACGCCCAGGAGCCCGTAGCGCGCCAGGCGCACCGGGAACTGCGTGCTGATCCCCACCAGGAAGAGCACGCTCGCGAGGTACACCGTCGTCCGGACGTAGTCGTCCGCGGTCTCGCCCTGCTCGGACCCCTCGGCGAACTGCTCCTCGCCGTGGCTGCGGAGTCGCTCCGCCCGCTCGAGCGCGGGGACCGAGTACTCCGGCATCGCCTGGGGGCCGCCCGGGGCGTTCGGGTTGTGGTCGGGATCGGTCGCCCACCACGCGTCGAACGCCGCCCGCAGCGTCGGCGAGAAGCGTCGGAGCGCAACCGCTTCGTCCTCGGCATCCCCCAGTGCGTGCATGGTCAACCACGAGTTGAACACGAGCCCGTCGCCGATGCGCACGTCGAGACCCTCGAGCTCGACCGTGTTCGCCGTGTTGCGCGTCGTCGATGCCGCGGCCACGGTCAGGCGCGACTCGGTCGACCACTTCGCCGCCGCGAAGCCCGACCACGCCGCCATCAAGGCAACGAGCGCGAGAAGGCCGGCTTCGAGCAGGCTGATGCGCCGATCGTGCTTCGTCGTCGGCGGGTGCTCGTTCGCATGTCGCCCGTGCTCAGCGATCTCGCGCCCGGTCTCGGCCGGGCCGAGGGCAGCTTCACCCATGCTGTTCGCCTACGCGCGGAAGCGCACGATCCGCGCGAAGTCGTCGGGGTCGAGCGATGCGCCGCCCACGAGGGCGCCGTCGATCTCGGGCATCCCCATGAGGTCGGCGATGTTGCCCGGCTTGACGCTGCCCCCGTACTGGATCCGCATCGCGTCGGCGGCGTCGCCGTAGAGCTCACGCAACGTCGCGCGGATCACACCGCACGTCGCGTTGGCGTCGTCGGGCGTGGCGTTGTGGCCGGTCCCGATGGCCCAGATCGGCTCGTACGCGACCACGCAGCGCGCGGCGTCGGCCGCCTTGACCCCGGCGAACGCGCCGTGGGTCTGGTCCCGTACGCGCGCGTCGGTGGCACCGCGCTCGCGCTCTTCGAGCGTCTCCCCGACGCACACGATCGGCGTCATCTCGTGCTTGAGCACGGCCTTGGTCTTGAGGTTGACGGTCTCGTCGGTCTCGCCGAAGAGCTGGCGGCGCTCGGAGTGCCCGACGATGACGTAGGCGACGTTGAGCTTCGCGAGCATCCCGGGACTGACCTCGCCGGTGAACGCGCCCTTCTCCTCCCAGTAGCAGTTCTGGGCGCCGAGCGCGATCGGGATCTCGTCGGCTTCCAGCAGCGTCTGGAGCGTGCGCAAGTCGGTGAACGGCGGGCAGATCACCACGTCGCAGTCCTCGTAGTCCTCCTTCTCGAGGCGGTACGAGAGCTTCTGCACCACCTGGATGGCCACGAGGTGGTCGTGGTGCATCTTCCAGTTGGCGGCGATCACGGGTCGGCGCGGGTCGCTCATCGGTCTCCTGCTCAGGTGGACGAGAGGCGGCCGGTGCGGAGCGCCTCGAGGCCGGGGAGGTCGCCCTGCTCGATCAGCTCGAGCGACGCGCCGCCACCGGTGCTGACGTGGTCGACCGCATCGGCCAGCCCGAACTGGCGGATGGCCGCGGCCGAGTCGCCCCCGCCGACGACCGTGAACCCGCGCGCATCGGCAACCGCCTGCGCCACGGTCCGGGTGCCGGCCGCGAACGGCGCGAGCTCGAACACACCCATCGGCCCGTTCCAGAGGACGGTGCCGGCCTCGGCGATCGTGTCGGCGAAGATCGCCGCGGTCTCGGGGCCGACGTCGAGGCCCTTGCGACCGTCGGGCATCGCGCTCGCAGCCACGACCGCGGTCGCGGCATCGGCGCTGATGTCGTCGGCCACCACGACGTCGACCGGCACCTGCACCCGTCCGGAGTCGAGCAGGCGACGGCAGGCGTCGACCATGTCGGGCTCGACGAGCGAGTCGCCGATCGAGTGGCCCTGCGCCACGAGGAACGTGAACGCCATGGCGCCGCCGACGAGGATCGTGTCGCACCGGTCGAGGAGTGCGTCGATCACCCCGAGCTTGTCGCTCACCTTGGCGCCGCCGAGGATCGCGACGAACGGCCGCGCCGGCGACTCCAGCAGGCGGCCGAGCACCTCGACCTCCCGCATCAGCAGTCGCCCGCCCGCGGTGGGCACCCGCGGCGGCGGACCGACGATCGACGCGTGCGCCCGGTGCGACGCACCGAACGCCTCGTTCACTGCCGCGTCGCATCCCGCGAGGAGCGCATCGACGAAGGCGGGGTCGTTGGCGGTCTCGCCCGGCTCGAACCGGAGGTTCTCGAGGAGGAGCACGGCACCCGAGCCGGTCGCCGCCTTGACGGCGTCGACGTCGGGTCCGACCACGCCGGGTGCGAGCGCGACGTCGGTGCCGAGCGCCGCACCGAGGCGTACCGCGACCGGGGCCATCGAGTACTGCGGGTCGACCGTGCCCTTCGGCCGGCCGAGGTGGCCGCACGCGACCACTGCCGCTCCTCGGTCGAGCAACCACTGGATCGTGGGCACCGCGGTGACGATGCGCAGATCGTCCTCGACGACGCCGTCGCGGAGCGGGACGTTGAAGTCGACGCGCACGAGGACCCGCGCGTTCGCGAGGTCGACGGCCGCGCCGAGATCTTCGAGCCCGGGGAGCTGCACGCGATCGGGGCGGGTGCGGTCAGGCCGCGCCGACGAAGCCGACGACGTCGACCAGCCGGTTCGAGTAGCCCCACTCGTTGTCGTACCAGCCGAGCACCTTCACGAGGTTCTCGCTCGCCATCGTGTCGAGCGACGAGAAGATGCAGGACGACGGGTTGCCGACGATGTCGGCGGAGACCAGCGGCTCGTCGCTGTACTCGAGGACGCCGTGGTAGCCGGCGTCGACCGCGGCCTTGGCGTACGCGGCGTTGATGTCCTCGATCGACGCCGGGGTCTTGAGCACGGCCGACAGGTCGGTGATCGAGCCGGTGGGCGTCGGCACCCGGAGCGACGTGCCGTCGAGCCGGCCCTTGAGGTCGGGCAGCACCTGGCCGATCGCCCGCGCCGCGCCGGTCGTGCTCGGGATGATCGAGAGCGCGGCGGCGCGCATGCGGCGCAGGTCGGGCTTCCCCGAGCGGCTGGTCTGCGCGAGGTCCTGCAGCGACTGGTCGCTCGTGTACGCGTGCACCGTCGTCATGAGCCCGCGCTCGATGCCGAACGTGTCGTGCAGCACCTTGGCGAGGGGGGCAAGGCAGTTGGTGGTGCACGAGGCATTCGAGATGACCGTGTGCTGCTTCGCGTCGAACGCTTCGTCGTTGACGCCGTAGCAGAGCATCACGTCTGCGTCGCCGCTGGGCGCGGAGATGACCACGCGCTTCGCCCCACCCTCGAGGTGCTGCGCGGCCTTCTCGCGAGCGGTGAAGAGCCCGGTGGACTCGATCACGACGTCGACGCCGGCGTCGCCCCACGGGATCTGCGACGGGTCCATCACCTCGAGCTTGCGGATGTCGGCACCGTCGACCGAGAAGCCGCCCTCGGTCTCCTTCACGTCGGCGTCCAGCGTGCCGCCGACGGAGTCGTGCTTGAGCAGGAACGCCATGGTGGCGTTGTCGCCCATCGGGTCGTTGACGGCGACGAGCTCGACGCCGGCACTGGCGCCGCGGGCGAGCAGCGCCCGGGTGAAGGACCGGCCGATGCGGCCGAATCCGTTGATCCCCACGCGGACGGTCATCGTCGTGTTCTCCTCGATCGCGGACAGGGCCCTGACGGCCTCATGCGGACTCCAGCAGATCACACAGGGCCGAGGCCAATCTGGATGGTTCGTGGACCAGGCCCCGGTCGTCGGCCACGTCCCGGGCCACCGCCTCCACCCCCAGCGCCCGCACGCCGCCGGCCGGTGCGGCCAGCTCGCACGACCGGTCGGTGAGCAGCACGTCCACGCGGGCCCCGTGCTCGAGCACCGCCCGCAGGTGGGCCGTCCCGTCGAGGCCGGTGGTCTCGGGCGGCTCGGTGCGCAGGTTGCCCACCTGGACCACCCGCCCGGGAGCAGCCGCGAGCGCCTCACGGATCTCGGCGACGGCCAGGACCGGGAGGACGCTCGTGTACAGCGAGCCCGGGGCGAGGACGATCTGGTCGGCGGCGGCGATGGCTGCGAGCGCGTCGGGATGGGCGCGAGCGTCGGGCGGCACCAGCTCGACCCGGCGGATCCGACCGACCACGTTCGCCACCGCGACCTGGCCCTCGACCGATTCGTCCGTCGGCGGCTCGTCGGCCTCGGCGTCGTGCTGCACGTGGGCCTTCAGCACCACCGCCTCGGTGGT
>CAZKTS010000061.1:0-24038 GCA_964555735.1 uncultured Bifidobacteriaceae bacterium
GACCTCGCCACGCTCGACTACGTGCGCCACCTGCTCGGCGACGAAGAAGTCGAACGCCGCAGCATCAGCAGCGACACGAACAGGCACCGCAGCTACAGCAGCGGCACCCACGACACGCCCTTGACGCCCGCCCACGTCATCCGCCAAGCGCCACCGGGCCAAGCACTCCTCATCAGCGGAACGCTCCCCGCGGCCCAGCTCACCGCACGGCCCTACTACCTCGACCGACGACTCTCACGACGCTCCACGACGGTGGACCCCCGCCGATGAGAAGCAGCTCCCTCGAGGACTCCCCGCCAACGCGGGTTCCGCCCGAAGGGCGGAACCCGCACTTGTGCATCATGTGGTCTTCGGGAATGCACGCCGGTGGAGGGGCGATGGACGCGTGGCGAAGCGAGGTGCAAGAGCTATTGCCTGCAACGTGCCACGCTATGAAATCATGAAGGAGGAACTGTCTCCTGGCGGCGCCCTGGATCGTGTGGATCCGTCGATGCCCACGCTGCTGGAGAGCGCGTTTCCGTACCGCGAGCTGTCGCTGGTCAACCGCGCTGATCGGAGAGTGCGTGATTCGGCATACGGAGCCCATCGGTGGTGGGCACGTAGACCACCCGCCCTGCTGCGCGCCGCGCTCCTGGCGGCCGCGCTCCCTGCCGACCATTCGGTCTCATCGTTCTGGGAGAGTTTCGGTCAAGCCCGTTCATTTCTCGACGGCTGGCACGTGCATGATCCGTTCGTCGGCGGTGGATCGACGTTGGTCGAGGCGGCACGCCTGGGTGCCAGTGTTTCGGGCGGGGACGTAGACCCGCTTGCGGTCCGGATCGTCCGCTACGAGCTGGATCCAGCTGGTGCGCGAGATATTCGTGACTCTGGCGACGCTCTGCTGGAACACCTCAGGGTGAGGTTCGGTCACCTCTACCCCTCGTCGTCCGATGAGCGAACTCCGCTGCACTACTTCTGGCTTCACGAGGTGACCTGTCCGGAGTGCAGTTGCTCGGGTCTGCTGTATCGCGATCTTGTTCTGGCGCGAGATCGGGGCAGCGTCGGTGCAGTCGTCCGCGATCACGCCATGTCGGTGTTCTGTCCGGAGGGCTTGTCGGTGCATCACCTCGAATCTGCCGACCGGCGCGAACTTCGCATTCGAGGGAGACGGTGGCCGCTGAACGCGGGCACGTACGCGAACGGTCGATACACGTGTCCGAGCTGCGGAGTTGCCTCGACTCACGCCGCGCTGAAGACCGGGTCGGCGCCTCGCCGGCTTGTCGCGGTCGAGGAGACAGTCGATGGCGGCTACAGACGCATTCGGCGAGCGCTGGCTATCGACTCGGGTGCGACAACGAGAGGAGCTACGTGGCTGGGTGAGCACCGCAACGAGCTCAAGCTTCCACAGGGCGTGTTATCCGAAAGCCGGAAGGATGCTCGCCCGCGCAGCTTTGGTTTTGACACCCCGACTGACCTGTTTACGGACCGCCAGCTCGCCGTCTTCGGAACTGCGTTCGCATGGCTCGACGAATCAAACCTGGACGAGTCCGTGGATGCGGGACTTCGGCTCGCACTGTCGAACGCACTCGGCACTAACAACAAGCTCTGTGGTTGGGCGACCGACTATGGCCGCCTTGCCCCGCTGTTCAGCGTGCGCGGCTATTCGCTACCCGCGCTGCCCGTCGAGTTGAATCCCCTTCATCCCGACGCTGGTCGTGGCACGATCCACAACTGCATCGAGCGCGTGGCGCGCGTAGCTGACTCGACTGGTCACCGGAATGTGTGGGTCGGCGACTCTCGTCCACAGCGTCGCCGTATGACGTGGTCGATCAGTGCGTCAACGGAGAACGTTCAGTGCAGGCCAGCGCAGACAGCGCCAAGTGGCGCTGCACCTTTGGCGGACGTGTGCGTCTTCGATCCGCCCTACTTCGACTACATCCCGTACGACGAACTCTCCGAGTTCTTCCGAGCGTGGCATCAGCTTGATCGGCTTGATGGCGACCTTCCAACCAAGACGACGGACGGTGACGCTTTCGGGATTGAGCTGGCGACTGCATTCCGTGCTGCACTTGCCGGTCTTAAACCTGGTCGTTTGTTGGCGTTCACCTACCACTCGACGAATCCAGACGCGTGGACTGCGGTCGCAACTGCGATCGATGAAGCCAAGCTTCGAATCACGGCGCTTTGGCCTGTTCTCAGTGATGGGCACATGGGTCATCACAGCTCCCCCGGCAACTGCGAGTGGGACTTGCTAGTTGTCTGCCGCCGGGTAACTGAGACCGTTCCCACCCCATGCCCCATCCGGCCGGAACACTGGTCTGCGGGTGTTCAACCGCTGAGCATTGGCGAAGCGGACGATCTGAGCATGAGACTCGCGATCGAGATCGCCTCATCGCGATTCGGCCGGGCGGCAAAGGGATTCTGAAATGAACGCTGACGAGCGTACGCAACTCATCGAGGCGCGCCAGCAAGCGGCGCGTCGCCCACCTGAGCGTCTCTGGGTGCGGGACCGATGGGAAGAGTTCGACGTACTGCAAGTTCCCGTTGAAGCTCTGGCGCTCAACATCGATAACCGACGATTCGCAGCTGAGCGAACGTGGGCTGAGGAGAAGCTCGGGCGAGCACTCGATCCTGAGAACGACCCGCGCGACGAGGAGATTGTGGAATCCATTCTCCTCGATACGGCGCTCTCGTTTGATGGCGACCGTCTCGACGCGAAGCCAAGCAAGGACTTCGACGCCCTTCGGCGCGATTGGCTTCGGCGGCAGCAGGAGTCGCCGTTGTGGATCCGGCCGGACGGAACCGTGCGCAACGGCAACCGTCGTCTGGCGATGCTCAGGCGGATGCAGCGCGAGGAGGGAATCGAGGGGTTCGAGTACGTCGATGTCGTCGTCCTGAAGGAGGACGAGGTCGATGAGGTAGCGCTCTTCGATATGGAGCAGCGTGAGCAGCTAACCGAGAACCTGAAGGTTCGCTACACAGACATCAACCTCCTGTTAGCGATCCGTGCGGCAGCGGAGTCTCGCGGTATCGATTGGTATGACGCCGACGACATTGAGCGCGTAGCCGGTGAACTCCAGAATGTCGTAGGGAACAGCAAGCAATATGCCGTCGTTCAATTGAACGCGATTCGCTACATGGACGCGTACCTCGAGAGTTCTGATCACGAGGGCCAATATCACAAGTTGCTCCGACAGATCGAACGGTTCCGTGACGTTGGCAAGGTCATGACGACGCTCGAGCGCGACTACGAGGATGAAATCCCCGGCATGTTGCGTGTGCTCTTTGCTGCAATCCGTGCCGGTAGCCCTCACGGTGACATCCGGACGCTTCGGAATGTCTTCCTGCAGGATCGAGACCGCTATCGGCGGCTGCTGGAAGAGGTCGACGGTATCGAGGACGACTGGGAGCAAGGGGGTGGGTCCGAGGACCTCAGTGAGCCTGATCTCGTCGATCTCGTCCCGGCAGTGGATGATTCCGACGACGATGATGATGAGCTCGAGGATCCGCCGGGTCCAAATATTCCGAGCTATCCGGGGAGCGACATCCGCGACGCCATTGACAATGCGATCGACGGCTACAGCGCGCTGATGACCGACGACGTCGAGAAGACACTTCGCCAGGTCTTGAACAGACTTGAGGTGCTGAGCGACGAAGGCGGGATTCTTGAGCAGGCGCTTGCCGGTGAACACGCGGCGCGCGTTCGGGAGGCGCTGGGTGAGATCCTGGCGTGGACCGAGCGACATCGATCGCTTCTCGACTGATTAGCAGCGGGCGGGATGACCAACGCAACGGTTGCAGTCGATGGCGATTGCGTCCTGGTAACCGGATCCGAAGCTCTAGAGGCGCGAAAGGCGCGCCTCTTCTTTCGGTCCGTCCTTGGCGCGGTAGCAATCGAATCCGGGTGGCGCTGCCCGCGACGAGGCCGTTCCTTGTCGTCGCTGGTGCTCCGCATCAACGGATTTCTTGAGGACGAGGGCGTTGAGGTCACGCGAGAAGGATTTGCCAATCTCGAGGTGGAGCGTGCCATCGAGCGCCGGCGGAGTTTCGATCGCACGAGGCGATCTGCCACGCAGTGGAAGAACGGCGAGTCCGTTGTCGACCGCGATGCGGTCTTGGCGAGCATTCGAGAGTTTGGTTGGTCGAGCGAAAGGGCGCTCCAGGCACACCAGATCGATGGAGTGCTCCACGCGTTAGCAGCGGCCAACGCGGCGAACTTCTCAGTGCCTGGCGCGGGAAAGACCGTCATCGCCCTCGCGACGGCGGCTGCGCATCTTGCTGCAGGAACTATCGATGTCGTGGTTGTGGTGGGTCCGTTGGCTTGCTTCCGTCCTTGGGAGAACGAGGCCGGGGCGGCATTGCCTGGCGTGCTTCGCCCGCGTCGTGTGCGTGGTTCGGCAGCAAGCCGCCGGACGCTGTACGAGTCTGCACGCCCACGCGACTTGCTGCTCTTGAGCTATGCGACGGCGGCCGCCGACCGAGCAGCTCTCGCTGATCTCTGTGGAGACCTAAGCGTCATGCTGGTCGTCGATGAATCGCATCGTATTAAGCGATTTCGAGGCGGCGTGTGGGCGCCTGCGCTAATGCGGATCGCCGAGAACGCTCGAGTGCGGATGATCCTCTCTGGTACTCCGATGCCTCAGAGTGGCCGCGATCTTTACAGCCAACTGAATGTCTTGTGGCCGAATCGGCAGCTGACGGGCGCGCCTGATTCATTCGCGGCTCGCGTTGATCGGCAGTTCAGAGCGGTACTTCGTGACGTGGCTCCGTTTGTCGCGCGTACTCCGAAGGAAGCGCTCGGCTTACCGCCGTATGAGGTTCTCCGGCACGACGTCGACATGAATCCGATCCAGGCTGAGGTCTATGAACTGATCGTCAACCACTTTCGTCGGCGCCTCGAGGATGCCGAGTCATGGACTGAAAAGCTGGATGCACTTCGTCGGGGACGACCGATCCGCTTGATTCAGGCAGCTTCGAATCCAGCGCTCTTCAATCGGGACGACTCGCAGTACCGCGTCCCGAGGATCGAGACCCCCAATCCCACGCTTATGGACCGTCTCTCCTCGTACGAGGGGCGAGAGCGGCCTGCCAAGCACGAACTGGGGCTTGAACTTGTTTCGGACGTCGTTCGTGCCGGAGGAAAGGCCGTCTGCTGGTCGAACTTCCTCATCAATCTGGATCAGTTTTCCCGTCTGATCCGTGAGCGACTCGATGTTCCTTGTTTCCAGGTGGATGGCCGAGTTCCGACCGATGACGAGGCGATGGACGACACCCCTACCCGCGGCCGAGAAAACCCCACGGATCTAGACAGCCGAGAGAGGATCATCAGTCGCTTCCTCCAAGGATCGGGCCCAGCGGTGCTGGTCACGAACCCTGCCTCCTGTTCCGAGTCCATCTCGCTTCACATGAGTTGCCACACAGCGATCTATCTGGACCGAACCTACGACTGCGCGCAGTTCCTGCAATCGATTGATCGCATCCACCGGCTCGGGCTGCCGTCGGATGCGCGCGTCCGGATCCACGTTGTACGCGCCCTCAATGACGGGAAGCCAGCGATTGACCACCTTGTGGACGCTTCGCTCTTGAGCAAGGAAGCCGACATGCGTCAACTTCTGGACGGTGCCGCTCTGCGGCCTCTCGCCGAAGGCGATGATGCGGCGGAGGTGGCTGAGGGGGATGGCCAGGACCTGAACGCGGTCTTGAGGTACCTCCTCGGGGAGGATCCCAGGGTGTGACGTGGCTGTCTCGTCGACCTGGCTGACTGCATCTCGTGTTCGACGCCTTCCGGCAGTGCTCGCGGTCATCCCCGAGCGACCGCCAGGGCTTCCACACGTCGATGCGCGGCTGCCGGTATGGCGAAATTGCGGAGGTCCGATCGAGGACATCCCGCGTCTCGTGGAAACGCTTCTTCGGGCTGAGCTGATTCGGAGCGACGCGGGCCGCCTCCGGCTGACGCCCGCTGGTCGCTCCGCCGTTTCACGTCAACGCGCAGACGTGAACCGAAGGCTTGCGCTCGCGTTGATTCGCGCGGGCCTGATGCACGATCAGGCCCGAGTGTTGCTCGACTCGTTCCCGGCGAACTCAGACGGATCGATGACATGTCGATTGGCCGATGCCCGGCGCTGTGCACCACAACTCGTCGGCTTGCTGCAGGCGTGGCCGGAAGTACGGAGAGGTTCCGACATCGCTATTCCGGCCGAACTGCTGGTGGAGTTCACGGCGGTCTGGGCTCTCATTGCACCACGACCGGACGATGGAGACGATATTCATCGTCGGTGGAAGTCAATTGGCGACAGGGCTGAGGCTTACAGCTATCAACTCGAACGACTTCTTGCCGAAAGGCCGTCCTCGGTTGTCTGGGTCGCTCAGGACGACGACAACCTTGGCTATGACATCGAGGACCGAAGCGTGGACCCACGACGCAGGATCGAGGTGAAGGGAAGTGGCGGGCCCGATGTCCGTTTCTTCATGTCGGCCAACGAGTGGCGGAAAGCTCATGAGAATCCGAGTACCTACGAGGTGCATTTTTGGGGTGAGATCGACCTCAACCACCCTCCCGCGAATGAGTACGACCGGCTCCGAGCTAAGGGCTACCCATTCGTTTTCCGGCAATTTCCCACTCGAATCGATAGCGGTGAGCTAGCCGCGACCCCAGATCGATGGCGGGTCGTGTCAACGTCACCTCCGCGTGAGTAGTAGGCGAGCGAGAGCGCCGAGCTGCAGAGTCGTTCGAACGGTCTCCATAACCTTCCATCGTCGTTTCAGCAACCGCAGGACTCATGGTGATTCGACTCTCGCCCTAACCGCACCTGCGTCTATGTCGTCGACGGTCGCTGCACTGTTCGTCGCAACCCATTCGATGGCCTTGAGATAGAGGTGCGTCGCGTTCCAGGCGTGCCGCTTAGACGCATCGTCATCGGGAGCTGCGCCGGCGTGAACGATCTTGTTGCGATCTTCGAAGAGTCCGTACCGGTAGCTAGGTTCGCCAATGTGACTTCCATCGCGCGGGTCCCGCCTCGTAGTCACTATTCCGATGCCGCTGATGGTCTTCATAAAGGCAGAGCAGATACCTGGAACGTTCGCATTGATCTGTTCAACGTCGCGCCATGTGGCTGCGACCGTGTATGGACAGTCACCGCCACCTCGTCCACAGTTGCCGTGGCAGGACAGGAAGGCTCCGCGCGCAGCGATGCGCACTACCCGGTCTGCGCGCCGCTCGTCGCCGAGCAGAATCTCGATTGCGATGGCAGATAGGAGAACGCTCATTCGCCGGTTGCTCGTCAGGAGCGCCTCATCGAGCAGCTCCAGCGACAGCAGGGCGCGGTCTTGGAGCTCATTGCGCTGAGAGGGAGTTAGCAGAAGCGCATTGACCAAGTAGGAGAATCGTGCATCGTTCGCAAACGCCCTGGCGTCCTCATCGCTGAAGGTCCACGGACCCAGACTGCCGACGTTTCGCCAGCCAAGGCCAGGGAAATCTCCGAGTGCGACTGATTCGCGCCGTGCCGACATCAACTCGCCAGGAAGCCCGAACAGCTGGTTCCTGGTATCGAGCCGCGTGCGCGTCCCTTGGAATAAGCGGAGCACGGCGAGCGAAGCGGAGACCACGGCCTCGGCTTCGACTTGATCCTTTGCCATCGTTTGTGCCGTAGCGAATGTCCACTTCACCAAGTGCTCGCGCAACCAACCTTGGTACCAGTGTTCAGGGTGCGCGTTTCCTATCTCTAGGTCAGCAAGCAATGCCCCGGCAGGGCGGAATGTGACTGGTCCCACTGGCCATGCGAATGGGACCTGCAGCCCTTCGATGAGGAGTTCAAAAGGCCGTGTGGGTGGTTCGCTCTCGTCTGCAATCACGCACGAACGTCCGGCTACGAAGGCAACTCGGCCATGAGTGACCGGATGTTGCGGTAGATGTTCTTCGGATGCCCGAGGCGACGAAGCCCGTTCCGGATATGCGAGGCGTGGGAGCGTTCGCTCACCACGTAGTCGCAGTATCCAGTCGCTGTGCTGAGGTAGAGCATGTCGGTGAGGTCGTTGTCTGCCCACCGCAGCCTTCCGTCGCAGAGCTTTTCGTGAAGAATCTCGCGGAACAACCCAAGCGCCGGCATCGACTGCAGGTCGCCTTCTACATGGTGCCGAAGCCACTCCGATACGTCCGCCGGGGTGATGCTGGCGTTGCGTGCTTCCTCGGCGAGTTCTGGGGCGAGGTCCGACACGAACTTCGTGAGCGTTCGACGGCGCTTCATCTCGGGCCCGGTGGGGTTGTCACGGAGAAACGTGGCAAAGCGCTGGAACTGTTCTGCCCAGCCTGGCGTCGCACGCGTCGGCACATGAACGGCGTCGAGGATCGCGTCGACGATTCCGCCGATGCATCCGATCGCATGGATCGCCCACCGCGCGTCGGCCGGCAGGTCGACCGGTACTTCGGCGAGTTCTGTGTGGCCACCGGCGTGTACGGCATTGGGTTCGAGTGTCACGGGCGCTTTGGGCGCGATGCGCTGCTGCTTGTAGCGGTTGCTCAAAACCTGCCGTAGCTCAGACCGACGAATATCCAATGGGTCGCGCAGCTGCCAGCCTCCGGACAGTTGCACCATGGTCAACGCCCGCGCGTAACGGCGCTCTGGATCGATCTGCTTGCAAGTTTCCGAGAGGTGGCCTCCAGAGATCGGGAGGATTGCCCGACGCATGAGCACACGTTCTATGAGTTGCCGCGCTGCGGCAAGCTCCTCGGGTTCGCCGACGCGGTCGGGGTCGTGAATCGCGTCGGTCAGTGTGCTCCAGTGGTTCTGGTCGAGGTACACCGTGAGGCGACCGCGAAGTGGCGCGAGGTTCTTAGGCCGCGGAAGCTCGAGAAAGACGTGCTCCTCTTGAACTGTCCGGAGGTGCAGTAGGTTCATGCGCGGCAGGTACGTCGACGAGGCGATCGCGCTCGTGGGCGTGAAGAACCCGCGATGATCCCAGGACGCAACAAGTGTGCGACCGTCCATCAGTTCGATGGTCATCGTGCCGCCGCGGTCTATGCGCATGGCATCGATGTTGTCGAATGCCGAATTCACCAGAAAGGCTCCGCTCCGCACCCAGGTTGAATTGTGTTCATATGGATCCTGCCCTACTCGGGCGGATGGGCACGTGCGAGTTGTTCCGCAAGCCTGTTCGCGGCGCCTTGATCGGCACGCTCGATGAAGTGGGCATAGACGTCGAGTGTGGTAGCGGGGCGGGCATGGCCGAGCCTGCCGGCGACGAGGCGAATGTCCTCTCCGCCCGCGATGAGGGCAGTGGCTGCCCAGTGACGTAGGTCATGCAGACGCCAATGTGGAGCGAGGTGCGCTCGCTTTCTAGATCGGACCCACGCGCGCGTCAGCCAGTCCGGTGAGCATGGCTCGAGGTTCGCTTCCTGGGGAGACAAGATCCACGGGCCGAGGTCCATGTGAAGCTTCTCTGCGGACGCTCGGCATCCATCGTGCCACCGCCGAATCAGGGCCACCGTCTCTACGTCGAGAGATATCCGACGGATCGCATGCGTCTTCGTCGGCCCGGCAAGGAGTATCGGCGCGGTCCGCGGAACTTGTCGTGCTGTGGTGACACTGCGGGCAACCGTCAGGATCTCGCCGTCGAGGTCTTGCCATTGGAGTCCAGCGAGCTCGCCGCGTCGAGCACCGGTTGTGGCAGCGATCCGGAGACACAGTCCGACCAACTCGGACTCGGCGAAGCCGGCTTCGATCGCCGACGCGACGTCGTCCGCCGTGAGGGCGCGCACGTGGCGTCGCGGGACGCGCGGCGGAGATGCGAGCGTGGCTGGGTTCGAGGTGGTCCACCCCCAGCGCATGCCCTGGCCCAGGGCGCGGCGCAAGATCGCGTGGTGGTTTCGGATGTTGGCGGGGGTGTGTCCTGCGACGTGTAGGTCCGAATACCACCGATCGAGCGTGTGCGTCGTGAGGTCATCGAGGGGTGTACCCCCGAGCGGGCCCGCGGCGATGAGCCGGATCCGCGACCGGTAGCCCTGGGTTGTCGCGACGGACCAGCTCGCCTGGCCGTGCTCGAACCACGCAAGCAAGAGGTCGGAGACGGTACGAGCGCGAGTTGTGGGTCCGGCGCCGCGTCGGGCGTCGGCTTCGAGTGTCCTCGCGGCCGCGTTGGCATCGCGCTTACCGCCGTGGACGATCTGGGAGCGCTGGCGCTTCTTGCCGGTGATCGGGTCGCGTCCGAGGTAGACGCGGACTTCCCAGACGCCGGGGCGTCGCTGTCGGATCGTTGCCATGTGCCTGTCCCTTCTGGAAGTAGGGACGCGGTAGGGATGGCTGGGTGACCGGGAGTGCTTCCTCGAACCGATCGGCGCTCTGACCTGCGGCTTTGCTTGCGCCCCCGGCAGGATTCGAACCTGCGCACACGGTTTAGGAAACCGATGCTCTATCCCCTGAGCTACGGGGGCGGGGAGGGAGCGGTTCGGTGTCGACTCTATGACCTCGGGCGGACCGGCCTCATGCCGTGATGTCGAACCACACGCGCGTGCCGGCATCGTCGACGACCGATCCCCAGGCTGCGGCGAGCGCGTCGACGATCGACAAGCCCCGCCCGGAGGTCGCCATCGGGTCGTCGTCGCGCGTGCCCAGGCGGCAGGTGTTCCGGTCCGTCACGCTCACGTGCATGATCCCGCCGTCGGCGGAGAGCTCCATGAGGATCGGGCCGGAGCCATGCACGACCGCGTTGGTGACCACTTCGCTCACCAGCAGTTCGCAGTCGGTGGCCAACGCGCCCAGGCCCCAGTCGTGGCACGCCGCGCTGCACATGCGGCGCGCGATCCCCGGTGCGTCTGCGTGGCGCGGCAGGGCGTAGGTGCGGACGGGCGCCACGCCCGGCAGGTACCCGCCAGCCCGTGCGCCTGAACCCCCGTGCGCCTGAACCTTGGAACGCACACGCCGTTTGGGTTCGGAGCGGGGCGGGCACAGGCACGGTGTGTCCACGACGCTGCGGCCCCGGGCCGAGCGCTCGATCGCCGGGGCGAGCCAGCGGACCGAGCGCTCCGGGTTCTTCCGCCGCAACGCGCTGTCGCTCGCGGCGTTCGCCGTCTTCGTCGTCTGCGTCGTCGCGATGGTGCTCACGGGCCACAGTGCGTACAACGCAGACCAGATCGAGCACGGCGGCAGGGCGATCTCGCTCGGCGGGTACTTCGCCAAGGGCCACGTCTGGGAGGCGCTCTTCGAGAACTGGGAGAGCGAGTTCCTCCAGATGGCGGCCTACATCGTGCTCACGGTCTTCCTGATCCAGAAGGGGTCGGCCGAGTCGAAGGACCCGACGACGCAGGCCACCGTCGACGAGGACCCGCGCGACGCCGACCGGCGCCGGAAGGTGCCCTGGCCGGTGCGCCGCGGCGGGGTCTGGCTCCTCCTCTACGAGAACTCGCTGCTCATCGCGTTCGTGGTCCTCTTCCTCGCGTCGATGGTCGGTCACGCGTTCGGCGGGGTGAGCGAGTACAACGCCGACCTCCGCGAGCACGGCCAGGCCACCGTCGACACCTGGGGGTACGTCTCGAGCTCGCAGTTCTGGTTCGAGTCGTTCCAGAACTGGCAGAGCGAGTTCCTCGCCGTGTTCGCGATCGTCGTGCTGTCGATCTTCCTACGCCAGAGGGGCTCACCCGAGTCGAAGCCGGTGGCGGCCCCTCACACAGCGACGGGCAGCTGATGGCGGGACACGTCCGCTCCGTCCGGACCATCTTGACCAAGGTTCCGGCGCGGCTGCGCGCTCACAACACGACGCTCGTCGCCGCCGGTGTCGCGTTCTACATGTTCCTGGCGTTCATCCCTGCGTTGATCGCGTTCATCTCGGTGTACGGGCTCGTCGCCGATCCGGCCGACGTCAAGCGGCAGGTCAACGACGTCGCGTCGGCCCTGCCCGAGGAGGTGCAGCGCTTCTTGACGTTCCAGCTCGAGTCGATCGCGAAGGCGAGCTCCGGCACGGTCTCGGTGACGCTCGCGATCGCGGTCGTCATCGCGCTGTGGAGCGCGTCCGGTGGGATGGCCGCCCTCACCACCGGTCTCAACGTCGCCGCGGAGTCCAACGAGCCCACAGGCATGGTCGCCAAGCGCGGGAAGGCGATCGCGCTCACGCTCGGCGCCATCGCGTTCCTGATCGTCGTCGTGTTCCTGATCACCGCGTTGCCGTCGGTGCTGTCGGAGGCGGGCGATGTCGGACGCATCTCGATGGAGATCCTGCGCTGGCCGATCCTCGCGGTGGTGATCGTCGTCGGCATCGGCCTGCTGTACCGGTTCGCGATGCCGACGCGCCCGCGCGCGTGGCTCGGGTTCGTCACTCCCGGCGCGGTGGTCGCCACCGTCGGGTGGCTGGTGGTGTCGGCCGGGTTCGCGGTCTACGCCGGGAGCTTCGCCGGCTACTCGAAGACCTACGGGTCGCTGGCCTCGATCGTCGTGCTGCTCGTGTGGATCTGGTTGAGCGCGCTGCTCGTCCTGATCGGTGCGGAGTACGACGCTGCGAGCGGCGGCACGCGGGCCCGTCGCTGACCGGGGCTGGTCGCGTCAGGAAGGCGAAAGAGGTGTCGACGGCGCACCCCGAGGGCGGGTCGGGGCGCTGCCGTCGACCCCCCTAGCGTGCCACATCGACCAAGCGAGCGCTTGGAAGGTGATCAGCCAATGCCCATCAACGGGTCTGGGGTCCTCTGCCGGGTCAGGACGCGGCCTGGCCGACGAGGAGCGCGAAGCCGCGCCACTTCCACAGGCAGTCGACCTGGGTCAGGCCGGCGTCGCGCATCCAGTCGAGCTGGGTGTCGACGCTCACCAGCCGGTCGCCGGGGTCGTCGGCCGCGCGACCGATCGCGGCGAGGAAGGTGGCGTGCAGCTCCGGGGTGGGGGAGGCCACGACTTCGAGGTTGGCGAAGATCCCGCCCGGCGTGAGCATGGTCGCGATCTCGCCGAACAGCGACTGCTTGCGCGCGTCCTCGAGATGGTGGATCGCGAAGCCCGACACCACCACGTCGAACGTCCCGAGGTCGGCGATCGGGTCGTCGAGGTCGCGAGGTTGGACGGCGACCCGCGGGTCGGCGGCGAAGCGGGCGGTCGCCCGTTCGAGCATCGGCGGCGAGCTGTCGACGGCGACGACCGCGTCCACCGTGTCGCGCGCTTCGAGCACCAACGCGGCGAGCCGTCCGTCGCCGCACGCGAGGTCGAGCACCGTCCGTGGTGCACGGGGGAGCACGTCGCGGAGCGCGTCCTCGCCGGCGGCCCGTGCCGCGAGACGGTCCATGCGTCCGAGGTACTCGGCGACGTGCGCTTCCTCGCCCCATTGCGACGTGTCGGTCACCACGGCATCGTACGGGCTGCCCGCCGCGTGCGGCTTCGCGAGACTGCCCGGATGACCGAACCGGTGCGTCGCCGGGCCGTGCTGCGCCAGGTGGCCGACCTCCTCCCGGACCGACCGGAACCGCTGCGGGTCGGCATCGACGGCATCACCGCGGCGGGCAAGACGACCTTCGCGCGCGAACTCACCGAGCTGCTTCGCGCCGACGGTCGCCCGTGCGAGCACGTCACGATGGACCGCTTCCACCACCTTCGCGCGATCCGCCACCGCCGAGGTCGTGACTCGGCCGACGGCTACTACGAGGACGCCTACGACTTCGGAGGGCTGCGGCGGGTGCTCCTCGATCCGCTCGGTCCCGGCGGCGACGGCCACTACGCGACGGCCGTGATGGATCTCGCAACCGACTCGCTCGTCGCGGTCGAGCCGCGGCCGGCACCACCGCGTCTGGTCGTGGTCGTCGACGGCAGCTTCCTCCAGCGGCCGGAGGTGCGCGACGCGTGGGACGTCGTGGTCTTCCTCCGCACGTCGTTCGCGTCGGCCCTCGCGCGCGGCACGGCGCGGGACGCGACGCTCCTCGGGTCACGCGCCGAGGCCGAGCGGCTGTTCGAGGTGCGGTACCACGCGGCGCAGCGGCGTTACCTCGAGGAGGTCGCCCCCGAGGTGCAGGCCGACCTCGTCGTCGACCACGACGATCCCGCGTCGCCGACCATCGTCGGCGACGGTCAGAGCTCGTCGGTGTAGGTGTCGGACCCGGGGATGGTCGGGACGAACGGCGCGACGAGCAGGGTCCGCGCCGCGCCGGAGCCGTCGATCGCCTCGCGAAGGTCGGCGAAGTGTTCGTCCCACGCATCGTTCGGCGCGCACTCGAGGTAGTGCGCGAGGACGAGTCGGTCGCCGACGCCCGGCACCTCGGGAGCGGCCGCCGGCCACCACGGCAGCTTCGGGAGGGGCGTGAACGCGTGCGTCGTCGCGACCGGCGACCCGGCGAAGCGGGCCTGGACGACGGCCAGGACCTTCTCTCGGGCCTCGTCGAGGCTCGCGTCCTCGGTGCGCTCGACGACGGTCCACACGAGTCCGGGGTACGGGTGCTGCGCGACGAGCTGCGCGGGTACGCCGTCGGCGTCTCGGTCGGCCGCACCCACGAAGTCGTACGTCGTGGCGGTCATGACGTCGCGGTCCTGGAACGTGCGGCCATCGGCCTCGAGCGAGACCGAGTAGTCCGACACCCAGCGCTGCTGCTCCTCGAGCTTCCCCTGCTGGATGAAGAACGACGTGAGGTACGAGCCGCGGTCGATCGGGACACCGAACGGGGTGTTCGACGCGTCGGCTGCGCCGACGCGCAGGTCCTTGAGGGCGCGGGTGGCGACCCAGCGGCGGGTGCCCATGGTCCACGGCGCGAAGAGCGCGACGAACTGGTGGTCGCGCTCGTAGAACCGGTTGAACGCGACCTCGTGGCCCCGGTGGGGGTCGTGGAGGGCGAAGATCCCGTGGCCGAGCACGATCGGGTCGTCGGTCATGTCGTGTTCCTCACCGGTCGGGGCCGGGCACCTGGGCCTCGGCACGAGGGTCGTCGGGGTCCTTGTAGAGCAGGGTCGGGCACGGCCCGGTGCCGAGCCCCGCGGGGCACTGGTTCACCGGCCACGGCACCCCGACCAGCTCACGCGCGAGCTCGATGTGCCACACGGGCACGTGCGCGCGGTAGATCGGCGTCTCGCCGCGGAACCACGTCGCCGGCGCCACTTCCTCGATGACCGCGAGGTCGAGCTGGTCGTAGCGGCCCTGGCTGAGCTGGCGGCTGCAGGTGCCGCACGGGTCCTGGGTGAGCGTGAACTTCTCGTCGTCCTCGGAGATGTGCAGCACCGAGAAGTGTCCCTGGAGCATGCGCGCCCACTGCGGCAGACGCTTCTCGGGCGGCCGGGAGCGGTCGACGGGCATCCAGTCCATCAGCGTGTGTGCCGCGGTGTAGCGCAGGACGAGCTCGAGCTGGTCGAGCCCGTGGGCGCGGTACACGTGCGAGAGCAGGGCGCTCAGCCAGTCGCGCAGGAAGTCCTGGCGCCGGCACCAGTCGGCCTCCATCGCGTCGAAGATCGCCAGCGCTCCGTCGCGGTCGCCGGCCGCGGCCGCGGCGCGCACCTCGTCGACGACCGACGCCGTGAGGTCGTAGTCGTCGACCGGCTCGGGGTGACGGGCGTACAGGCTCGTGGTCGCGTCGACCAGCTCGTTGGTGATCCCCTCGGGGCCTTCGATCGCCGCCCACCCGAACGTGTGCGCCACCCAGTTGCGGGTGCCGACCACCGTGCCGACGAACGATCGCTCGAGGCCGGCGGTGGTCGTGGCGACCGCGTCGAGGTCGCCGGAGGCCAACGCGCCGGCCAGCTGCTGGTGGGGCGTCCGCTCGATCGCCCGCAGCTCGTCGTCGGTGAAGAGGCGGGTCACCGGGCTGCTCCGGCCGAGGCGCGGCGGGCGATCGTCTCGGCGAGGGCCGGGTCGGCGCGGAGCTCGCGCCGCGCCATCGCCTCCCAGAAGCCGTGGAACTCCGCCCGGCCGAGCATGGCCTGCACATCGGCGGGCACCGGTGTGCTGCCCCCGCCTTGCTCGACGAGCCACGCGTGCCGGGCCCGCATCTCGAGCGCGACGGCGCGTTGGTGGACCTGGCGCACGCTGTCGCCGAGTACGAACACGCCGTGGCCCGCCAGGAGTGCGATGTCGGCGTCGCCCATCGCGGCGACGGCCGCGGTCGCGTTGTCGGTGTCCTGCACACCGCCCCGGTACTCGTCGACGACGACGATCCGGCCGCCACCCAGCGCGGAGCTCTGGTCGTAGCAGTCGGGGATCCGTCGCAGGTTCGCGTACGCCGTCGCCCACTGCGGATGGTTGTGGACCGCGATGTGCACGTCGGGGCGCGCGCGGTGCAGCGCGAGGTGCAGTGCCGCGCCGGGCGCGCTCGGCCAGCTGCCCTCGACGACGTTCCCGTCGATGTCGATGCGGATGACGTCCTCGGGCCCGAACTCGTCCCAGAGGAGGAACCACGGGTTGGTGAGGAACGTCCCGTCGTCCTGGCGGTAGGTGATGTGCCCGGCGAGGTGGTCGTCGTAGCCCTCGCGCCACAGCGCGCGGGCGAGGAGCACGACCTCGTCGCGTGGCTCGAGCGGCGGGAGGAGCTGTTCGGGGGTCGGGGTGAAGCTCATGCGGACCTCCGCTGCGAGTCCGTCGACGCGCGTTCGAGCGCACGCAGCTCGTGGGCGACGGCATCGATGACGTCGTCGTCGATCGGGTACGGGGCGTACGGCGTCACGCGGTCGACCACGCCGTTGCATCGGGTGCTCAGGGTGCGCGCGATCTCGGTGGGGCTGCCGACCGCGGCGAACGCGTCGAGCATGTCGTCGTCGACCAGCTCGTCGAGCATGTCCCAGGCGCCGCGCCGCGAGCGGGCGTGGAGCTCGGCGTGGACGGCGTCCCAGCCGTGCAGTGCGAGCACGGGCGCGTACGCGGGCGTCGATCCGTAGAACGCGATCTGGGTCTTGACCGCGGCGACTGCCGCGTCGACCTCGGCGGGTGTCCGGCCCGTCGCCACGAACGCCGGGTACGAGACGGACACGGCCGACACGTCGCGGCTCGCGGCGCGTGCTCCCTCGTCGAGTGCGGGGAGTGTGACCTCTCGGAGGTAGCGCTCGGTCACGAAACTGTGCGTGAGCAGGCCGTCGGCGACCTCGCCGGCGACGCGGGTCATGGCGCGGCCAACCCCCGCGACGTAGATCGGCGGGTTGCCGTGTGGGTTGGGGCCGGGGTCGAACACCGGCGGCAGGAGCGTGTGGGTGGAGAAGTCGCCCCGGAAGTCGAGGTCGGCGCGGCCGGCCCACGCGTCCCAGATGTGCCGCACCGCCAGGACCAGCTCGCGCATCCGGGCGACCGGCCGGCCCCACGGCATCCCGAAGCGGCGCTCGATGTGCGCCCGCACCTGGGAGCCGATCCCCAGGCGGAAGCGGCCGGCGCTCGCGAGCTGGAGGTCGTTGGCGGCGACCGCGATGCTCATCGGATTGCGGGCGAAGGCGATGGCGACACCGGTGCCGAGCCCCATGGTCGTCGTGGTGGTGGCGGCGAGGGTGAGGGCGACGAACGCATCGTGGGCGGTCTCGCCGCACCAGGCGGCGTCGTAGCCCCGGCGCTCGAGCGCGGCTGCGGTCTCGGGCAGCGCGCCCAGTGCGGTGGGGTCGAGCATGGAGTCCACGTGCATGGTGGCTTCGCACCGTAGCCTGGTCGCGTGCTACCAATCGAGCGCTCGTTAGATTCCCGGGGCAGGCCCGGACGAACGGAACATGAACGACAAGTGGGTGGACGGCGACGATGGCTGAGGTGAAGGAGACCGGGGTCAAGGACCCGGACCGTCGGGAGCAGATCCTGCAGGGCGCGGGCGAGCTGTTTGCGACCAAGGGCGTCTCGGCGACGACGGTGCGTGAGATCGGCAACGCGGCGGGCCTGCTCTCGGGCAGCCTGTACCACTACTTCGATTCGAAGGAGGCGATGGTCGAGGCGATCGTCGCCGCCTTCTTGTCCGATCTGTCCGAGGCCTACGCGGCGGCGAGCTCGATCGATGACGACCCCGGCGAACGCCTCGCGGCGATGATCCGGGCGTCGTTCCAGGTGATGGCGAAGCACCCGTACGCGTGCCACATCTTCCAGCACGACTTCAACCACCTGCGGACCCTGCCGCGCTTCGAGGCGCTCGACGCCATGGCGCGCGACAGCGAGCGGGCGTGGCTCGACGTGCTCGCGGCCGGCGTCGCGCGGGGCCAGTTCCGCGACGACGTCGACCCGCTCGTCTTCTACCGCTTCAACCGCGACGCGATCTTCCTCACCGTCCGGTGGTACCGCGAGGGTGGGCACTACAGCCTCGACGAGCTGGCCGACAGCTGCATCTCCATCTTCCTGCAGGGCTACGCGGTGCCGCTCGCTCAGTGAGCCGCGGCCGGTGACCGTCCGGCCGTTCCGCTTCGGTGTGGGGCCGGGCGGGCTGGGCTTCGACACCGCGGCGGGGTGGCGCGAGCTCGCGCGTCGGCTCGAGGGCGACGGCTACTCGACCCTCGGCGTCGGTGATCATCTGGTCGGGGGCTACGGACCGATCGCCGCCCTCACCGCGGCCGCGGACGCGACGACGACGCTGCGGGTCGCGGCCACGACGTTCGGCAACGACTACCGGCATCCTGTCGTGCTCGCACAGGAAACCGCGACCATCGACGTGCTGAGCGACGGCCGCCTCGAGGTGGGCATCGGCGCGGGTTGGATGCGCGCCGACTACGAGCGCGCCGGGATGGTGATGGACCGACCCGGGGTGCGGATCGAACGCCTCACCGAGGCGATCGCGGTCCTCAAGGGCTGCTGGGCCGACGCACCGTGCACCTTCAGTGGCGCGCACTACCGCGTGGACGCGCTCGACGCGCGGCCGAAGCCGGCGCAGCGCCCCCATCCGCCGATCCTCGTGGGCGGCGCCGGCCCGAAGGTGCTCACGGTCGGCGCGCGTCACGCCGACATCGTGGGGCTCAACGTCGACCTCCGGGCCGGGCGGATCGGGCCCGAGATGGGCGCCAGCGCGACCGCGGCGGCGACCCGCGAGAAGGTGGCGCTGGTCCGCGCCGAGAGCCGCGATCGCGCCACCACGCCCGAGCTCCAGGTCTACGTCCACGCCACCGCGATCGGCGGTGATCTCGACGCAGCCCGGGCCCGGGCGCGGGAGGCGCTGGCACTCACCGACGACGAGCTCGCGGCCTCCCCCCACGTCCTCATCGGGGAGGCCGACGCGGTCGCCGACACGCTGAGGTCCCGGCGGGAGGAGTACGGCATCTCCTACATCTCGGTCGATGCCTCCGCCGCCGAGGCGCTGGCGCCGGTGGTCGCCCGCCTCGCCGGCACCTGAGGTGGCGCTGCGTCCCACTTCTCGTCTGTACCGGCCACCCGGCCGGGCCTACCAAGCAAGCGCTTGACAGCCTGCGGCGGTCTGTGCGACCGTCGCCGCCGGGGGAGTCGACGCGCGACGTGTCGACGAGAGAGAGGAGCGGCCATGCGCTGCAGAGGGCTCGGCTACATCGGCATCGACAGCACCGACCCGGCGGCGTGGGACGCGTTCCTCAACCCGGTCCTCGGCATGCAGCCGGGTGCCGGCGACGACGACGGCACGCTCCGCTTCCGGATGGACCGCCGCAGCTGGCGCGTCGCCATCCACCCGGCGGACCGCGACGGCTGCTCCTACGTGGGCTGGGAGTACGCGAACCCGACCGACCTCGAGGCCGCGATCGCGCAGGTCGAGGCGGCCGGTGCGCCCGTGAAGCGCCTCGGCGCCGAGGAGGCGCTGGCCCGACGTGTGAAGGGGCTCGCGAGCTTCGAGGACCCGTGGGGCAACACCAACGAGCTGTTCTTCGGGCAGGCCGTCGACGAGGAGCCGTTCCTCTCACCGGCGGGCGTGTCGGGCTTCCTCACCGAGGGCGTCGGCCTCGGCCACGCGCTCTACCAGGTGCCCGACGCGTGGGAAGCGGCGAACTGGTACATCAACGCGCTCCAGTTCTCGCTGACCGACTTCTTCACGTGGGGCCCGAACTCGGCGGTGTTCCTGCACACGACGCCGCGCCACCACAGCCTCGCGTTCGTCGACCTGCCGCTGCCGAACGGCACCTGCCTCAACCACTTCATGATCGAGAGCAACACGATCGCCGACACCGGTGCTGCCTACGACCGTGCGCGCGAAGCCGGCGTCACCATCACCAACACGCTCGGGCAGCACGCCAACGACCCGATGGTGTCCTTCTACATGCTCTCGCCCGGCGGCTTCAACGTCGAGTTCGGCTGGGACGGCCTGATGCTCGACCCCGACACGTGGGTCGCGACGGAGTGGTCCGGCCGCGGTGAGCTGTGGGGGCACACCGGGGAGTTCATGGACGACATCGCCGATGCGAAGCAGGAGTGACGCCACCGCGTCGCGACGAGCGGCGCGGTGAGGGCCTGCATCCTCGGGGCCGGCGGGCTCGGCTCGGTCTTCGGAGCCGGTCTGGCGAGCTCGGGTGTCGACGTCACGCTCGTCGCGCGCCCGGCGCACGTCGACGCGATCCAGGCGCGCGGGCTGCGCGTCACCGGGCTCGGCGGCGAGCGGGTCGTGCAGGACCGTCTGCACGCGGTGACCGACGCCGCCGCGGCCGAGGGCGACTTCGACCTCTTGATGCTGCTGGTCAAGGCCAAGGACACCGAGGCCACGCTCGCCGACGCCGGTTCGCTGCGCGAGCGGGTGGCGGCCGTCTGCTCGTTCCAGAACACCGTCACCAAGGAGGCCGAGCTCGCCGCGTGGGTCGGGCTCGACGCGGTGATCGGCGCGTCCACCACGGAGGCGGGCACGCTCGTCGAGCCCGGCGTGGTGCGGCACGTCGCGACCGCTCCGACCGCCTGCTACTTCGGCGAGGTCGATGGCGGCTCGAGCCCGCGTGTGGACGCGATCGTCGGCGCGTTCACCGCCGCCGGCTTCGCGTCGAAGGCGGCGGACGACATCGCGCACGTCGAGTGGGAGAAGCTGCTCCAGATCTCGATCGTCGCGGCGTGGTCGGTGTCGACGTTCGGCGCACTGGGTGGGTCGATGGCGGAGGGCCTCGCGGTGCGTGAGGCGGCCGAGCACTACGTGCAGCTCGCAACCGAGCTGTTCGCGGTGTACACCGCGCTCGGCTACGAGCCCGCCGACTACTTCGCACCGTTCTCGCGCTTCCGCACCTTCGCGTCCTCGACGTTCGAGGAGTCGGTCGAGCAGATGACCGCGCTCGGCGCGCAGATGCGGAGCGACGGCTTCATCGGCCGTCCGTCGCTGCACGACGATCTGCTGCGCGGGCGCACCACCGAGGTCGCATGGTCCATCGGCGCGTTCCTCGAGATCGCCGACGACCGTGGCATCCCGGTGCCGACCGTGCGCGCCGCGTATCGCACCATCCGGTCGCTCGAGTTCTGGCTGCCGCGCCTCGGCGGCGTCGAGCCCCACGCGTTGCCCCCGATCCCCGACCCCGCTGGAGCCCCTGGTGCCTGAAGCCTTCCTCGTCGACGCGGTCCGTACGCCGGTGGGCCGGCGCGGCGGTGCGCTCGCCGACGTCCATCCCGCCGACCTCGGCGCCCACGTGATCCGGGCCATCGTCGAGCGCAACGACCTGGATCCCCTCGCCGTCGACGACGTGCACTTCGGGTGCGTCGACACCCTCGGGCCCCAGGCGGGCGACATCGCGCGCACGGCATGGCTCGCGGCCGGCCTGCCCGACGAAGTGCCCGGCACCACGATCGACCGGCAGTGCGGGTCGTCCCAGCAGGCCGTGCACTTCGCCGCCCAGGCGGTGATGAGCGGCACCAACGACGTCATCGTCGCCGGTGGGGTGCAGAACATGAGCATGATCCCCATCGCGTCGGCGATGGCGGTGGGGGAGCAGTTCGGCTTCCCGGACCCGTTCAGCGGGTCGAAGGGCTGGCTCGATCGGTACGGCACCCAGGAGGTGTCGCAGTTCCGCTCCGCCGAGCTGGTCGCGGAGAAGTGGGACCTGTCGCGCGAGCAGCTCGAGGAGTTCGCGTACCAGAGCCACCAGCGGGCGATCCGCGCCCAGGACGAGGGTCGCTTCGACCGCGAGATCGTGCCGCTCGGCGACGCCACGGTGGACGAGGGCCCGCGCCGCGACACGTCGCTCGAACGCATGGCCACCCTGAAGCCGCTGCGGGAGGGCGGCCGCGTGACCGCAGCGGCCGCCAGCCAGATCTCCGACGCGGCGAGCGCGGTGCTGGTGGTGTCGGAGCGGGCGCTCGAGCAGCACGGCCTGACGCCACGCGCCCGGATCCACCACCTGAGCTGTCGCGGGGCCGACCCGGTGTACATGCTCACGGCGCCGATGCCCGCGACGAAGTACGCGTTCGAGCGCACCGGGATGTCGATCGACGACATCGACCTGATCGAGATCAACGAGGCCTTCGCGCCCGTCCCGCTCGCGTTCCTGCAGGACATCGGCGCCGACCCCGAGAAGCTCAACGTCAACGGCGGTGCGATCGCGCTCGGCCACCCGCTCGGTGCCACGGGCACTCGGCTGATGACCACGCTCCTCAACGAGCTCGAGCGCACCGGCGGCCGCTACGGCCTCCAGACGATCTGCGAGGGCGGCGGTCAGGCCAACGTCACCATCATCGAGCGCCTCGGATGAGCGCGCGCTCGTCGCTGTCCGTACCCTCTCCCCGAGGGCCGTCGAACGAAGGAAGTCATCGGTGAGTCAGCTGTGTGAAGGACGAGTCGTCATCGTGACCGGCGCCGGTCGGGGCATCGGGCGCGAACATGCCCTCGAGTTCGCGCGCCAGGGCGCGAAGGTCGTCGTGAACGACCTCGGCTCCGAGGCGAACGGGAGCGGGAGCTCCGACGGTCCCGCGGGTGAGGTCGTCGACCTGATCCGCTCGGCCGGTGGCGAGGCGGTGGCCAACGGCGCGGACGTCTCCGACTGGGCGCAGGCCGAGGGCCTGATCCGGACCGCGGTCGACGCGTTCGGCCGGCTCGACACCCTCGTGAACAACGCCGGCATCCTGCGCGACCGGATGATCGTGAGCACGACGGAGGAGGAGTGGGACCTCGTCACGCGGGTGACGATGAAGGGCCACTTCGCGCCGATGCGCCACGCCGCCGCGTACTGGCGCGAGGTCGCGAAGGGCGGCGAGACGCCTGACGCGCGGATCGTCAACACCAGCTCCGGCGCGGGTCTCATGGGCAGCGTGGGGCAGACCAACTACGCGGCCGCCAAGGCGGGCATCGCGGCGATGACGATCGTCGCCTCGGTCGAGCTGGCGCGCTACGGCGTCACCGTGAACGCGATCGCGCCGTCGGCGCGCACCCGTCTCACCGAGGGCGTGTTCGACGACATGATGGCCAAGCCCGACTCGGGCTTCGACGCGATGGCGCCCGAGAACATCTCGCCCCTCGTCGTGTGGCTCGGCAGCTCGGAGTCTCGCGACGTCACCGGCCGGGTGTTCGAGGTCGAGGGTGGCCAGATCAGCGTCGCCGACGGCTGGCAGCACGGGGAGCCGATCGACCGGGGTGACCGCTGGGACCCGGCCGAGGTTGGGCCCGCGGTGCAGGAGCTCCTCGCCAAGGCGCCCGCTCCGGCCCCCGTCTACGGGGCCGGCTGAGCGGCGACCCGCGCCCGGAGCTCGTACTTCAGCACCTTCCCGCTCGCGTTGAGCGGGAGCTCGTCGACGACCTCGACGCGGCGCGGCACCTTGAAGTTGGCCATGTGCTCGCGTGACCACGCGATGACCTCGGCGGGGTCGACGCTCGCGCCGCGCGCGGGCACCACGAACGCCACGCCCACCTCACCGAGGCGGTCGTCGGGCGTGCCGACGACCGCGACCTGTCCGATGCCGGGGTGCCCGAGGAGCAGCGACTCGATCTCGGCGGGGTAGGCGTTGAAGCCGCCGACGATGAACATGTCCTTCTTGCGGTCGGTGACCTTCACGTAGCCGCGCTCGTCGATCACGCCGATGTCGCCGGTGTGCAGCCAGCCGTCGGCGTCGTTCGTCGCCGCGGTGGCGTCCGGGTCGTCCGAATCGCCCCGCATGACGTTGTAGCCCCGCACGAGGATCTCGCCCGGCTCGCCCACCGGCACCGCCTGGCCGTCGTCGTCGACGGCGCGGACTTCGGTGTCGGCCACGGCCTGGCCCGCCCACTCGGCGGCGGTCTCGGGGTCGTCGTCGTGGCGGCTGACCGAGACGACCGC
>CAZKTS010000062.1:0-2624 GCA_964555735.1 uncultured Bifidobacteriaceae bacterium
CACGATCCTGCTGCGCGAGCGGGCCGAGCGGTACCGCATCGAGGCGGACGCCCGTCTGCGCACGCTCACCGAGCAGTCCCACGAGGTCCTGGTGCTCCTCGACGCGGCCGGGCAGCCGACGTTCTTGAGCCAGGCCGTGCAGCCGCTCTCCGGGCGGCAGACCGACGACGTCGGCGAGAGCGCGAGCTCGCTGATGCGCGACATCCATCCCGACGATCACGAGCAGGTCGCCCGGGCCTTCACGCAGGCGGGTCAACAGCCCGGCGAGCCGATCGAGTTCTCGTTCCGCTCGACCCCGCCCGAAGGGGGCGAACGTCGGACCGTCGGCACGATCACCAACCTGCTCGGCGTCTCGGGCGTCGACAGCTACGTGGTCAACGCCCGTGACGTCACCGCGCAGTACCACGCGCGCGCCGCGCTCGAGACTGCCGCGTCCACCGATCGACTCACCGGGCTCCCGAACCGCGAGACGCTCGATGGCTTCATCCGCGCGGCGCTCGAGCGTGGCGGCGAGCACGTCGTGGTGTTCCTCGACCTCGACTTCTTCAAGCGAGTGAACGACGGGTACGGCCACACTGTCGGCGACGAGGTGCTGGTCGAGCTGGGTCGGCGCATGCGCGAGTGCGTCGGGCGACGCGGGCTCGTCGCGCGCTTCGCCGGCGACGAGTTCGTGGCGATCGCGCCACGTACCCGAGGCGACGACCTCGCTCTCCCCGACCGGCTGCGCGCGGCGGTCGCGGAGCCGGTGACCGTCGAGGGTCGCTCGCTGCGCATCACCGCCTCGGCCGGCGTCGCGTTCAGCGACGACGCATCGACCGCCGAGTCGCTCGTGCGGGACGCGGACACCGCGCTCTACGAGGCCAAGCGGCGTGGGAGGGACACGTTCATCGTGGTCGACGCCGAGCTGCGACGCGCGGCCGAGGACCGGGTCGACCTCGAGACCGCCCTCGTGCGTGCGGTCGACGGTGACGAGCTGGCGGTGCACTTCCAGCCGGTCGTCGACCTCCGCACCGACCGACGGATCGGCGTCGAGGCCCTCGTGCGCTGGCACCGGCCCGGCCACGGGCTCGTCGAGCCCGATGCCTTCCTGCCCGTCGCCGAGGAGATCGGCGCGATCAGCCAGATCGACGCGTGGATGCTGCGGGAGGGGCTCGTCGCCGCGGCCCCGTGGCACCACGAGCACGGCATCACGATCTCGGTGAACCTCTCGACCCACGATCTCCTGCGCGACGACCTCACGAGCACGGTCGAGCAGGCGCTCCACGACGCCGGGGTCCCGCCCGACGCGCTCTGCCTCGAGGTGACGGAGACCGGCTACGCCCACGCGCCCGACCACGCGATCGGGCTGCTCCAGCAGCTGCGGAGCACGGGCGTCCACATCGCGATCGACGACTTCGGCAGCGGGTACTCGTCGATCGAACGGGTGCGGCGCTTCCCCGTCGACAGCCTGAAGATCGACCGGAGCCTCGTCGAGCCGATCCTCGACTCCGACCGCGACCTCGCGGCGGTGCGGGCCGTCATCGAGCTCGCGCACTCGCTCGAGCTGCGGCTGACCGCCGAGGGGATCGCGACGCGATCGCACCACGACGTGCTGCGCGGGCTCGGGTGCGACGCGGGCCAGGGCTACCTCTACGGCGCCCCGGTCCCGGCGCACGAGGTCAGCTGGGACTGATCGCTCAGCGCTTGGCGCGGCCCATGCGCTCGATGATCGTGCGGCGGCGCTCCTGGAGGTCGCGGAAGGTGAGCGTCTCCACCTCCGCCGGCACCATGAAGCCCGCCTTCACCGCGTCGAGGTCGATCGCCCCGCGGGTGGCGCCTTCGCCGAGCTCGCGGGCCAGGCGCTCGCCGTGGACCTGCGTGAAGTACAGGTGGATGTGGACGATCTCGGCGAGCAGATCGAGGTCGGGTGCGAGCGTGGCCGTCGCCGCGTTCAGGAACATGAGGTTCTTCACGAACAGCATGAGGTCCTTCGGCGCGCGGGCTCCGTAGCCGAGCAGCTTCTTGACGAGGCCCTCGAGCTCGTCGACCAGCTCGTCGGCCGACAGCTGCGTGGGATCCTTCACCGGCTGGTCGAGTTCCAGGTCTGCGAAGACCTGGTCGAGGTCGGTGTCGGCGGGGAACGCGCCGAGATCGCGGAGCGCGGCGAGCTGGCCCCGCACGTCCCCGGCGGTGCCCGAGAGCAGCAGCCGCAGGAAGGCGAGCCGTTGGGGCTCCGCCAGCCGTCCCGTGATCCCGAAGTCGAACAGCACCGTGCGACCCCCGGGCTCCACGAGCAGGTTGCCGCCGTGGAGGTCGCCGTGGAACACGCCGTGGAGCAGTGCACCTTCCAGGCTGGCGATGAGGCCGGCGCGCAGGACCGCGGAGGTGTCGATCCCCGCCGCGTGCATCGACTCGACGTCGTCGAACGCGAAGCCCCGGAGCCGCTGCATCACGAGGACCCGGCGGGTGACCAGCACCGGGTGAGGCCGCGGCACGACCATCGCCCGCTGCCCGGTCGACGCGAGGACCCGCGCCAGGTCGAGCATGTTCTCGGCCTCGAGCCGGAAGTCGAGCTCCTCGACGATCTGCTCGGCGAACAGCTCCACGAGCGCCGGCGGGTTGGCGAGGGCGGCCACCGGGATCCG
>CAZKTS010000063.1:0-4720 GCA_964555735.1 uncultured Bifidobacteriaceae bacterium
GACGCGTGGTGCAAGCGCTTCGGCGAGTCCGGCTTCGCGACGCCCACGTGGCCGAGCGGGTACGGCGCCGGGCTCTCGCTCGCGCCCGGCCAGGCCAAGGCGGTCAACGACGTCCTCAACCACTACAAGGTGCCGCGCCCGTTCAACATCATCGGCATCGGCATGGGCGGCCCCACGATCATCACGTGGGGTACCGAGGAGCAGAAGGAGCGGCTCCTCCTGCCGTTGGCCACGAACGAGGAGATCTGGTGCCAGCTCTTCAGTGAGCCCGGTGCCGGCTCGGACGTCGCGGGTCTGTCCACGCGAGCGGTGCGCGACGGCGACGAGTGGGTCGTCACCGGCCAGAAGGTGTGGACGACGCTGGCGCACCTTGCGCGCTGGGGGATGCTCGTCGCGCGCACGAACCCGGACGTGCCGAAGCACAAGGGACTCACGTACTTCGTGATGGACATGCACGCGCCCGGCGTCGAGGTGCGGCCGCTCGTGCAGATCACCGGGGACGCGGAGTTCAACGAGGTGTTCATGGAGGAGGTGCGGATCCCGGACTCCATGCGCGTCGGCCCCGAAGGTGAGGGGTGGCGCGTGGCAGTCACGACCCTCATGAACGAGCGCGTCGCGCTGTCGGGAGCCGGTTCGCTCTCCGGTGACGCGGTAGGGGGCAGCGCGATCGATCGGCTGATCGCCCGGCACCGTCCGGTGCAGTCGCCGCTCGACCGGCAGCGGCTCGCGCAGCTCTACATCGAAGGTCAGCTCATCAAGCTCAACAACCAGCGCGCGGCCGACCGTCGCAAGAGCGGCGCCGAGGCGGGTCCGGAAGGGTCGATCACGAAGCTCATGCAGGCGGAGTACAACAAGCGGCTCCAGAACTGCGCGGTCGACATGGAGGGCGTCGGCGCCGCCGCGTGGGAGGGCACGCCGCTCACCGGTGCCACGAGCACCGGCGAGCTCGCCTTCGTGGAGGAGGCCAGCGACGCGACGCGCGACACCGTCCGAGGGTTCCTCCGGGCGCAGGCCAACACGATCGAAGGCGGCACCTCCAACGTGATGCGCAACATCCTCGGTGAGCGTGTCCTCGGGCTGCCCAAGGAGCCCGACACGTCGCGCGAGCTGCCGTGGAAGGACGTGCCCCGTTCGGGGTGAGCCCGGGCGACGGGTGCGATGAAGCGCGGGCTGCGGCGGTTCCTCCGTCGGCGCGGCGCCACCGACGCCGAGATCGACAACGCGGAGCGCAACGGCTACCTCGCGCTCCTTGTGCTCGACCGCGAGATCATGCCCGGTCCGCGCGTGTACACCGCAGCCCAGCTGGCTGAGCGCGCCGGGACCGACCCCGAGACCGCGGCAACGGTGTGGCGGGCCGTGGGCTTCCCCGACCTCCCGGACGACCTCCCCGCCTTCACCGATCGCGACGTCGAGGCCTTGCGTGCCTTCATCACCCGCCTCGACGACCCATGGTTCCTCGACTGGACGCTCGAGCGGGCGCTACCGCTCGCGCGTGTGCTGAGCGCGTCGTTCGCCCGCATCGCCGATGCCGAGACCGACGACATCGCCCGGTCGTTCGGCATGGCGCACGAGGCCGGCCTCGGCGACGAGCAGCTCGCCGAGCTCCTGTCCGAGCGGTTCGACTTCGAGGACATCGCCCGCTTGCTCGACCACACGCACCGGCTCCA
Organism: uncultured Bifidobacteriaceae bacterium; assembly: GCA_964555735.1. Taxonomy (GTDB): domain Bacteria; phylum Actinomycetota; class Acidimicrobiia; order IMCC26256; family PALSA-555; genus CAZKTS01. The sequence goes on from CAZKTS010000063.1 coordinate 1,668, forward strand.
GCTGCGCGCCGCGGTGTGGCGCCGCCTCGCGGCGAGCAACCCGGCCGACCCGGGGTCGGTGCCGGCCACCGTGGGGTTCGTCGACCTCGTCGGGTACACCGCGATGGCGCAGATGCTCGACGACGACGAGCTCTCGTCGTTGGTCACTCGCTTCGGGGACGTCAGCCACGACACGATCGTCCCGGCGGGCGGGCGCATCGTGAAGACGATCGGCGACGAGGTGATGTACATCACCGACAACGCCGCCACCGCGGCCGACATCGCGCTCACGCTGGTGTCGCTCACCGGCGCCGACGAGGTGCTCCCCGACGTGCGGGCCGGGCTCGCGTGTGGCTCCGTGCTCGCACGCGAGGGCGACTACTTCGGGCCGGTCGTGAACCTGGCGAGCCGACTCACCGAGGTGGCCCGGCCCGGCAGCGTCCTCGTGGACGAGACCGTCGCCCAGGCGCTCGCGGGCGACGGGCGGTTCCGGCTGCGGCGCATCCCGTCCCGACGCATCCGCGACATCGGGCGGGTGGAGGTGTGGCGCCTCGAGCGGGCGTGACGGTCAGCCCGCCGCGCGGGCGCCGTCGCAGCGCAGGCCGCGCGCGGGGAGGGTGCGGCGGAGGAGGTACGCGTCGACCGCGTCGTCGATGCACGCGATGCCCTTCGCGTAGCTGCCGTGCTCGGTGCTGTCGAAGGTGAGCAGCCGGGAGCCCGCGATCCGGCTCCGGAGGTCGAGCGCGCCCGCGTACGGGGTTGCGGGATCGTTGGTCGTGCCGATGATGAGGATCGGCGGAGCGTCGGCGACGCGCACGTCGCCGAGCTCCTCACCCGGGCGAGGCCGCGGCAGGCGCGGGTCGCAACCGGTCGGGCTGGCGGTGAGCAGCGGGCCGAAGAACGGGAAGGCTGCGCTCAGCTGTTCGTGCGTCGCCTGGTAGTCCTCGAAGGACGGCTGGACGTCGGGCCGGTCGTCGCAGCTGATGATGCCGATCGCTTCCTGGAAGTTGTTGTACGTACCGTCGTCGCGCTTGCCGGTGTAGCTGTCGGTGATGAGGCGAAGGTAGGTGCCGTCGCCGTCGCGCGCGTCGTCGAGCGCGGTGGCGAGGAGTGACCAGCTGTCACGGGAGTACAACGACGCGAGGAGCGCGGTGTAGAACTCGGCGACGCCGGCGTCGCGACCGATGTTCAGCTCGACGTCGGCCGTCTCGCCGGCCTCGAACCGGTCTCGGAGCCGGGTCAGGGCGGCCCGCGGGTTCCCCCCGCTGTGGAAGGCGCAGTCGGGCCGGTCGGCGCAGTCGGCGAGGAAAGCGTCGAGGGCCCGCTCGAATCCTTCGACGTTCGCTCGTTGCTCGGTCGGGGCGTCGACCGACAGGTCCACGGCGGAGTCGAGGACCATCGTGCGGATGCGCTGTGGGTACAGCTGGGCGTAGACGGCGCCGAGCACCGTGCCGTACGAGTAGCCGAGGAAGTTCAGCCGGCGCTCGTCGAGGGCGCGGCGCAGTGACTCGAGGTCGCGGGCGACGTTGCGAGTCCCGACCTGGGCGAGCCACTCACCCTGGGCCGAGATGCACGCGGCGGCGAGGTCCACCGAGGACGCGGTGCCGTCGTAGAAGCTCGGCAGCTCATCGGGGCTGTCCGGGGTCGGGTCCTCCGACCACGCTTGCTCGAAGGTCTCGTCGTCGACGCAGTCGATCGGGCGGGAGTCGCCGGTGCCGCGAGGGTCGAAGCTCACGATGTCGAACCGCTCGCGGATCTCGGCAGGGATCGCATCGAGGGCGAAGGGGAGTGTCTCGGTGCCGGGGTCGCCCGGCCCCCCGAAGTTCACGATCAGCGAGCCGATGCGACGGTCGGGGTCGGTGGCCGGGGCGCGCACCACGCGGATCCCGACGAACGTGGCGTCCTGGCGCTCGACGGCGTAGTCGACCGGGACATCGAGCACCGCGCACTCGAGGACGCCGCCGCACGCGGACCACGTGAACGTGCGCGGGCGCGCCTCGCCGCCCGAGGTGATGGGTGCGGCGCCGGCGGGGACGGGACCGATCGCCGTGACCGCGGTCACGGCGATGGCGAGCAGGACGGCACCGAGGGTGGCGCGACGGAACCGGGTCGGCACGCCGCGCATCGGCCGACACTAGCGACGGCGCGGGGCCGGTATCGTTCGGGGGTGGCCCCCGTCGACGACGCCGAGAACCCGCTCTGCCTGCTGACCGTGCACGCCCATCCCGACGACGAAGCGTCGAAGGGGAGTGCGACGGTTGCCCGTTACCACGCCGAAGGCGTGCGTACCGTGCTCGTGTGCTGCACCGGTGGTGAGGCCGGCGACATCCTGAACCCGGCCGTCGACACGCCCGAGGTCCGTGAGAACCTGCACGCGGTGCGGATGGAGGAGCTCGCGAACGCGGCCGACGCGATCGGATACGACATCGTCGAGCTGCTCGGGTACCACGACTCGGGCATGCCCGACACCGAGGTCAACCACAGGCCCGACAACTTCGCGAACGCGCCCCTCGAGGAGGCGGTCGGTCGACTGGTCGCGGTGATCCGGCGCGAGCGCCCGCAGGTCGTCGTCACGTACGCCGACGACCGCGACTTCTACCCGCACCCCGATCACATCCGGGTGCACGAGATCTCGGACCCGGCCTTCGACGCGGCGGGCGACCCGGGGCAGTACCCGGATGCAGGCGAACCGTGGCAGCCGTCGAAGCTGTACTACGTCGGCTTCTCCCGCCGACGCGTGCAGGCGATGCACGACGAGTTCATCCGACGCGGCGAGGAGAGCCCGTACGCCCGCTGGTTCGAGGCCGGCTTGCCGGACCGGGACCACGCGTTCACGACCTTCGTGGATGTGGGCGACTACCTGCACCACCGCCGGGCCGGGCTGCTCGCGCATCGCACGCAGGTGGATCCCGACGGCCACTGGATGCGTCTCCCCGACGACACGATCCGGGAGATCTTCCCCTGGGACGAGTACGTGCTCGCCCGATCGCTCGTGGGCATGCCCCCGCAGGGCGAGACCGAGGACGACCTGTTCATCGGCGTGCGCGCCCCCGCGGGCGCCTCCTACTGAGGAG
>CAZKTS010000064.1:0-6065 GCA_964555735.1 uncultured Bifidobacteriaceae bacterium
CGGCGCGCCGCCGCCGACGGCTTCGTCCTCTGGAACGCCACCGTGCCGGGCTGTGGTCTCACCACCGACTCCGGCCAGCGCTGGATCGGGTACTGGACCGACCCGGACCCGCGCTGCAGTCCGTCGTGGCGCGACCGCTGGCCGCGTGACGTCGAGGAGTTCGACCCCGACGTCGTGGTGCTGACCACGAGCGGGCACGACACGGTGGACCGCAACCTGCTCGGCAACGCCGTGCGCTTCGACACGGTCGAGGGTGCCGACGTCGCGCGCGACGACATCGAGCAGGCGATCGACGTGCTGTCGTCCAACGGCGCCAAGGTCGTCGTGCTCAACATGCCGTACTTCAAGCGCGGCTGGAGCCTGCAGATCGACGAGGCGCGCTCGTCGTTCAACAAGGAGTGGGTCGACCGCATGAACACGATCGCGTTCGAGGCCGCACAGGCCCGGCCGCGCGACGCCATGATCCTCGACCTCAACCGGCTGCTCGATCCCGAGGGCGTCTTCACCACGGTCGTCAACGGGATCGACGTCCGCCAACCCGACCAGATCCACCTCAACGATGCGGGCGCGGACCTCGTCGCCGGCTGGCTCGTGCCCCAGCTCGTCACCCTCGCCGCCGACCGCACCGAGACGCGACCCGCGCCGAACGGCCGCTGACGGCGGTCCGCCGCTCGCTACGCGACGATCGTCCCGTACATCTCGCGCAGCGGATCCTTGATCAGCTCGAGCCGCTCGCCGTCGGGGCCCTGGAAGTAGAGCGACGAGCCGCTCATGTGCTCGGTCGCGACGCCCGCTGCGTCGAGGTTGGTGCGCAGCCGCTCCCAACGCTCGGGCTCCACGGAGATCGCGAGGTGGTGCAGCCCGCCGAGCACCTCCGCGTACGGTCCGAGGTCCAGCCCCGGGAAGTCGAAGAACGCGAGCAGGTTCCCGTTGCCGATGTCGAAGAAGAAGTGCGTGGAGCCGCGGTAGTCGCGGTTCTCGAACAGCTCCGTGAGCGGGAACTCGAGCACCCCTTGGTAGAAGGCGATCGTGCGCTCGACGTCGCTGGCGAGCAACGCGATGTGGTGGACGCCCCGGGCCGACGACGGCGGCCGCTCCCCGGCGTCGACGAGGTGCTCCGCCCGCAGGGCCTCCCATTCGGCCGAACGGTCGATGTCGGCACCGTGCTCGGGCATGCGCCGAGCGTAGGGCGCGAGACTGGCCGGATGGGCAGTGACGCCGACTCGGCCGACGGGGTACGCCCCCTGCGCTTCGCCATCATCGGCGCAGGCATGGCGGGGATCCTGAGCGCGATCAAGCTCAGCGAGGCCGGCTTCGACGACTACACGATCTACGAGAAGGGCGACCGCTTCGGCGGGACCTGGCGCGAGAACACCTACCCAGGGCTCGCGTGCGACGTGCCGTCGCACCTCTACAGCTACTCGTTCGCGCCGAACCCCGAGTGGAGCCACCCGTTCTCGTCCGGCCCGGAGATCCGGGAGTACTTCGAGCGCATCGCCACCGAGCACGGCGTCCAGGAACGGGTCCGCTTCAACGATGAAGTGGCGTCGTGCGTCTTCGCCGACGGCCGCTGGCACCTCGAGACCGCGGCCGGCGTCGAGGACGACGTCGACGTCGTGATCGCCGCCACCGGCGTCCTCCACCACCCGAACATCCCCGAGTTCGAGGGCATCGACACGTTCGAAGGTGCGTGGTTCCACAGTGCGCGCTGGAACCACGACGTCGAGCTCGACGGCAAGCGCGTCGGCGTGATCGGCACCGGCTCGACCGCGGTGCAGATCGTGTCGTCGATCGCGGATCGCGTCGCTCACCTCGACATGTACCAGCGCACCGCGCAGTGGGTGCTCCCCCAGGACAACACGCCCTACACCGACGAGGCCAAGGAGGGGTTCCGCGACCTGCACGACGGTCTCTCCCAGATCTTCACCGAGGGGTTCGCCAACGCCGTCGTCGACGCCGAGTCGGAGCACATGAAGCTGATCGAGTTCATGTGCCTCGACAACCTCGAGAGCAACGTGACGGACCCCGAGCTGCGCGAGCGTCTGCGCCCCGACTACCGGGCCGCGTGCAAGCGCCTCGTGGTGTCCCCCAACTTCTACGAGGCGATCCAGCACCCGAACGCGGAGCTGGTGACCTCGGGCATCGAACGCATCGAACCGAAGGGCGTCCGCACCAAGGACGGCGTGCTGCATGAGACCGACGTGCTCGTGCTCGCTACCGGCTTCAAGGCCGACGCGTTCATGCGCCCGATGACCGTCGTCGGGCGCGACGGCGTGAAGCTCGACGAGGTGTGGGCCGACCGCCCGACCGCCTACCTCTCGATCTCGATCCCCGGCTTCCCCAACTTCTTCATGCTCAACGGCCCGAACGGACCCGTCGGCAACTTCTCGCTCATCGAGGTCGCCGAGCTCCAGTTCCAGTACATCGAAGGCCTCCTCGAGCAGCTCCGCTCCGGTGCGTGCCACGAGATCAGCGCGACCCAGGAGGCCACCGACGCCTTCGAAGCCGAGCGCGTCGAGGCCGCGCGCAGCACCGTCTGGATGACCGGCTGCCGCAGCTGGTACCTCGACGACCGCGGCATCCCCGCCGTCTGGCCGTTCAACTTCGACCGCTTCCGCGCCGAGATGGCCGCCCCCAAGCTCGAGGCCTTCGACCGCCGCTGAGGGCCGGTTCTTGCACTGACACAATGGCCGGGATGAGCGCCGACGACATCCGGATGCCGGCGGCGTTCCTCGGGCACGGCTCGCCCATGAACGCGCTCGAGCACAACCGGTACACGCAGGCCTGGCACGAGTTCGGCGCGGCGGTGCCGAAGCCCCGGGCCATCCTCGCCATCTCGGCCCACTGGTACATCAACGCGACGGCCGTCACCGCGATGCCGCGGCCGAAGACGATCCACGACTTCTACGGCTTCCCGGACGAGCTGTTCGCGGTCGAGTACCCGGCCCCGGGTGATCCGGAGCTCGCCGCCGAGATCGCCGACGTCGTCGCACCGACCTGGGTCGGCATGGACCAGGACAGCTGGGGCATCGACCACGGCACCTGGTCCGTGCTCGTGCACGCGTTCCCGGACGCCGACGTGCCCGTGCTCCAGCTCTCGATCAACGCGCTCGAGCCGCTCGAGTACCACTTCGAGCTCGGCCGGGCGCTCGCGCCGCTCCGCGACCGCGGCGTCCTGATCCTCGGCAGCGGCAACGTCGTGCACAACCTGGGCCGCGTGGTGTGGTCCCAGCCCGACCGCGGCTTCGACTGGGCCGAGCGCTTCGATCGCACCGTGCGCCACATCATGGAGCGCGAGCCGGCGCGCCTCCCGACCGTCGCGTCCGACTCCGACTACCGGCTCGCCGCCCCGACGCCCGATCACTTCCTGCCGCTCCTCTACCTCGCGGGCCTCGCCGATGCCGACGGCGCCGTCGCCGACGCGTTCGTCGGGGGCTGCGCGATGGGGTCGATCTCGATGACGGCGTTCTCGCTCGGCATGGAGGAGCTCCACCCCGGCGGTCGGGGCGGGCCCCCCACCCTGCCGACCGACGTGCCCCCCGACGACACCAACGTCTGAGCATCGGGGCGGAAGGGCACCGCCGCACCCGGTGGGCCTGGTAACAATGTCCGAACTTCCGCGGGGCGCTGAGCACGAGGATCCACGTTGAGAGCACGTCTCCTGTCGATCGCCGCCGCGACCGCGCTCGCGGCCGGCGCGCTGCTCGTCACGGGCGGCCCCGCCGCAGCCGAGCCCGTCGATACGCCCTTCGCCTACACCGGCGGCGTCCAGAGCTTCACCGTCCCGCCCGGCATCTGCGAGGTCACCGTCGACGCGACCGGCGGCAGTGGCGGCAGCGACGTCTCGATCGTCGGCACGCCGGGGCTTGGCGGACGCGCCGTGGCGACGATCCCCGTGACGCCGACCGAGGTGCTCACGGTCACCGTCGGCGGACGTGGCGGCGACGTCACGAACGGCGGCCAGACCGGCGGGGTCGGCGCGTTCCCCGACGGCGGTGACGGCACCAGCTCGGGCGGCACCGGCGCGAGCGGCGGCGGTGGCGGCGGGTCCTCCGACGTGCGCCAAGGCGGCACCGGCGTCGCCGACCGCGTCGTGGTCGCGGGTGGCGGTGGCGGCAAGGCGTTCACGCTCGCCGGTGGCGGCACGGATGCCGACAACGGCGGCGACGGCGGTGGCACCGACGGCACCGCGGGCGAGACCGGTGCCGGCGGCGGGAACGGCGGCGTTGGTGGCGGACCCGGCACGCAGGCCACGTTCGGCAGTGGCGGCACCGGGGGCGGTGGGAACGGATCGCCGGGCGGTCAGCCCGACGGCGGCGACGCATCCCCGACCGGCGGCATCGGCGGTGGCGGTGGTGGCGGCGGGTACTTCGGCGGCGGCGGAGGCGGCGGCGCGCTGATCGGCCCGAACGGTGGCGGCGGTGGCGGTGGCGGGTCCGGCTTCACGCCCGACGGCACCGGGCTGACCCAGGGGTTCCAGACCGGCAACGGTCGCGTGATCATCAGCTACGACCCGGCGAGCCCCGCCAACGTGGCGTGCACCTCCGCCGCGCAGCCGTTCACCTCCGAGGAGATCAACTTCACCGGCTGACGGCGGTCGCCCCTCGCGGCGTTTCGCGCGCCGTGCGGGCGGGCACACCGTACGGATGCACCAGCCCCGGTCGTCCGCGCCATCGTTCGACGATCTCGTGCAGCTGCTCGCGCACGACGGACCACTCCTGACCGTCTACCTCCAGACCGACGACCACGATGAGCCGTTGCCCGCTCGATGGTCGGCGCTGCGGGCCGAGCTCGCAGCCGGTGGTGCCCCCGAGCGCGCCCTGCTCCAGATCCAGCCGCTGATCGACGACAGCCCGGGCCCTCCCGGCACGCTGGTGGCGATCGCCGACGAGCGTCAGCTCGTGCTGCTGGACCAGCTCGACGAGTCGTTCGGCGCGGACACCGGGCGCTGGGGCGTCGTCGCGCCAGAGCTCGTGCCGCTCGTGTGCTCACGGCGCCTCCGCGCCGCCTGACCCGACGACGTCGGCGTCAGCCGATGTCGCGGCGGCGCAGGCCGACGAGACCCACCGCGCCCAGTCCGACGGCGACGGCGGCGAGCAGCGCGAGCGGTGCCGCGGTGAGCGAGCCGCCGGGAAGCAGCGGCACGTGCTGGAACGGTGAGATGTCCTGGACCCACGCGGGCAGGTCGAGCACCTGACCCAGCATGGCCACGACGAACCCGACGGCCAGCAGTGCCCAGGGGAGCGCCGACACCCGCGGGGCCAGGCCGACGAACGCGAGCGTCAGGCCGATGAAGACACCCAGCGCCGGCAGGTACGCGATCGCCGCGCCGACCGAACGCCCGACGACGCCCCCGTCGGCCGTCACCGCTGCGGCAGAGACGCCGACCGACAGCCCCGCGACGAGCAGCAGCACGACCGAACCCCCGAGCGCGACCGCCAGATGGCTCCCCGCCCATCGCGACCGAGACGTCGCGGTGGCGAGGATCTGCTCGGCATGGAGAACCGTCTCCTCGCCGCGCATCCGCGCGGTCGACTGGATCGCGAATCCCGCCGCGACCAGCGCAAGGATGCGGATCGACATCGCGAGGTACGAGTCACCGAGGCTCGCACCGGTCTGCGCGGTGATGATGTCGGCGATGGTCTCGTTGTCCTTCACGAAGTCGTTGATGCTGTCGGCGATCGATCCGTAGGCGAGCCCCGTGAGCAGCACCGCGCTGCCCCACCCCAAGACGCTCCCCCGCTGGAGCCGCAGCGCGAGCGCCCGCGTCCCGGTGAGCCGATCACTCGCGTGCGCGCGTCCGGCCCGGGGCGCGATCAGGCCGCCGCCGAGGTCGCGGCGCCGGCCCAGGACCGCGGCGACGCCCACGAGCGCCACCGCGACCGCGAGCATGAGGAGGAACGGCCACCAGGTCTCGCCGGCGAACGGTCGCGTCTTCTGCGCCCACCCGATCGGGGAGAACCACGACACGGTGCCGTCGCCGATGTCGCCCACCGCGCGCAGCACGAACGCTGCACCCAGCACAGCACCGGAGATGCCGTAGCCCACGCGCGTGTTCTCGCTCA
>CAZKTS010000065.1:0-15366 GCA_964555735.1 uncultured Bifidobacteriaceae bacterium
CGCAGGCGGCTCGCGGCCAACAGCCGCGGGGAGGGGGAGGCGAGCCTGGGGGCGAGCCGACGCGGGGGAACACCGTTCCCCCGCAAGAAAACGCCTAAATGGCCGGTCGTGATCCCGAATCACGGCCGGTCATTTAGGGGCAGTAGAGTCGAGCCGGGGCGCGGTGGCGTGTAGGACCGGCGGCGCCTGATACGCGGGGACGGCTTTCGCTGCCCTCGCTCGCCGAGTGGTCCATCGCTCCGTTTCCCCGAGCCCGCTCATCGAACCGGACTTGACCATCTCGATCATCCGGCTCTCGGACGAGTTTCACGACGAGGCATGCGCAAACCCGACAAGGCCCACCCGTGGAGTTCGCGCTCACGTCGAGGTCAACGACCGAGCTTGTCGCAGCGACGCACCGTCCTCAGCGACCCCCGATCGGAAAGCCCCGGTCGCGCATGAGGGCGTCCGTGTCGACGTCGCGGCCGCGGAAGAGCTGGAAGGCCTTCTCGGGGGAGGTGGAGTTGCCGGCGCTCATGATGGCGTCGTGCAGGCGCTTGGCGGTCGCCTTGTCGTAGAAGCTGCCGGCGGCGCTGAAGGCCTCGGCGGCGTCCGCCGTGAGCGTGTCCGCCCAGATGTACGCGTAGTAGCCGGCCGAGTAGCCGTCGCCCGAGAAGATGTGGCCGAAGTGCGTCGGCCGGTGGCGCATCACGATCTCGCGCGGGCAGTCGATCTGCTTCATCACGCGCCGCTCGAACTCCGCCGGGTCGATGGGCTTGTCCGCCGGGGCCGTGTGGATCTCGAGGTCGTAGATCGCGCTCGCCAGGTACTCGACCGTGCGAAAGCCCTCGTTGAAGTGCTTGGCCCTCTCGATCTTCGCGAGGAGCGCCGCGGGGATCGGCTTGCCCGTCCTGTGGTGCAGCGCGAAGCGCGAGAGCACCTCGGGCGTGCGCAGCCAGTGCTCGTTGAGCTGGCTCGGGAACTCCACGAAGTCGCGCTTGACGTTCGTCCCCGCGAGGCTCGGGTAGCGCACGTTCGACAGGAGGCCATGCAGCGCGTGCCCGAACTCGTGGAACATGGTCTGCGCGTCGGTCCACGAGATGAGCACCGGCTCGCCCGCCTTGCCCTTGCCGAAGTTCGAGTTGTTCGAGACGATCGGCGCGATGACGCCCTTGAAGCGCTCCTGCGTGCGGTACTCGTTCATCCACGCGCCCGAGCGCTTGCCCGGGCGCGCGTACGGGTCGAAGTACCAGAGGCCCACGTGCTTGCCCTCGCGCGTGACCTCGTAGACGGTCACGTCCGGGTGATAGACGGGCACGTCCTTGACCTGCGTGAACGCCAGGCCATAGAGCTGCCCCGCCGCCCAGAACATCGCCTCGCGCAGCCTGTCGAGCTGCAGGTAGGCCTTCACCTCGTCCTCGTCGAGGTCGTACTTGGCCTTCCGCACTTTTTCCGCGTAGAAGCGGTAGTCCCACGGCTCGATCTTGTGGCCGGCCTTCTCGGCGTCGGCGACGCGCTGCATGTCAGCGACCTCCTCGCGCGCGCGCGCCGCGGCCGCCTTCCACACCTTCATCATGAGGGTCCGCGCCGCCTCGGGCGTGCGCGCCATGTTGTCGTCGATGATCCACGCCGCGTGGCTCGGGTGGCCGAGGAGCTTCGCGCGCTCGGCGCGCAGCGCCAGGATCTCCGTGATGACCGGCTTGTTGTCGTGCGGGCCTGCGCCGTCGCCGCGGCTCACCCACATCCGCCACGCCTTCTCGCGCAGGTCGCGCCGCGTCGAGTACGTCAGGAACGGCTCGATCGACGAGCGCGTGTTCGTGACGAGCCAGCCCGCCTTGGCGCCCTTGGCGCCGCCCTTGGCCGCCCTCGCGTGCGCCTCCGCGGCGGCGTGGGCCGCTGCGCGGACGCTCTCGGGCAGGCCCGCGAGGTCGGCCTCGGCGAGCGAAAGCGTCTGGTGCTCCTCGTCGTGGAGCTCGTTCTGGCTGAACTTCGTGTACAGGCTCGCGAGCCGCTGGTTGATCTCCCCGAGCCGCGCCTTCTGCGGCTTGCCGAGGGCCGCGCCGCGACGGCTGAAGTTCCGGTAGTAGACGTCCACGAGCCGCTTCTGGTCGGGCTCGAGCTTGCCCGGAGCGTCGTGCACCGCCCTGATGCGCGAAAAGAGCGCCTCGTTCTGCGTGATCTCGTCGTCGAACGCCGCGAGCACCGGCGCGAGCCGCTGCTCGACCTCCTGCATCCTCGCGTCGCTCATCGTCGAGGCGAAGATGCCGAAGACGATGTTCGCCCGCGCGAAGCCGCGCCCCGCGTCCTCCATCGCGCCGATGACGTTGTCGAACGTCGGCGCGTCCTTGCGGCCCGCGATCGCCGCGAGCTCCGCGCGGAACGCGTCCATCGCCTTGCGCAGCGACGGCTCGATCTCCGCCGCCTTGATGCGATCGAAGGGTGGGTGGCCGCCATGCGGCCCGGTCCAGGGTGCCTGCAGCGGATCAGCGGTCATGACACGGTCTCCTTTGGCGAGCGCCGGGGGGGCCCAGCAGGCGAGCGCGGCGGCGCAGCAGAACGATACGGCTCTCATGGTCTCCTCGGATGTACCTGGCGACAGGGTCCTGGCGAGGGGGCCTCGCAGGCGCGATAGTCTGGCACATGCTGGAGGCGCGAGGCTTCATCGTCGCGGCCTGGCAGGAGGGCCGCCGCGGGGGCGCCGAGGGGCCCGGACGCCTCCTCGTCACCGGACGCCTCGAGGACGGCCGCAGCTTCGCGGCGCTCGTGCGGGCGCCGCCCCCCTCGCTGTTCGTGGCCGCGGGCGACGGGGAGCGCGCGCGGGACGCCCTCCGCGGTCGCGCGGCCCTGGATCCGGCGCCCTGGTGGGACCTGCCGGGGCGGCCGCTGGCGCGCCTGGAGATCCCCGAGTGCGGGCTCGCCCACGCCGACCGGACCCTCGCGCAGGCCGGGATCGCGCACGTCGCGCGCGAGCGACCGCGGGCGGACGAGGCCCTCCTCGCCCGCGGCATCCAGGGCCCCGTCCTCCTCCGCGGCGAGGCGCAGCCCGGCCGGCGCGTCGACCTCGTGTTCGTGGAACCCGCCCTCGAGCCCTGCCGGTCCGAGGCGACGCTCGCGTGGCTGGCGCTCGACCTCGAGACCGATCGCCAGGGCGGCATCGTCGCGGCGTCGCTCGCGGGTGCGGGCGGCGCGGGCGAGGTGCTGTTCCTCGGGCCGCAGACGGGCGCGCGCGGCGTCACCTCGTACGGCAGCGAGGCGGAGCTCCTCGCGGCGCTCGTCCGCCGCATCGTCGCGCGCGATCCCGACGTCTTGACCGGCTGGAACGTCCTCGACTTCGACCTGCCCGTCCTGGCCCGCCGCGCCGCCGCCACCGGCGTGCCGCTCGACCTCGGCCGCACGGCGCAGGTCGCCTCGATCGTCGAGCGTGACGGCCGCCGCGCGCTCTTCGACCTGCCGGGGCGCGCGGTGCTCGACGCGATGCGCCTCGTGCGCGGCTCGGGCGAGCGCTTCGAGAGCCTGTCGCTCGAGGCCGTCGCGCGCTCCGTCCTCGGCGAGGGCAAGGCGACCGCCCTCCAGGGCGAGGCCAAGCTCGACGAGCTCGACCGCCTGCGGCGCGAGGATCCCGCCGCGTTCTGCGCCTACTGCCTGCGCGACTCGGAGCTCGTCCTTCGCATCCTCGGCAAGACCGGGCTCGACGCGCTCACGCAGCAGCGCGCGGCGCTGACGGGCGTGTCGCTCGACCTCGCGTGGACGAGCATCCCCGCGTTCGAGCGCGTCTACGCCGCCGAGCTGCGCGCCCGCCGCGTCGTGCCCCCGGGCCGCCAGACCCAGCGCGTCTCGGGCGCCGCGGGCGGCACCGTCCTCGAGGCCCACCCGGGCTTCTTCGACAACGTCCTCGTGTTCGACTTCCGCAGCCTCTACCCGTCGATCATGCGCACCTTCAACATCGACCCGCTCGCCCACGCGCGCGCGGAGGCGAAGCCGGCGCCCGACGACGTCGTCGCGCCGAACGGCGCCCGCTTCGAGCGCAGCCCGGGGATCCTGCCCGCGATCATCACGCGCTACGCCGCGGAGCGCGAGGCCGCGCTGGCCGCGGGCGACGAGACCGCCGCGTACGTCTACAAGATCCTGCAGAACTCCTTCTACGGCGTCCTCGGCTCCGACGGCTGCCGCTACGGCCGCACGGAGCTCGCCGGCGCGATCACGTCGTTCGGAAAGCGCTTCCTCACCGCCGCGCGCGACTTCTTCGAGGCCCGAGGCCTGCGGGTGCTGTACGGCGACACGGACTCGGTGTTCGTGCTGTCGGGCCTCGGCGACGGCGCGGATCACGCGGCGCTGGCGGCCTTCGGCGCGGCCGCGGCGGGCGAGCTCAATGCGCTCGTGACGCGACAGATCCAGGAGGACTTCGGCCGCGAATCGTTCCTGCGCATCCGCTGCGAGAAGGCGTACCGCCGCTTCTTCATCCCGCGGCTGCGCGGCGAGCACCTCGCCGAGGCCCGCGGCAGGGCCAAGGGCTACGCGGGGCTGCGCGTCGCCGCCACGGGGCCGGACGAGCTCGAGGTCCGCGGCATGGACGCCGCGCGCAGCGACCTGCCCGAGCTGGCGCGTCGCTTCCAGACGGAGCTCCTCCGCCTCGCGTTCGCCGATCGCGCCGAGCCCGATCTGCGCGCGTATTGCCGCGACATCGCCCTGCGCCTGCACCGCGGCGAGCTCGACGCCGAGCTCGTCTACACGAGGTCATTGCGGCGCCCCGCCGAGGAGTACGAGTCCGAGACGCCCCCGGTGCGCGCCGCGCGACGGCTAGGCTGGACCACGCGCCGCGGCCGCGTCTCCTACGTCATGACGACCGCCGGCGCCGAGCCCGTGGAGGCCGCGTCGCACCTGCAAATCGACCACGCGCATTACCTCGAGAAGGTCCTCTACCCCATTGCCACGTCCATTGCGGAGGCCCGCGGCGCCGACGCCCGCCGCTGGCTCGGCGAGGGCGCCCAGCTCGAGCTCGACTTCGGGGATTGACGATCCGGGGCCCCCGATCGGCTCAGGGCCGCCAGCGCTGACCCATCGACGCGCGGGCGTCCCACACCACGAGCTCTTGGCCGGTCCAGCAGGCGGACACGGACTCGCCCGCGAGGATCCCGGTGCCCGCCATGGGCACCCAGCTCGCCGTGCCCGGGCGGTAGAGATGTCCCGGGAACGGCTGGCGCGTCACGCCGGACGTGCCGCCGCCGACGAACAGCATGTCCCCGAGCCACACGCCGAGCGCCCCGTAGATCGCACGGAAGTCCACCATCGGAAGGCGGCCCCAGGTGCGCGTCGCCGGGTCGTAGCGGCCGAGCACGCCGCCGACCGAGGTGCCGCCGACGATGAAGACCTCGCTGCCCGACCAGACCGCGTGCGCGCCATCGAGCAGCTCCGGCCTGTTGCCGCCGGTGCCGAGCTCCGCCCACTGCCGCGCGACGAGGTCGAGGCCGCGCGCGCCCTGCGCGTCGTACGTGACGACGAGGTCGCCGGCGACGGTGGCCGCGACGCCGGCCGTGAGGCTCTGCGCGGGCAGCGCCGTCCAGGTGGCGGCCGCGGGAGCGAGCGTGGCGCCACCGCTCTCCGTGAGCACCACGAGCTGGCCCGGGTGCCAGAGCAGCGCGCGCAGCGAGCCCGTCGGCGCCCCCTCCACCGGCAACGCCGTCCACGAATCTCCGCCGACGTCGTAGCGCGCGCCGCCGCCCATCTGCGCGTACACGACGAGGCCACTGCCGGTGTCCACGGCCCGGAGCCCGTTCGGGACCATCCCCGCCGGCAGATCCGCGCCGGCGCGCCACCGGTCGCTGGCGGCGTCGTAGACGTAGGTCTTGCGATCCGGCGGCACGACGCCCGGGTTCGACTCGCCGATCACGAGCGCGCTCCGGCCCGCGCAGGCCAGGACTCCGTAGAAGCGCTGCATGGGCGCGCCGGCGGCGGCGAGCGGCTGCCAGGCCCCCGGGCCGGGCAGCGCCACGGGGGCGTCCGCGGGCGGACCATCGGGGCCGCCTCCCGCGGGCGCGTCGATCGCAGGCCCGTCTGGCGCGGGGATCCGGTTGGCGCGAGCGCACTCGTCCATCGACTGCGTGCACGTGGGCGGGCCGGCGATGAAGCGCTGCTCGCACGCTGCGAGCGCGACGAGCGCGACGACGGCGCGCCTCACAGTCGCACCTCGAGGCCGACCTGCGGCCCCCACAGGAGGTACATGCTCGACGCGATCGAGGCCTCGACGATGCTGCCGCCGCCGAGGTCGCCGTCCGGCATGCCCTCGGCAAAGCGCTTCGGGCTCGCGCTCGGCGGGACCACGACCCACATCTGGAAGCTCACGCCGCCGGTCAGCGCCATGCCGACCGGGCCGGCGGAGAACGGCACGCGGACCTGGAGGAGCCCGTTCATGCTCATCGACATCCCCGTGTAGCGCCCCCACTTGCCGAAGTCGGTGACGCCGTAGCCGAGCCCGCCTCCGAAGCGCGCCAGCACGTACTTGTAGCCGAGCTCGCCGTCGATCACGGGCTCGTACATCGAGACCGCCGAGTCGATGAGGTAGGCCTGCCCGGGCATCCCGATCGACGAGTTGCCGACGGAGACCGTCGGGATGCCGAAGTGCGTGTAGCGGAAGCCGAGCGCCCAGGTGCTGTAGAAGTCGGGCACGTGCGACGGCCGCTCCTCGCCGAAGCGCAGTCGCAGGCCCGCGGCGAAGAGCGAGCTCTTCCAGCCGCCGAGGCCGCGCGGCAGGTACTTCTCGCCGTCGTGGCGGATGAACTTGCCCGGGTCCTTGAGGCCTCCCTCGAACGACCCGCTCGTCACCTCCACGATCGGCTTGACCTTCCCGCCGAGCGCGGGCATGAGCTGCCCCGTGATGAGGCGCAGCGACTCGCGCCCGAGCTTGCCGCTCCCGGCCGTGTCGTCGCCGAGCAGCTGGTCGGTCATGTAGTCGAACGCCAGCCGATTGTCCGCGAGCGACAGCGAGAAGCCGAGCTGCCGCAGGACGCCGCTGCCGGTGCCGACGTCCTGGTCCGGGTTGTCGGCGGCCGTGATCATCGGCATGTCGGGGACGACCTCGGGCCGGCTCAGCTTCGCGAACCAGAGGCCGCCGTGGAGCTCGACCTCGTTGCCCTCGGCCGACGCGGATCGCGCCCCGAGGACCGACGTCAGCACGCAGAGGATGGTGACGATACGCACCCCCGCAGGATACCGCCTGCCTCGCAGAGGTGGGGCTCGCTCGGGCGTCGGTGTATGAAGGTGGCTCGAACCGGGAGGAACGTCATGTCAGGCTGGAAGAGAGAGCTGTGGATCCTGACCGTCGCGTCGGCTGTCGCGACCGGGTGCGCGCGGGGAAACTACACGAAGAGCATCCACGGCACCGTCGGCGGCTACAGCCTGGCCAACGCGCGTCCGAAGCCCCCGAACCTCCTCGTCGCCCGCAAGATCGAGCGACCGCTCTACATCGTCGTGGACGCGGCGCGCGTGAAGAACACGTGGACCCTCGAGACGCGGGCCTGCGCGACGGGCAGCGACGGCTGCGAACGCTTCCAGCTGATGGACGTCCAGACGTTCGTCCGCCGTGATCTCAAGGCCGCGCTGGAGGGCTACTTCTCGCGCGTCGAGATCGTCGAGTCGCCCCAGGCGCTGCCGGCCACGCCGCACGTCGTCGCCGACGTGAAGATCGACGACCTCCGCCTCAACGGGCTCGTGCGCGGCGCGCTCACGTACACGATCATCGAGATGACCTGGGCCTTCGCCCTGCGCCCGAGCCAGCAGACCGACTACGCCTATTCGTTCGCCGGGACCGCCGCCAGCAACGACTCCTACCCGACGTTCGAGGCCGGCTGCGCGACGCTCGTCGAGAACGCCATCCCGGCCATGCTCAAGAAGTGGACCGAGGACGGCGGCATGGCCGCGCTCCGCGACGCGAAGCCCTGACTCGGCGGCGTCACCGATACGCGGCCTGCAGCGCCTCGAGCGCGGCGGCGCCGGGGCAGAGCTCCTCGTAGGGCACCTGCACGAGCGGCCGCTTCACCGTGCGCGCGCCGTCGTGCATCTCGACGCCGCGCTCGTCGATGAAGAGCAGGCCCACCGGGATCTCGCCCGAGTTCTGGCGCTCCAGCAGGAAGGCGCCGACGCGCTTTCGGTCCGTCGGGTCGTATCCGGCGGCGACCTTGTGCAGCCGGACCACGCTCCCGTCGTGCAGGCGCACGTCGAAGCCCTCGCCCTCTGGGAGCGTCGCCGTGATCTCCTCGCGGTGCGGCACGAAGTCCGCGGCCAAGACGGGCAGCTGGTGCTTGCGCGTGTGGACGTAGCTCTTGGTCGAGCCCTCGTGGTCGTTGAACGTGACGCACGGCGAGATCACGTCGACCACCGCGCAGCCCTTGTGGCGCAGGGCCGCCTTCAGGATCGGCACGAGCTGCGCCTTGTCGCCCGAGAACCCGCGCGCGACGAACGTGGCGCCCACGCTGAGCGCGAGCAGCACCGGATCGATCGGCGGCTGGGCGTTCGGCTCGCCCCGCTTGGACCTCGAGCCGATGTCGGTCGAGGCCGAGAACTGGCCCTTGGTCAGGCCGTAGCAGCCGTTGTTCTCGATGAGGTAGAGCATGTTGACGTTGCGGCGGATGACGTGGGCCATCTGGCCGAGCCCGATCGAGAGCGAGTCGCCGTCGCCGCTGACGCCGATGTACAGCAGATCGCGGTTGGCGGCCGCCGCGCCGGTCGCGATGGCCGGCATGCGGCCGTGCGCCGAGTTGAACCCGTGCGCCCCGGAGACGAAGTACGTCGGGGTCTTCGACGAGCAGCCGATGCCCGAGAGCTTCGCGATCATGTGCGGCGCCGTGTCGAGCTCGTAGAGCGCGCGCACCAGGGCCGCGGTGATCGAGTCGTGGCCGCAGCCGGCGCACAGCGTCGACATGCTGCCCTCGTAGTCGCGAATGGTGAGCCCGAGCCGGTTCGGCGCGAGCGACGGGTGCTGCGCGATCGGCTTTCGAATGTAGGTCACTCTCGCTCCTCTTCGCAGTATCCGTCCGGCAGCTGCGCGGTGATGCCCTCGACGACCTGGCTGGCCTGAAGCGGGAACCCGCCGTAGGCGCGCACGGATCGCAGCTTCTCCTTGTGCACGGCCGTCTCGAGGACGAGCAGCGACCGCAATTGCGCGTCCCGGTTCTGCTCCACCACGAACACGATGGGATGCTCCTGCAGGAACGCCTCGACCTCGTCGCCGAACGGGAACCCGCGCACGCGCAGGTAATCGCCGGGCACGCCGCGCTCCTCGAGCAAGCCGAGCGCCTCCCGCACCGCGAGGTCGCAGCCCCCGAGCGTGATGACCCCGAAGCCCGCGCCCTTGCGCCGCTCGATCACGGCCTCGGGCACGAGGTTCCTCGCCGCGCGGTGCTTGCGCGTCAGGCGGTCCATCACCTCCTGGTACTCGTCGGGGACCTCGGTGTACCCGCCGAGCTTGTTGTGTCCCGAGCCGCGCGTGAAGAACGCGCCTTTCTGGTGCACGCCCGGCAGCGTCCGCGCAGCCACCCCGAGCTCGTCCTCGGGCGAGTAGCGATGGAACTTCGGCAGCTCCTCGAGCGCCTCGCGACCGAGCACGCGCCCCCGGTCGGGCCGGTAGCCGTCGTCCCACTTGAGCCGCGGCACGACCCAGTCGTTCATCCCGATGTCGAGGTCGCTCAGCAGGAAGACGGGCGTCTGGAAGCGCTCGGCCAGATCGAACGCCTTGACCGCGAAGTAGAAGCACTCGGCGGGGTTCGCGGGGTAGAGGCAGATGTGCTTGGTGTCGCCGTGCGACGCGTAGGCGCAGAGCATCAGGTCGCCCTGCTGCGTCCGCGTCGGCATGCCCGTCGACGGCCCGACGCGCTGCACGTCCACGATGACGACCGGGATCTCCGCGTAGTACGCGAGCCCCACCAGCTCGTTCATGAGCGAGATGCCGGGCCCCGACGTCGCGGTGAACGCGCGCGCGCCGTTCCAGGCCGCGCCGATCGTCATGCCCACCGCGGCGAGCTCGTCCTCGGCCTGCAGGATGCAATAGCGCCGCTCACCAGAGTCGTGGTCGGTGCGGTACGTCTCGCAGAGCCCCTTGAACGCGTCGAGCACGCTGGTCGAGGGCGTGATCGGGTACCAACCGGCCACCGTCGCGCCGGCGTAGAGCGCGCCGAGCGCCGTGGCGGTGTTGCCGTCGATGAGGATGGACTCCCGGGTCGCGTCCATCCTGGCGAGGCGGATCGGCAACGGACAGGGGAAGTGCTTCCGGGCGTAGTCGTAGCCGAGGCGGATCGCCTTCTCGTTCGAGTGCATGAGCGCCGGCTTGTGCGAGAACTTCTCGCGCAGCATCTGCGCGACGATGTCGAGGTCGATGTCGAGCAGCGCCACCAGCGTCCCGGCGTAGGCGATGTTCTTCATGAGCGTCCGCTCGCGCGAGTCGGTGAAGGCCTCCACGCAGAGCTGCGCGTACGGCACGCCGAGGAAGGTCACGTTGGCGCGCTTCAGCGCCGCGTCGAGCGGCCACGTCGAGTCGTGCAGGACCCAGCCGCCGGCGCGGACCTCGTGGACGTCGCGCCCGTAGGTTTCGGCGTTCATCGCGACCACGAGGTCGTATTCGCTCGTGCGCGCGGTGTGACCCTCGCGGTTGACACGGATCTCGTACCAGGTCGGAAGCCCCTGGATGTTGGAGGGGAACAGGTTCTTGCCGGACACGGGGATGCCCATGCGGAAGATGGCCTGCATGAGCAGGCCATTGGCGCTCGCAGACCCGGTCCCATTGACGTTTGCGAGCTTGAACGCGAAGTCGTTTACGCGGTCTACGGCCTCTTGCACGGCTTGCTCCCTGCGTACGGAATCGAGAGGTCGAACTTCTGCATGTCCCAGGCGGCCGTCGGGCAGCGCTCGGCACAGAGGCCGCAATGCAGGCAGACGTCCTCGTCCTTGAGCATGAGGCGCTTGGTCTGCGGCAGCGGCCCCGACGCGAACAGGGCCTGGGACAGGTTCGTGGCGGGCGCGGAGAGGCGCTGGCGGAGGGCCGGCTCGTCGGCGGCGGGCGCGATGGTCAGGCAGAGCACCGGACAGACGTCGATGCACGCGTCGCACTCGATGCAGCGCGAGTCGGTGAACACGGTCTGCACGTCGCAGTTCAGGCAGCGCTGGACCTCGCGCGCCGTCTGCTCGGCGGTGAAGCCGAGCTCCACCTCGACGTCGAGCTTCTCGAAGCGCCTGACGAGGTCGACGTGGGTCATCTTCTGCCGCTTGGTGGCGCTGTAGTCGTTGCTGTAGCTCCACTCGTGCAGGCCCATCTTGGTGCTTAGCAGGTTCATGCCGCGCGCCGGCCGCTCCGTCAGCGGGATGCCCTGGCAGCGGTTGTGGATGCTGATCGCCGCCTGGTGCGCGTGCTCCACCGCCCAGATGATGTTGAGCGGGCCGAAGGCCGCGTCGCCGCCGAAGAACACGCCGGGCAGGCTGCACTCGTGCGTGACCTTGTCCACGATGGGCGCGCCCCACCTGTCGAGGTCGATGCCGAGGTCGGGCTCGATCCAGGGGAACGCCGCCTCCTGCCCGATCGCCAGGATCACGTCGTCCGCCGGCAGGAACACCTCGTCGAGCGGGGTCTGCACGAGCTTGCCGTTCTCCTCGCGCGACTCGTAGCGCTGGAACTCCATGCCGAGCAGGCAGCCGCGGTCGATCACGAAGCGCTTCGGCTCGTGGTTGATGACGATCTCGACCCGCTCCTCCTCGGCGTCCTCGAGCTCCCAGGGCGACGCCTTGAAGTAGCCGCGCGGCTTGCGCGCCATCACCTTGATGTCCTTGCCCCCGAGCCGGCACGACGTCCGGCAGCAGTCCATCGCCGTGTTGCCGACGCCGATGATGAGGACCTTGCCGCCGATCCTGGTGGTGTGGCCGAAGGCGACCGACTGCAGCCAGTCGATGCCGATGTGGATGCGATCGCTGTCGTAGCGACCGGGGATCTCGAGGTTCTTGCCGCGCGGCGCACCGCTGCCCACGAAGATCGCGTCGTAGCCCTCGCCGAGCAGCGCCTTCATGCTCTCGATCGGCGTCTCGTACCGGACCTCGATGTTGCCGATGCCGAGGATCTGGTCGATCTCGTCGGTGAGCACGCTGTGGGGCAGGCGGAACGCGGGGATGTTGGACCGCATGAGGCCGCCGGGCACCGACAGCTTCTCGAAGATCGTCACCTCGTAGCCGAGCGGCGCGAGGTCGTTGGCCACCGCGAGCGACGCCGGCCCCGCGCCGATGCACGCGATGCGCTTGCCGTTCCTGGGCGCCGCCTTCGGCAGCCGGGCGGTGATGTCACCGCGGAGATCGGCGGCGACGCGCTTGAGGCGGCAGATGGCGACCGGCTTCTCCTCGATGCGGCCGCGCCGGCAGGCGGGCTCGCACGGACGATCGCAGGTGCGCCCGAGGATCCCGGGGAACACGTTCGACGCGCGGTTGAGCATGTACGCATCGGCGTAGCGCCCCTGCGCGATCATGCGGATGTACTCGGGCACGTTGGTGTGGGCGGGGCACGCCCACTGGCAGTCCACGACCTTGTGGAAGTACTCGGGATCCCGCACATCGGTCGGCTTCACGCTAGGTCACCCACGGGTGCAGCTTAACCGCAGGGCGAGCGGGGACCGTCGTGCTTTCGTGGATGCGACGCTGGAGCAGCGCGTGTGATTCCAGCAGCTTGGATTCGGGGCGCCCTTGACCGACGACCTCCGGGGCCCTAGCTTTGAGTCGCAATGCATCTTTCCAGAGCGCTCACGGCGGTGGTGGTCCTCGGCTCGGTCGCCGGCTGCGGTCGCAGCGGCAACGATCGGTGGGCCACCACGGAGAACACCAACGTCAAGATCGACTTCGACAAGGTCAACGAGGCCTACAAGATGGCCGACGGCCCCGAGGATCTCGAGAAGCGCGTCAACGAGATCTACGAAGGCAAGGAGATCATCAGCGTCGCCGTGCAGGACCTCGACAACAAGACGCAGGTCGTCACCGGCTTCTTCGATCGCAACGTCGACGGGAGCGTCCAGGACGACGAGAAGATCTTCACGATCCGCCGCCAGATCACGGGCGATGGCCAGGGCAACTACCAGACGGACGGCTACGGCCCGCACTACGGGTACTACCACTCGCCGATGATGGGCATCGCGTCGAGCATGATGATGGGCATGATGTTCTCGAGCATGTTCCGGCCCTCGTACGTGCCCATCTACGTGACGCCCTACCACACGTCGCCCGTGCGCGTGTCGAGCATGCAGACGCAGCGGCAGTCGTACCGCGCGCAGAATCCGTCCAGGTTCAGCAAGCCGTCGGCCACGGGGCGCAAGTACAACAGCGTCGGCGGCGGCGGCACCCGGCGGTTCGGCGGCGGTCGCTTCGGAGTGACCCGCAAGGATCGCACGCGCAAGCCCGAGCGCCTCGCGGCCTAGATGACCACTCGCGAAGTGAGGACATCCAGCGCCCCGCATCGCGGCAGCTTGCGCCAGTGCTCGAGTGGACAGGCTTCGGGCTTCAGGCTTCGGGCTTCAGCCAAAAGCCCGGATCCGGGCTCGGCCGCAGCCTGTAGCCCGTCGCCCGTAGCCCACCCATCGCCGCGAAAGAGCTCGATGGTCACCCAGGCCGACGCGCGTGTCCTTGGATCGCGACCGGTCATCTAACAGCCCTTTGGAACCGATCCGCTCGATCGCCGAGCTGCCTTTTCGCGAACGGCCGCCCCTCGAGGTGCTGCACCTCGATCACGCTCGCGACGCCCCCGATCTCGAGGCCACGGTGTTCGGCTGGGCCCACGTGGATCCGATCTGGCTCGCCGGTCGTGACGGATCGGAGCGCCAGGTCGACCACGCGCTCGTGCTCGCGGTCCACGCGGCCGAGGAGCCGGAGGAGCTCACCGACGACGTCGAGCTCGAGTTCTTCGTCGAGGAAGTGGCGAAGGACTACTCGGTGACGGTGCTCCTGTCGGCCTTCCTCGAGCGCTGGTTGCCGCGCGTGACCGGACGCGGAGAGCGGGCGATCGTCCTGGCCATGTGCAACCCGCACCACGCGCGCATCCCGCGGCCGACGTGCGCCGCCGTGGGCATCCCCGTCCACTACGCGTTCGGGGACGTCGATTCCTGGCTGGAGGTCGAGCCCTCCGGCCGGCAGCAGATCCGGCTCGAGGCCGACGCATGGCACACCGCGGAGTGAGCGCATGAGCGAGCAGGCGGCCGTCCTCACGCACGAGCACAAGCTGACGCTCGCCGGCATCTACGTCCTCAAGAAGATGGACCTCGCGCCCGCCGACGGCGGGATGCCCATGCCGATCCTGCTCCCCTCCGAGCTCTCCGCGCTGGACGACGTGCTGCAAGAGCTCGTGAACGCCGACCTGATCGAGACGAACCGGCGCAAGGAGCGCTACCAGATCACCAAGAAGGGGCTCGGCTACCTCGCCGCGGTCATCGACGAGATCGAGGCCGTGATCGAGGAGTTCGACGACGAGGAGCTCGTGGACTGCGTCGCCGAGCTGCGCCGGCGGAACGTCGACGTCCTGCGGGTGCGCTTCCTGTGGGGCTGGTACGACGGCGAGCTCGACGACCTCGTGCTGTTCCAGCAGCGGCGGGGCGTCTCCCCCGTGAACCCGGACTGGGCGGACTACCTGCTCAGCGACGCGTTCTACGAGGCGCTGGCCAGCGACTACGACGACTGAAGACGCAGCTAGACTCGGACCCCAGCACGGGAAGGCGGCGGCGATGACGACCAGCGCAGGTTACGAGTTCACGGCAGCGGAGAACGAGACGTTCAAGGGTCTGGTGCGCAACCTGTCCCGCTCGGGGGTGGTGGTGATCCTCGCGAGCCTCATCCTCCTCGCCTACCACTTCATGGGTCATTTCGGGGTGTCGCTCGGGGCCACACCCCCGCCCATCGTCTACTACTGCGACCTCACGGCCTGGTGTCTGATCTCCGTCCTCGGCGCGGTGGTCGGCGTCCTCCTCATCCGCGTGACCGCCGCCTTCCGCGCGGTGATCCACACGCAAGGCGACGACGTCGCGCATCTGATGCGGGGGATGACACGCCTCGACGGCATCCTGACGCTGATCTTCTGGGCCGCCAGCGCCGCGTCGGTGCTCCTCGCCACCAGCTTCGCCTTCCTGCTCATCTACGCCTGACCGCCCGCGCGATCGCGCGGCCTCTACCCCCCCCCCCCCCCCCACCCCCCCCCAAACCCCACCCCCCAGCCCCCCCCCCCCCCCCCCCCCCCCCCCCCCCCCCCCCACCCCCCCCACCACCCCCCCCCCCCCCCCCCCCCCCCCCCCCCCCCCCCCCCCCCCCCCCCACCCCCCCCCCCCCCCCCCCCCCCCCCCCCCCCCCCCCCCCCCCCCCCCCCCCCCCCCCCCCCCCCCCCCCCCCCCC